>SXSC01000182.1 GCA_005792355.1 Opitutaceae bacterium
GCTTACGAAGGTCACCGCCGTCCCGTCGCGGCCCATGCGCGCAGTACGCCCCACCCGGTGGACGTACGTTTCCGCATCCTCCGGCACATCGTAATTGATCACGTGCGAGACACCGGCGACGTCGATGCCGCGCGCCGCGATGTCCGTGGCGACCATGATTTCGTATTTGCCGCTCTTGAAGCCGGCGAGCGCCTCCATGCGCTGGTTCTGCGAACGGTTCGCGTGCAGCACGGCCACGCTGTGATTGGCGGTCTTGAGCCGGCGCGCGATTTTGTCGGCGCCGTGCTTCGTGCGCGAAAACACCAGCACGCTGTCGAAATTGTCCTTCGCGAGCAACGCGAGGAGGAGGTCGAATTTCTGCTCGAAGGCGACCGGGTAGATCGCGTGGTTCACCGACGAGGTGACCGTACGGCTGCCGCCAACCTCGACGCGCGTCGGGTTGCGCAGCGCGAACGACGCAACCGCCTGAATCTCCGGCGGCACGGTGGCCGAGAAAAACAGCGTCTGCCGGTTTTTCGGACAGCGCGCGATGATGTCCTTCACCACCGGCAGGAAGCCCATGTCGAGCATCCGATCGACTTCGTCGAGCACGAGCACGGAGATGTCGCGGAGCGAAATCGATCCGTCCTTGAGATAGTCCACCAAGCGGCCGGGCGTGGCGACGATGATGTCGACGCCGCGCCGGAGTTCCGCGCGCTGGTTGCCGTAGCCGACGCCGCCGAAGATCGCCACCGCGCGGATATCGGAAAAGCGGGCGAAGTCGCGGAAGGCCGTCTCAACCTGGGCGGCGAGTTCGCGCGTGGGCTCGAGCACGAGCACCCGGGCGTTCTGCCCGCGGGCGTGCGCGCCGAGCTTCGTCAGGATGGGCAGCGCGAAGGCCGCGGTCTTACCGGTGCCGGTCTGCGCGGAACCGATCAGGTCGCCGCCGCCGAGCACGACGGGAATCGCGCGCAGCTGAATGGGAGTGGGATCGGTGTAACCGGCGGCTTGGACGCCGCGAAGGACCGTGTCCGAAAGATTGAGAGATTTGAAAGGCATGATGGCTTGGGTGAGGCGAACCGTGCCCGCGATGACGCGCGGGATGCGGCGTGGCCGGCGCAATCAGTGCGACAGCTCGGCAGGGACGCCTCGCCCTACCCCTGGAATCTATAAAATGAAAAAGGACGAGGCCCCGGAGGAGCCTCGTCCCTCGAAAAACCGTGTTAGTGAAACGCGGATGCTCAGTACCGGCGCTCGCCGCGATCGCGGCCACCGCCACCGCCGCCGCCGAAGCCGCGACCACCGCCGCCGCCGCCGCCGAAGCCGCGACCACCGCCACCGCCGCCGAAGCCGCCACCCGGGCGCTCTTCCTTCGGACGGGCTTCATTGACGGTCAACTGACGGCCGCCGAGGTCGACGCCGTTCATCTTTTCAGCCGCTTGCTTGGCCTCATCGCCAGTCCCCATGGTGACGAACGCGAAGCCACGGGGGCGACCGGTCATCTTGTCCATGGCGACGTAAACATCGGTCACTGAGCCGTATTGGCCGAAAGCGGAGCGAAGCTCGTCTTCGGTGGTCTTGAACGACAGGTTGCCGACGTATAGTTTGGAGTTACTCATCTGTGATATCTCGTAGATCCTCCGTCCGCTGCCAGTCCGTTCCCACAATTGGGTTTCGAAATCATCACTTAAGCCAAACGCTCAGCCAACGACTCACCAGATGCTGTCATCTAACGTATTCTCTAACGAAGACGGGTGACGGTGCACACGACTTCAGCCGAAGCAAGGGAATTCGCGGAGGACCAAACCATCTCCCGGTTGCCGGTGATTGGAGGTCTGCTTCGGAGGGCGCCGTCCGGGACCCTGAGCCTGTCGACTGGGCTCTGGCCGGCACCGTCGCGTCGGGATCCAGGCTCGGCGGCGACGAAGCGCAGCCCTCCGAAATTGAGTTGTCGGAAGCGTTCGCGGCACCGTCAGCCGGCAGAGGCGCCCAAACCGCCGGGCTAAATCGAATACTTCGCCCGCACGTCGTCCGGCAGCGGGGTGGCCCGCCCATTCGCGAGGGTGACCAGTGAGTAGTCGCAAAACCCGTCGCAGACCCGCTTGCCGGTCGGGTTCTTCTCAATCTCGAACGCCACGCGGCAACCGCTCTCCGTGAAGCGCTCGATCCAGCACCGCACCGTCATGCGATCGCCCCAGCTCAGGGGTCGCTTGAAGTGAATGGTCGCCGTGGTCATCCACCAGCCGAGCCCGCGTTCCGCAAACGCCTGCATCGACATGCCATAGTGTTTGTCCATCTGCTCGAACCGCGCCGCGAGCACATAGTCGAGATATCGGGTGCTGTGCACATGTTGGTAGAGATCGATGTCGTCGGGTCGGACGGAAAGCTCGGTTTCGAATTTGGAGTAAACGTTCATGGGCAGACGGGACCCAGAGAGCACCGGGGCGACCCGGAGGTCACGGACGAAAACTCAGATTATTCAAACAACCGGTCCAGCCGCCGCCGGTCGCGTTTGGTCGGCCGGCCGCTGCCCTGCTCCCGCGCCAGCACCTGCTGCACCCGTTGCTCCCGGCCTTTTGCCAACTCCTCCGGCGGCGTCAGATCGGCGCAGTAGCCCGCCACGAGCTTTGCCCCCACCCGCGAACGCGGCACGTCCACGACGCGCAGGGTGCGAACGACGAGGCCCTGCCGGACCTTGACGATTTCGCCCGGGCGCACGTCGCGCGCGGGTTTGGCCGTGAGTTCGTTGACCGTCACGCCGCCGGCGCGGCACGCCTCACTGGCCAGGCTGCGGGCTCGAAAGATGCGCACCGCCCAGAGCCACTTGTCGAGGCGCCCGGCGCTGGGCGCGGGGGAAGCGGTGGACGGCGGATTCAAAGCGGTTCAACTCTTTCTCACCCGCGGAAGCTCGCTGCGCAGCCAGTCGTCGAGCAGGGCCTTCTCGTGGCGCAGGGGATCGTCGCGAAACGACATCGTGATCTTCATCAGGAAGGCGAGGTCGCGGAGTTCGCGTTTGCCCTCTTTCACGACCTTGCCCTCGGCATCGGTCAGGCGAAAAACGAGATTGATGCGCGGTGGATAGAGATCCTTCACCACGCGAACATCGCTCCAGGTGGGACCGCGCCACGGCTCGAAATCACCCGCCATATCGATGTCGGTGAACGTCACGCTGAGCGTATGCCCCTCGGGCACATGATACTTCGCCTGCTCGAGCAGGTGGTCGCGGAGCTGTTGCAGGTAGGTGGTGCGATCTGGATCGCCCATCTGACTGTCGCGCACGTCGGTAAATTTCTGCGGCTCGAAAAACACCACGTTGGCGCGCGCGATGGTGCGGGGGGCCTCCGCGGCCGGCCAGGCGAGCGCCGGCGCCAGACCGAGGAGAGCCAAACGGGGAAATCGGTGGAGTTTCATGTACGGGGTGTGACGAACCGTAGCACAGAAATGTTCCCGCGCCAGCGCCGATGAAGCCGGAAACATGATCCGCGTCGTGCAACCGGGAGAAGCGTCCAGGGCCGGCGAGATCATGCATTGGGCGTTGACACGCCGTTCTCGTTCGAAAGTCCGCATCGGACGGGAAGCGATCGCTGTCGCCGACGAACGATCGCAGGTCCCGTCACCTGCTTCCGGCTGGAGCCGGGCAATCCGCGTGCGCCGATAAACCTCGGCCGCGCTCCCCTGCACAAAGCCCGCGTCGGCTGTCACGCGTTCACTCCGCCCAGCGTGCAGCGACGCGTCATTATTCGGTTGATACAGGACCAAGGGTTCTTCAGCAGAATCAAACGCAAGGGTTTGGCCCGTTCGGCCTGGCCGGGAACCGTGGTAGCCGCAACCGACCGCGCGAATTGGCAACCGCGGCGCTTACTCCTGCGAACCGCCGGACACGAGGTCCTTCACGGAGGGACGCAGCGTGGGCTCGGACAGGCGGTAGACGATCATCCGCGAATTGGAAAAGACGCGCGCGCCCAGCGGCAGTGTCACGACGGCGTCATCCTTCAGACTGCGATCGAGGAGCACATAGCTCGGCGCATTCGCCACAATCGCCGGATCCAGGGAGCGCCCCCGGTAAAAGAAATTCGCGGCCAGGCCCGCGCGAATCCGGGCGCGCGTCGTATCCATGATGTAGCTGGGGCCCTCGAACCAGAGCCGGCGCTCGGTCAGGGCCGAATAATAGAAGTGCACACCCATTAGGGTGCGGTCCAAGGCCCCCCAGTGATCTTTCCGCATGTTTTCCGGAGTGCACGCGTTGGCGACGAGCACCGCGTTCGACTCCGTGTTTTCCCGCACCCACAGCAACGCCTCCTGGAGTTCGCGCATCGATCGATCGGGCTGCACCTCGGCCGGCGTGTTGAGCCACTCGACGAGGCCGGGCCGGTTGCGCGACCACCATAACGAGGTCTGCACCCCAAGTGCACCAAAGAGCACCGCCGCTCCGCTGCCCACGACCAGCCGGGGCAGCCATGACGGCGGCCGCAACAGGCCGGCCCCACGACGATCGACCGGCAAACGACTGGCAAAGGGTGAACGGGAAGCCGGCCCCTCGGCCGGTGCATGCCACCAGGCCAGAATCCGTCGCAAGGCGGCGATCAAGAATCCGGCCGTGAGCACCGCCATCGGCAGCCGCATCATCAGGATCAGGTAGAGTTCACCGTAGCTGTTCAACTCCATCATCAGCCCCATGCCCGCGCTGGCCGTGAAGAAGGCGCCCAGCCAGCCAACCAGCATCGTGTCGCGTTTTTCCAAATCGCCCCAGACGAGGTAGGGGATCGCGAGCAACCGCACGCCGCACGTGCCGGCAAACACCACTGCGGCACACGCCAGCTGCGCCAGGGGCGAGGCCAGGGCGAGCGGCAGCACGTGGGCCAGCGCCTCCGTCCACGCCGCCAGGTGCAGTTTCCAAAATCCCGTGAGTTGAAACACATGGAACGGGTTCAATTTCGCTTCGCCCGTGCGCCAGGATGACATCGTTTCCAGATACACGACCAGGAATGCGCCGCCGAGGCAGAGGCCCAGGCCGATGACCCGCCGCGGCACCCGGCCCTCGCGCCACCAGCGCCAGATCGCCCACAGACCGAGCGCGCACACCATCGCCGGCAGCAACGTACCCTTGGCGCCCGTGCCCGCGGCGCCGAGCAGCACCAACCACCCGTAATGGCGCACCTCGCACGTCGCGCGTCGCACACAACCGTGCACGGCGAGCAGGAGCGCTCCACAAAAGATCATGCCGAAGAAAAAAGTCGGGCTGACAAACAACCAGCGCACAAAGAGCCCGAGGAACATCGAATCGCCGTAGCTCGGCGCAAACGACATTTCACTCGCCGCCACGAACAGCAGGGCCGCCCCCACCCCGCCCCAGGGGGTACGCGCGATCGCCCGCCCGAGCAGATAGGCCTGCGCCACCAACGCCGCGCCCATCGGCACATAAATCAGCCGCAGCAAGATGGTCGAGATCTCGACGTCCGTCATCCCCGAGACCGCCGCCGCGTGCACCATCATGAAGTAATGATACTGCAGGGGTGTCCCGGCGAGACTCGGATCGTCGAGCGGCCAGTTGTTCTTGATCACCGCCGCACGGCTGATCAGATAAACCCAGTCGTGAAAAATCGCGCGCGTCGGCAGGCCGTCCGAGAGCGGGGACTCGGCAAACATCTGGCTCGCCGCCATCACAACGGTGCCGAGAAACGCCGCGGTCAGCCCGGCCGCGACGCCGGCGTGATTACCCGCAATTCGCCACTGCACGGGCCATTCCCGCCGCGAGAAGCGCAACGCCAGCGCGAGAGCAAGCCAGCCGAGAGGGGTCCATCCGTAAAGCTCCTTGGCCTCCGCCGCCGCCAGACCGAGGTACGTGAAGATCTCCAGCGCAAATCCCGTCGGCAGCGCCAACGCCAGGACCTTGGCCAACGAGAGCGGCCCGCGGTTGACCGCGTACATCACCACCACCCCCGGCAGCGCCACGTAAAGCGCGAGATAGACCGCGTACGCCGCCACACTTTCAAATTCGTAGCCGCAGGCCCGTGCGATTACGAAGGCGGCGGCGGCGAGGAAGAGCAACGCGACACGCCACAGGCTCTCCGGTGCAACCACGGAGGACGACGAAGGGCCGACTAAACGCAGAAGCGACATCAAGTCGTGAAAGTTGGAGGGGAAGGAGGTGTGCGAGGTTTCGTCCGTGGAGGAACCCAGACGGAATCCGGACCGGAAGATCGCAGCCTTTGGTCCGAGATGCACCGATAATCAATTCACCCGTTCGTTGAAGGCAACTTTCCTTTTGGTCAAACTGCGATCTTCCCAGTCCGAATATTTTGCCCTCGCCTCGCGGACACCTTGCCCACGCCGGATCAGCCGGAACGATTGAGCCCCAACCGCAACCCCGACAAGTCGGGGTTGCCCGTGCAGGAAAGAAACCGACGGTAGGAGCGGGTTTATCCCGTGACCCTTCGTTCGGACTGAATTCCCATCGCGGCGTACAGCCGCTCCGCCAAACGGTCCAACGACGCTGTTTCCCAGGAGCCGCCAAACGACAGATTTCAAGATTCCCCAATCCCTTGTGTCGCGGTCTCGGATCGCGGTGCGAACAATCCGGCTTACGGCAGCTCGTAGACCTCCAGCAACGCCACGCCCGTCGACCCATCGGCGCCCGTCACCTGCACCGTGTAGTTGCCGGGTGCAAGATTCAGGAGCAACGCAGCGTCCGCACTCGCGTTGGCTGCGGCCGGCGCGAGCGGAAACGCCCCCGCTTCCGCACTCGCGAGCGTGATCGCCGCGGCGTTGGGGCTCGTGCTCCAATTGCTGTTTTGCGCCACCACGCGTTTCTGTTCGTCCAGCACCTCCAGCAGCGGCCGCAACAGCGCGCCGCCGACGCCGAACTGCGCGAGCCCCGGCCCCACCGCGCGCACGAGCATGCGCTTTGGCACGTTGCCCGCCACCGTCATGCCGCCGATCAAGGTGTCCGGGTCGCGGCCGGCAAACGCCCGCGTCGAGAGGTTGGAGAGCCGCTGCGCCAGATTCCCGGGGGCGAGATCGTAAATCTCGACGAGCGCATTGCCCTCGGCCCCGCCCACGCCGGAAATCTGGGCCGTGTAGCCGCCGGGCGCGAGCGTGATGACCAGCGCGGAATCGGCACTCGCCGGATTCAGAGCAAACATGCCCACGCTGGCAAACGCCGCCGCCAGCGACGTGGCATTGCCGCTGGAGGCCCAGCCGGTGTTGGTCGCCACCAGTTGGGCTCCCCGATAAAGGTCGAGTTTCGGCGCCGTCAGCGCCGTGCTTACACCAAACGCGACCAACGCCGGCCCGACGCCCCGCACCACGATCGGCCGGGGTGCGTCGCCTGAAATGACAAAGCCCACAATCGCCGCTCCGTCGCCCGCCCCCGCGCGCGCGCGCGTGGCCAGCCCGGTCAGGCGCTGCGCCGGAGCCCCCGCATCGCCGGCCGCCAGCATGACACTCACGCGGTTGCCCGCCGTCTGGGGCGTGACGAGCGTGGCGGAGCCCCCCGCGACGCCCGCCCCGAGCACGCCGGTCAAGCTCTTGCCGCCCGCCGTCGTGGCACTCAACCGGCCGGCAGAATCGACTGTGCCCGTGCCCGCATCGTTGGCGCCCTCGAGCACGACGACAAACACCTGGCCGGTGGCGCCAGTGATCACATCCACCGTGAGAGAATCGCCCGGCAACCGGAGTTGTTGATAGCCTGCGAAATTTTGGGCCACGCCCGTGACGGCGGCCCGTCCCCCGGTGAGCTGCGCGCTCGGTGCGGCGATCCCGCTCCGCGGATCCGGACCGATCGAGCCACTGACATTGCCCGCGGCATCGATGATCGCGTCGACCACCGCCGACCCCGACGTGGCCCGCAGCTGCCCTTTCGCGTCCACCACCGCCGAGCGCACCGCGAGCGTGCCGGCGAAGCCCGCGCCGCGCGCGAGGAAAACCGCCGTGCCGTTGTCCCTCACCTGCAGGGCAAATGAGCCGGCCCCGGCGATCGTGCCAAAATACGTGCCCGCAAAAATGCCGCGCGTCACCGTGAGCGCGGCGGTCGCACTCGTCACCGCACCGCGCGCATTGGTGACCCGCACCGCATACTCGCCCGCGTCACTGGTCTGCACGTTGGGCAACACCAGCGTGGCGTCCGTCGCGCCGCCGATGGCCGCACCACCCCGCAGCCACACGTAGGTGGGGGACGGCGATCCCGTCGCCGTCACGCTCAGCCGCACGTTGGTGCCCGCCGTCGCACTCTGGGCCGCCGGCGCCGCCTCGATCGCCGGGGCGATCTGCGGCGCAAAGCCGACCACAAACTGCGGATCGCGAAACTGTGCCGCCGTCGTGTCGTCGATCTGCCGGGCGTCGCGCAGACGGCCGCTGATGTCGAGCGTCGCGCCGGCGACGTCGGTCGACTTGTATTCCCAGAACTGGACATTCGGGGCGCTCGTGGCGTTGTCGAGCCGCCAGCCTTCGCGGGCGACGTGCGCCCCCAGGGCGCAGTTCAGGAACACCACCTGGCTGAAGGGCCACGTGTTGGCGGCGCCCGCGCGCGGATCGATGCGGGCCAGAAAGACATTCGTCACGCCGGCCGCCGCCGTCAGGCGGCAGTCGACGTAAACGTGGCCGCGCCCGGTCTCGCCGTTGCGCACCTGCGCGTAGAATCCGGTCGCAAGCGCCTTCAGCTCGCAGCGCTGGAAATAAGCCGCGCCAGTGCCCCACATGAAATCGACGTCGCCCTCGATCAGGCTGTCGGTGACGAACAGCGTGCCGTTCCAGAGCAGCGTGTCCTGGCGGCTGGAGAGATTGACGCGGTTGAGGATCGCGCGCTGGCCGTTGCCGCGCAGGGCCTCGGCCGGCGAACCGCCGGAGGGGGTGGTGTTGCGCAGGGTGA
Organism: Opitutaceae bacterium; assembly: GCA_005792355.1. Classification (GTDB taxonomy): domain Bacteria; phylum Verrucomicrobiota; class Verrucomicrobiia; order Opitutales; family Opitutaceae; genus ER46. The sequence goes on from SXSC01000182.1 coordinate 8,846, forward strand.
GGGTTTCGAGGGTGAAATCGTTCGCATCGCACGCGAACATCGCCCGGTTGTTCCCGCCATTGAAGTTGTTGTTATTTGGATACGCAATGACTGTCTGCGTCCGGTCCTCGCCGCGCAGGGTGACGAGGGGCTTGGTTGCGCCCAGGTAGACCAGCTCCGCGTAGGTGCCGCGCTTCACCGTGATCACAACCCGCGCCGTGTTCCCAACCGGCACATAGTCGATGGCGCCCTGCACGCTGGAAAAATCCCCGGTGCCATCGGCCGCGACGGTGACCGCCGCGGTGCCGGGGATCGGACCGGCGTTCTTGGTCGAAAACCGCCAGGCGGTCGTCTCGGTGCTGCCCGGGAAAGTCGCCCCGCTGCTGTCGAGAATCGCGCCGCTCTCGATCGTGACGAAATACGTCTGTCCGTAGGCCAGCGCCCCGGCGCGCGGATAGATGGCCAGCGTGCCGCCGGTCGCGATTGCCGGGAAGAAATTATACGGCGTGGGATTGGTGCCCACCAGCCGCGTGGACGCCGCGCCCAGATCGAGCGTGTCGACGATGCTGCCGTCCGACGCCCGTCCGATTCGAATCCGCCCGGAGAGGCCGGCCCGCACTTCCCGGTCGAACGTCAGCCGGAGCGGCGTGTCGGGATTCACGCCCTGGGCGCCGCCCGCCGGAAACCGGGTGGCGATGGTCATCGTCGAGGGCGCGGTCAGCACCGCCGGGTTGCTCGTCACCGAGCCCGTCGCGTTGGCCACCCGCACCGTGTAAGTGCCGAGGTCCGCGACGGTGACCGCGGAGAAGGTGAGCGTCGCACCCGTCGCGCCGGCGATCGGCGCGCCGTTGCGCAGCCACTGGTAGGTGGGGGCCCCGGTGCTGCTCGCCGCCGCCACACTGAACTGCGCGCCCTGACCGGTGTTCACGATCACCCCCGCGGGATGGACCAGAATCGCCGGCGGGGCGTTGACCGTGAGTGTCACCGGCTGGCTGACGGAACTCGTGGTGGCGTTGCGCACGACCACGGAGTAGATCCCGGCGTCGGCGGTCGTGGCGCCCGCGATCGTGAGCGTGGGGCCGTTGGCGCCGGGAATCGCGACGCTGTTTTTCTGCCACTCGAAGGTGAGTGGAGCGGAGCCAAACGCGTTCACGCTGAAGAGCGCCGGTTGTCCGGCGTTGACGACCAGCGACACGGGCTGCGTGTCGATCGTCACCGGGATGGGGGTGGCCGAGATGAGGACGGTGGCCGCGCTGCTGATCGCGCTGCCGAACGCGTTCGAGACGATGACACTGTAGGCGCCGCTCGTTCCCGTGGTGAGGCTGGCGTTGTTCGAGCCCGCCAGGGGCACGCTGTCGCGGCGCCACTCGTAGCTGAGCGGTGGCGTGCCGGTGGCAGTCACGGTGAGGGTGCCAGTCTGGCCCGGATTCAGGATGAGTTGCTGCGGCTGCGCCACGATGGTCGGCGAGGCCTGCGCGGTCGCTCCCGTGATCGAATCCAGCGTGAGGGTCACGGCCGCTCCCGTGGTGTTTTGAAACATGAACGCGAGTTCGTTGAACAGCGTGGCGGCCGGCACGGCGTCCGGGTTGGAATAGGCGGTCTGGCTCAGTCCATCGCCGCGCAGCCAGGCGCCGGCAACGTCGGCCCCGGTGTTGGTGCCGAGGGCCAGACCGCCGGCACTACGATTGAGCCGCAGCGTGATCGTGTATGGGACGGCGTCGGTGAGCGCGCCGGCGGTCTGCGTGGCACTGCCGGTGCCGAGGTTGGCGAACGAGGCGCCGGTGGGATTGAGCAGGCTCGCCGACAGGCCGTCGCCATTGCGCCGGCGCAGCTCGAGCAGGCTGCCCGTGCTGCGACCGTTGACCCAGACGAAGTAGCCCGCGTCATCCGCGAAACTGCCGGTCGTGAGTCCGCGGTTGAACAATCCAATCCCGATGGCGCGCGTACCCGCCGCGAGGTTCGACAGCCCGCCGCTCACCGTGAAAGTCAGCGAAATCGCCACGGGCGACGCGCTCGTGGACGAGAGATCGATCGGCACCAGATTGGTCGTGACCAGGGTCGCCCGCTGGCCGGCCGGCACGGTGATGGTCACGCGATCGCTCGTGCTGGTGACGGGCGAAAGCGTGTTTTCGTCGAACACCGCCCACGCGAGCTGCGCGCGCAGCGACCCGAGCCAGCCGAAGAAAAACAACCCAAACGCGAGCCCGGCGCGACCGACAGGGAGAAACGGATACGAACAAGGCGAAAGGTTCATGGAGGCGGGAGACCGACGGTTACAAGTGGGGACACCCGCGACCACCGCAAGATCGGCCGCGAGCCGACCCGGTGAGGAACGCCCGAAGTCGCGCCCGCCGCAATTCGAATCGCGGTCCGACCACGCGGATCTTGCGACAGCCATTAGCATAAGTCGGCGAGAAAACGCCGACGCGGGTAGCTACTACCCGGGTGGTTGCTGCGCATGGGGCTTTCGCTCGGCGCGGAGGGGCCCATGGTTGGGGGAGCGTTGGTGTTCGAAGTTCAGGCTGTTCCGCCGTCCCGGTCCGGGCTGGTGGCACGGTGTGACCGGGAGGGCCGCGCTTCTTTGTCATGCACCATCCAATCATCATTCAGGGCGGCATGGGAGTCGCAGTCTCAAACTGGCGGCTCGCGCGGGCGGTCTCGCGCATGGGCGAGTTGGGCGTGGTTTCCGGCACCGCCCTGGCGGTCATCCTCGCCCGCCGGCTGCAGGAAGGGGACCTCGAGGGCGACATGCGCCGGGCCCTGGCGCACTTTCCCATCCGCGGCATCGCCGAACGGGTGATCGAGACCCACTACATTCCCGGCGGCAAGGAACCCGCCGCGCCGTTTCGCCCGATCGCGATGCCCACCCAGCAACCGGGGTCCGCGTTGACCGAGCTGACGGTGGCGGCGAATTTCGTCGAGGTCTTCCTCGCCAAGGAAGGTCACGACGGAAAAGTCGGCATCAACCTGCTCGAAAAAATCCAGCTGCCGACACTGCCGTCGCTGTTCGGAGCGATGTTGGCGGGCGTCGACTACGTGCTGGTCGGTGCGGGCATCCCGCGGACGATCCCCGGCACACTCGATCGCCTGGCGGCCGGGGAACCGGCCGAATTCAAGATCGACGTCGAAGGCGCGTTGCCCGGCGAGGAGTTCATGTCCCGATTTGATCCCGCAGCCATCTGCGGCGGTCCCCCGCCCCAGCTGCGCCGGCCGTATTTTTTGGCGATCGTCTCCTCGGCCACGCTGGCGCTGACCCTGGCGAAGAAGTCGAACGGGCGCGTCGACGGTTTTGTAATCGAGGGCGACATTGCGGGCGGCCACAACGCGCCACCGCGGGGTCCGCTGCAACTCAGCGCGGCGGGCGAGCCGATCTACGGTCCGCGCGATGTGCCGGATCTGCAGAAATTCCGCGAACTGGGCCTGCCGTTCTGGCTGGCGGGCGCGTATGCGCGCCCCGAGAAACTGACGGAGGCCCTGGGGCTCGGCGCCACGGGCATCCAGGTGGGCACGGTGTTCGCTTTCTGCGACGAGTCCGGCATCGATCCCACGATCAAGGCCCGGGTGATCGCCGCGAGCCGCGCCGGCCAGGCCACCGTTTTCACCAATCCGGTCGCCTCCCCCACGGGGTTTCCCTTCAAGGTTTTCCAGCAGGCGCAATCCGTCTCCGACGCCGATTGCTACGCGGCCCGTGAGAGAATCTGCGACCTCGGCTACCTGCGACAGCCGTATCGGAAAAGTGATGGCAGCATGGGCTATCGCTGCGCGGGCGAGCCGGTCGAGGACTACTTCTGCAAGGGTGGAAAAATCAGCGACACCGCCGGCCGCATGTGTCTCTGCAACGGTCTGGTGGCCACCGCGGGCCTGCCTCAAGTGCGCGACGGCGAGATGGAACCTCCGTTGGTCACCGCGGGCAACGACGTCTCCGAGGTGGCGCGGATGGTCCGCAACGGCGCCGAGCGCTACAGCGCCGCGGACGTCGTCCACTATCTGCGCGGGGTCGAACGCAAACCGGCCGTTTGAGGCGAGTCGATGTGATTAGAGGTGGAGGCGTTGCAGTGAAACGCTGGTGGCGGGTTGCGGCCACCCGCCGCGGCATGAAAAAGCACGCTAGAAAACCACCCCTTACTTGGGGTGGGCGCTCCCCTTGAATGGGGTGGTTTCTGGTTCTGCAAATTACGTTGCGTTTGTCGATGATGGGCAGGCCGAAAACGCGGCCCTCGCTATGACAACCGCGACGCAACACCGCGACGCAACACCGCGACGCAACACCGCGACGCAACACCGCGACGCAGTTCCAGGAGGTCATCCAGCTCCGCAAAGCATCGATCGGCGGATAGGATCGCGCGACGAGCGAACGAGCGCCGTGAACGCCCCGCACGATCTAAATAATGTGCAGGCGACGGTCGGCGATCGTCCGCTCGACTCCGGAATCGTCCGCCGTGACGGGCGGACCGCTGCCATAGCTTGGGTTGAGTCGCCGCTCGTTGCAGCCTTCCAGTCGGGGGTGTTTCATTCCACCGGCCTGCGGCTCGAGGTATGGCCGACGGAAATGACCGAGACTCCGTCGTCGGAGCCGTTCCGCGCTGCGCTTGCCGGTGCGTGGCCGAGGTGTGCGCTCTGCCGGCGGTCGTGGGCGCTGGCCACACCACCGCCAGACGACGGACTCGAAACGAGGCACTGCCGATGTCTGCCAGGCCTGATCGGGCGTGCTTGCGCGGTGCATTTCGAAGGCCGCCGCGTGGCAACGCTATGGAGCGGCCCTGTCTTCCTGCACCGGCCCTCGGAGTTCGCCGGTGCACGCGCATTTGGAAATCCCGGGGTCGTCTTGAGCCCCACGCGGCAGCGCCCCGCGCGCGAAACGTACGCCAGGATCCCCGTGGTCGCCGCGCAACGGCTGGATGCTGCGATGCTGGGGCTCGCGGGCCTGGTCGGCTCGCTGGTGGCAGAGCACGCCCTCCGCGAACCAGGGAATGGTCGACGCGTCGAGCCGCTTTCCATGATCGCCGCACGGCGGTTCGTCGAGGAGCATCTCGATGAGCCTATCGCGCTCGTCGCGGTGGCGCGCGAAGCGACCCTCAGCCGGTTTCACTTCTGCCGCGTGTTCAAGCAGTGGTCCGGTCTGACGCTCACCGAGTATGTGACGCGCCGGCGGCTGCAGAAAGCCCTGGCGCTGCTGGCCGACCCGGGAAAACGCATCACGGAAATCGCGTTGGCGGCGGGCTTCGGATCGATGGCGCGATTCTACTGCGCGTTCAAACGCGAAACGGGATTATCACCGATCGAATATCGCCAGAGGGAGCGCTGCGGCGCTCCAAGGCCGTAGATTCTTCCTGTTCGGGCGAGAAAACAGCAATTGACGAGAGAAAGAGCAATTGGCGAGAGGCGGAATGCGGGACGTTCGGGTACAAGTGACCCATGCCGCCCGCTCTTTCCCCCATGTTCCACGTGATCCGTCTCCCTGTGGCCGCGATGCTGTGCGTCGCCGCCGGCGCGCACGCGCAGTCCCCCACACCCACAAGGCCGGCGACCGGCAACGGCAGCGCCCGGCTGGCGGCGCCGGCGCAGTCGTCGCTCAACCTGCCGCGGCTGAAGGCGCGCGGCAATCCTCACGACGCCAACGTGGTCGCCAAGGCCCAGGCAACCATCGACGATCTTCCCACCTTGGGAAAACCCAATGTGCGCGAGGCCACGAGTCAGAACCTGCGCTACCTCACGATTGATGCTGGCACCAGTTGGTCGCGGGCGCTGCGCGGCGGTCCGAAGGACACCGTGTTTGTTTCGTTCCTGGCGTACGGTTCGGAGGGCACCGTGATCGACGCGGCCGGGGCGCGTTTGCAAATCAAGGCGGCCAGCCGGCCCGGCTATGCGCAGCTCCAGATCGGAAAACCCTCCCAGCGTGGCGTAACTTGGATTCCATTCGGCGGCCCGATCAAGATCGAGACCCACGGCGGCAACCCGCTGGCGACGCTGCCCGTCTTGACCGTGCGGATCGATCGCTCGGCCAGGGTATGGGATCTGTACCTCGCCAACCGGCTCGCCCTCGCCGACCAGCCGCTCGCGAGTCTGCCTCCGGGAGCTCCCAATCAGTTCACCTTGCGGGCGGGTGCGGCCGGCGCGTTGGTGAGCGGGTTGACGAGCGCCGACGAGAACCCGCTCTACGAAGACGAAAACGCCAACGGCATCGACGACGCATTCGAGCAACAGAATCGCGGCGCCCTGTTGGCGGCCAAGGCCCCCGCGGCTGAACGCTCTGCACTGGCGCGGCAATGGCAGCAGGACCAGCAGCGCCGCCAGCTCAAACCCTGGCCGGTGCAGCGGCCGCTGCCCGACGGGGCGCCGGGCTCTCCCCGCCCCAAGGGCTGAATCAGTCGAAGCGGTCCGCGGCCATCCTGTTGTGAAACCCAAGTTCCCCGTCGGTTCTTTGCGGCGGAATACCGGCGGAGATTGAGAATATCCCAATGAAGCATTCACTTTCATCCTTAATCGACCAGCGGGCGGCCCGGTGCGTGCGGCACGGTGGTCGGAGGATCCTCGCGATTCTGGCGCTGGTTGCGACGACGGCGTGGGCCGCGGTGTGGGTCGGGGGTCACTTTGAAGCTCACTACGTGGAATCTCCCACTTGGATTTACGGTTGGATTGAAGGACATTGGACCGACCCCGTGGAGATTCCGGAACAGACGGAAACCCAGTGGGTGGAGGGTTAGTGGGAAGACCAGTGGGTCGAGGCACACATGGAGCAACAATGGGTCGAGGGCCATTATGACGAGCAATGGGTGGAGGGCCGGTGGGAAGACCAATGGGTTGAAGGGTACTGGAACGAATCATGGGTCGATGGGCAATGGGTCGACGAATGGGTCGAGGGCCATCCGGAAGACCAGTGGGTTGACGGCTACTGGGACGACGACGGCAACTGGCAGGACGGGTATTGGGAGACCGTGTGGGTCGATGGCTACTGGAATTCAACTTGGGTCGACGGGTATTGGGATTCCTCCTGGGTGGAAGGGCACAATGAGACCGTGTGGGTTGACGGATATCTGGACGCTACCTGGGTCGATGGTTTCTGGGAAGACGTTTGGATCGATGGGTACACCGATTCCGCTTGGGTGGAGGGATACTGGGACAGTGTGACGATTCCAGCGCACACGGAGCCGCCAGTGTGGGTGCAGGGGTACTTGGGTTGGACCCTGTATCCTGGCTACACCGAACCAGTGTGGATCGAGGGTCAATGGGTGGGACCATGGACATGGACACCCTTCGACGAAGTGGGGAACTGGTATCCAACCTCGGCTTGGAGTCCCGACACGAACACGGTGCCGGCTCCGCAACCGTTCCCGCAAACCTGCGCGGCGGCCCGCGAACATCGAACCGGCGAACGCAACGAAGCCGGCGGCGAACGGAACGTAGCGGCCTCACTCGAGACGGGCGGAACGCTCAGCCGCCCGGCGATCGGCACGGGCACGACATCACCCGCGTCGGCCCCGGTGGTCGGCGGCGGTTCCGCCAGTGGCACGGTGGGAGTCGTTTTCTCCTCCGGTATCTCCGCCACCAACTCGCCGACCAGTTATGGCGCCAGCGGCCTGCCGGGCGGGCTGGCGGTAAGTTCGAGCAGCGGCGAGATTGCCGGCATGCCGACGGAGGCGGGCACCTTCAGTGTTTCCCTGACGGCGGCCAATTCCGCCGGCACGAGCAACCCTGCGACTCTCGTGCTCACCATCGCGCCGAGCGGAGCGCTTCCGGTGGTCAGCGGCGGTTCCGCCAGCGGCACGGTGGGGACGATCTTTGCCTATGATATATCCGCCACCAACTCTCCGACCAGCTACGGCGCCAGCGGCCTGCCGGGCGGTCTCGCAGTGAATTCGGCCACGGGACATATCAGCGGCACGCCGACGCAGGCGGGCACGTTTAGCGTTTCCCTGACCGCCACCAATTCCGCCGGCACCAGCGGTACAGCGACGCTTGTCCTCACCGTTGACGGCGGTGGTGGCGGCGGGGTGACGACCTACACGCTGAGTGTGGTCAACGGCACGGGCGGCGCGGCCGGATTGCTGCCGGGTGCCACGCGAACCATCGTCGCCTCGGTGCCCGCCGGCGCCCTGTTCACCGGCTGGGAAATCTCCGGACCCGCCACGATTCCGCCCTCGCGGCTCGGCGCCACTCGCATCCTCACCATGGGAACGGGCAATGTCACGGCCACGGCGACCTACCAATTCCCGGGCTCGCAGCCACTCTGGTTCGATGTCAACGACGACGGCATCCGCGACGAGGTCGCCACCCGCGGCATGCTGGGCTTCAATTACGCCATCTCGGACATCTGGACGACCTACGATTACGAGAGTGACAACTGGGACATTTTCTTCGATTGGCGGGACCAGTATTGGCCCGGTGGGTTCTCGATCGACGGCTTCCCGAACCTCTGGCTCTACTCCCGCCCGCCAGTTGTCACCAACATCACCACCTGGGTTTCGGCCGATGCGCTGTTCGACGCCGAGACAAACGAGCAATACGCGATCATGGGTTGGAACAGCGCCGGGTACTGGGGAGACTACGCCAGCATCATCTTGCAGGCCGGCCACAATCTTCATCCCACGATTTACCTCCCAAGTTTCCACGCCGAGGACTTTCTCGCGTTTCAGTTCGTCCGCGCCCGCATCGGCCTGCCAATTCACAGTTTCCAGATCAATGGACTGGCCTCGGTTGCCATCGGGGGCGTCCAACTGCTCTCCCTGCCGGCGACGGGCGGCGCCACCGTGAGCTTGAGTGCGAAGAACGTCCTCGGCAAGCTGCTGCAAAACGGCCCCCGGATTGTCTGGGAAGTCTGGGATGCCATCAACAACGTGAGAATCGGAAACTCCACCTTGGGCGACGTCTTTGATGTTCAGATCAACGCGGCGGGACAGTGGCGGGTCGTCGCAAGACTCGATGATCGAACCGGAGTGTCGTTCACGTTTGATGCCCAGCGCCCGACGACGCCGGTTTTCATTACACCGGCTGGCGACCCGGTGAATGCACCCGTTGAAGCGGGAGATGTTCCGAACAGCATTCCCGATGGCGCCAACGAATTCACCTACTCCAGCGGTTCGACCGGCGTACTGACCGTTAAACTGAAAGCTCGTGTTCCAGGACTTCAAAGCCTGTCCGCTACGGATCAAGCCCGGTACAAGTTTATCGTCATGGGTGTTGGCGACTCTGTCATGGCATGGGATCCGACAAATCCGCTGGGCCAGCCCACGATCAGCGGCGACGTATTGGAGGCAAAGGTGGCCTTCGCAGGATTGCCGACGAACAACTCTGCGTTTGGACCAAAGACGGCCCGACTCGCGTTCGGCGGTGTGCCGGTCGTCGACCAGTCATTCGAGGTTTTTTTCCCAACGCAACATACCAATCATCCGGGCGGCCAGTATGGAAGTCCGAATTGGTATTATTATTGGATGCAGACGCCGGCCAATAAGACCAATAATACGCCGACGATCTATAACAACGGCTCCAGGTCGTTTTATAATTTCCCATTCGAGGACAAGATATATTTGAGCAACGATGCCGCTTCTGTAGGAAGCGCGCTCCAGGGGACACCGGTCGGGATCGATTATTTTGCGTGGACCACGGCTCATGAGGCGAAGCATAGCACACAGTTGATGGCGTTTTGGCCCGGCGGATATAACGCCGCGCTGGACAACGATGGTCCATCGTATCTTCGCTCCAAAGGGGACGATATTCCCGACGGCTTGGAAGCAACCTACATGCCGGGAAGAAATTACGACCCGACCAAATACGCGACGTTTCCCGACGAGGTCGGCTACGGCCAGAATCCGATTCCCGACCGCGAGGACATAGCCATGCGCTCACAGGTCGGGCCGCCGTACGAACTTCATCGCATGTGGGAAAATGGCAGCGCCAACGACAGTGATTGGGCGAATCCGGGGAAAAACAGCAAGAACCGCCTATGAGAATCGCGACTTTGCGGGCCGTCGTCCTGTGCGTTTTGTCTCAGGCGCTCCTTGGCGCAAACACTGGAGAGGATTTCCCTCTCGTAATCAACGGCATTATTAGAATCGCGTTCGAGAAGAATGCGGAAAAGGGCCTTGTGCTGTTGGAGCAGATTCAAGGCTTCGATGCCTGGAGTTTCGGAGGGGGCGTCGGCCCGTCGGATCGGACCACTCTGATGACAATAGCGTTGACGTCGTTTGAAGGATTTCTGCCATGGAAGGATAGCGCCTCGTCGTCGATAGGCACGAATTCCGCGTCGCAAATTCAGCATTGGATGCGGGCCGACCCAAAGTCGGCCGCAGCTATGGCGGCGATGTTGACCTCGGCCGACCCAGTAGCTCGGTGGATGGCCTGCGAAAAAATGAAGCGAGAGGGAACCGTACCGCCGGAAGTGATGCCCGCCTTGGGACGAATGGTCCTCGAAGACGAGCGCCTCCTCATTGTCAAACAGGCGTTGGAGCATGTCTTCGACGCCCCTCTTCGGCGGGAAGCGCGAGAATTGCTGAGACTCGCCGGTGAAGAGCCGGTTCCTCTCGATCAACGGAAGCTGAGCCGCGAAGGCCTGGCGTGGTTGGGTAGGTTGTATATTGATCGGGTTAACGATCGGATCGCGCGCTTTTCAATCGAAAGCGCATTGAGGCAATTGGCTCCGAAAACGCCGGAGATTATAGCGGCGCAAAGTCGTGCGCAAATCAATCAATCGGCGGAGTATTTTCTGACTCTGTTCCAAGGGCTCAAGAACGACGGCGCATCCGTTTTGCGCGACAAGTCGGCTAATTCAAGAGTTCAGATTGAGGCGGCGCGGGTTGAAGCTCGGGGCCAGCGTCCCAAGACCGGCGGAGCGGTGCCGCAACCAGCCCAACAAGCCGCTGTAGAAAGCGGAGCGGCCGGCATCTCGCCGACATCGGTCGCCGGAGCGATTCTGATTCTGGTGATGCTTGTCGGTGCAGTCTATGCGCTGGCACGAAAATGAACCGGTTTTACGACTCTTGAGCCGCGACTGCACCACTTCCGAGGTGTAACATACAGCGGCCCCGCTCGATGAATTATGAAATACGCCAAGCGAATACTAAACACGTCAGGTCTTGACTCTTGACACAACGCGCCGCCCCGCGGCCTCAAAACCTCCCATTCCATGAATGCATCGCTCAAGAGAACATCCCTCTCGATTTCGTCGGGGTTCCTTGCCTTCGGTTTTCTGCAAGCGCAGCCGGCGCCTTCGGCAGCCAGAAGTCCGGTCTCACGCGGGTTGCCGCGTCTCGCTGACACCGGCAAGCCCGGGGCGGTTCCTCTGGCAGTCAGCAAATTCGCCGTCGATGATCTCTCGAGCGCCGGGAGCGCGGCGGCGGCAAGGAGCCGCAAGGCCGGTCTCGACGTCTTGACCGTCGGCGCCGGTACCGAGTGGTCGCGGCCGCTCCGCGGCTTGGGTCGCGAGTCACTGTTCGTCTCGTTTCTCCTTTGCGCCACCGAATCGACGATCATAGAAATCGCCGGCGCCCGACTCGGAGTGACCCTCAGTCCGGCTGACGGGTATCTACAGTCCATGTTCGATGAGCCGGACAGCGGAGGGCTGCGGTGGCGTTCCCTCGGCTTGCATGCGCCGATCGGGAAGTTTGCCGGCGAGGAACGGGTGTCCCTGCCACTGTTGACGGTTCACTTGGACCCCGTTGCCGGTGTCTGGAGCCTCTACGCGGGGATGCGGCTGGTAGCGGCCAGCCTGCCGCTGATTACCGGGCCAAACATTCAGCACAAGTTCACGCTGAAGGCGGGAAAAGGCGACGCGTGGGTGTGCCAGTTGATCATGGCCGACGAGAACCCGCTCTACGAGGACGAAAACGCCAACGGCATCGACGATGCGTTCGAACGCCAGCGACGCGGATTCGTGCTGGCCGCGAACGCATCCCCGCTGGAACGTCGCGCTTTGGCCGAGGAATGGCGGACGAGTCAGCGCGCGCTTTCGCCGCCGCCGCTTTTCGGCCGGCGACCGGTGCCGGACGATGCACCCACAGCGCCCCGGCGGGGAATCTGATCCGGAGACCCCAGTTTCGTTTTTCGGCGCCGATCCGACGGGGTCAGCGTCGAATCGTCCGCCACGATCAGCGCTTTGCTGTGTGGAGGCATTGGAATAGCTGACCATGTTCCGAGCAAAACGTGCTGTTCGGGTCGTGCGCCTGCAGGGCGATGGCGCCACCCGCCGGATCGGGCGGGCGTCTCGCGCGCGCCAAGCTGTTTGCCCGCCTCACCGGTCGTCATCGTCAATGTCCAGCGAAAGCGGCGCGAAGGCCGCGCGCTTCACCCCGGGATACGCTACCGTCCACCCGCGGGCATCATGCCACAGAATCTTGTTCAACGCATCCGTCGGCGCGGCATCCGGAACATCGAAGCGCATGTTGGCCGACGCCAGCGCTCCCTTGCGCGCTTCGCCACTCAGCGCTTTTGCGGGCGGATTCACGTCGTCGAGCGATTGCTTCGGCACCACCGCCGCATAGGGCGAGAAATCCGCGACGTCGTGAAAACTCGCCCGCATGTCGTTCGCGATCAGATCGAACAACGACATCGTCGGCAGGCCGAGGATAAGCTCGATCGTCTTCGCGATGCTGGGATGGGCATAAAACGTCGAGTCAATGTGGCCGCGCCGCACGTACGGGCTCAACGCGAGCGCCACCGTCCGGTGCCCATCGACATGGTCGACGCCGTTCTGCGCGTCATCCTCCACCACGAAGATCGCCATCTTTTTCCAAAATGGCGAATGCGTCAGCGCCTCCACGATCTGCCCGAGCGCCAGGTCATTGTCGGCGACCATCGCTTTCGGCGTGTGGGCTCCCGGGGCGGTCCCGCGCGTGTGATTGCTGGGCAGCTGCAGAAACACGAGGTTCGGCATCTTCCCCGCGCCTTCCCATTTCTTTAGCTCCGCCAGAAAAATCCGGGCCCGCACCACGTCGGGAATCTCGGTGGAATAGCCCGGAAAATTGCGCGCGAGCAGCCCGTCGAGCGGTTGGATTGGCGAGCTGGTCTTCCATTCGGTCGCAAACGTGTCGCCAGCGCGCCAGCGCTGCAGCAGCGCGATGCGCGCCCCGGCGCCCAGGCCCGACACCCGGGGGGCAAACTCTCCAAATACCTGCGCCGTTTTTTTCGCGCGAAGCGCGTAGTCCCACAGGAATCCGCCCGATGAATACGCAATCGGGTCCGTCCCGTCGAAGGGATAGCTGCGGCCGTCCCAGCCGGGCCACATCGCGTAGGGGCTCTCGTTCGCCTGCGTGATCCACTGGTGGCCGTCGCCGCTGTTGCCGCCCGAGGCGTAGAAATTATCGAGCACCACGAATTCGTCGGCCAGCCGGTGCTGGTTCGGCGTCACGTCCTCGCCAAACATCACGAGCGACGGATCGCCGTTGCCCTTCTTCAGGTCGCCGAAAACCTGATCGTAGGTGCGGTTCTCCTTGATCACGTAGACCACGTGCTCGATGAGCGACGGCTCGCCGGCCCGTCGCGGAATCGCCGCAGGTTTGGCGTTGGCCGCGGCCGCCGCCGTCACCGCGGCCGCCGGCGGCGTGAGCGGCAACCGGTTGTTCTCCGCCACCGCCGTGCTGTAGCTCGCGAGTTGCGCGGACTCCGGCACCGGCAGCACATTCACGCTGCCCCGATACGAATGCACGAAGCGCTTGAAAAAATCGTCGCGCCACCCGGAGCCGACACCAAGCAGGGTCGACACGGCGAGCAGCGTGTTGTCCGGGTTCAACGCGAGCCCGTTGGGATACCAGGCCGTCGGGATCAGCCCCTGCGTGACGCCGTCCGCCGTCCGCACCACCGCGACCGCATTGATCCCGCCGCACGCCACAAAGAGCGTGGCGCCATCCGTGGTCAGCGCCAGCGCCGTCGGCGCGACCCCGCGCGCGGCGGCGCCGAACGGCCGCAATGCGAAAGTCTGCACGACCTGATCGGTCCGCGTGTCGACGACCGACACCGAATCGCTGTTGCCATTCGCGACGAACAACCGGTGCCGCGCTTCGTCCCACACCAGCGCCACCGGGTGCAGTTCCACCGCAATCTGCGCCACCGGCTGCAGTGTCGTGAGATCGATTTTCGTCACCGTACCCGTGGCGGCGATGCCCCGGGCGTCGATCACCACCGGATCGGACTTCGGGGTGTGGCCCGTCGGCGCGGTCTTGTCTCCGGGTTGCGGCTGGCGTCCGCCCCAATTGCTGACGTAGGCGATTGTGCCGTTCGCACTGATGACCGCGCCGACCGGAGCCACGCCGGTGGGCACGGAGCCGAGCGCGCGGGAAGACTCCAGATCGACCACCGCCGCCTTGTTCTGCGCGATGATCGGAATCACGGCGAGCCGCTGACCGGCGGAATTTTTTTGCCGCGCGAGCGCCACGGTGCCCGGCGTATAGCCCCCAAGCCCACCCGCCACCAGGCGCGTCACGCCGTTCTCGACGCTTTGCAGCCGAACCTCCTTGGCACTGCCACTGCTGACCAGCACCCGGCCCGTCGAATCCGCAGCCACGCCCTGCAGCCCTGGTTTGCCCACGAGCGGAACTGAAGTCACCACGCGGTTCTCGCGCCAGTTGATCCCGACGAGGTCCTTCGCGGTGAGCGCCCAGATTTCATCCGGTTTCGCCCCGAACGCGACGCCGTAGACGCGTCCCTCGAAGACGCTCTGCACGCCGGCGGGTGTGGTGTTCTGGCGTGTCACGATCACTCCGGGATCGGTGACGTTGCGCACCGGCTTGGGATCGCGCGAAGCCGCGAGCGCGGCAATCGTGACGAGGGCGAGGGCAACGCAGCCAAACGAAACGCGGCGGATATTCATGGGGGGGGGTGAACATCACGCTGCGTGAAACGCCGCCGCAGCGGAAGCGCGAATTCGCGTCGCGTCATCGCAACTGACCCAAGCTCGGCCGTGCGGGCGCAAGATGTTCCCGTTCCCGTCAGCGCGCAAACTTGGGCACCACACCCCGGCGGTCGAACTCCGCCTCCAGTTTCAGCGCGTTGCGAAAATCCTCCTCGACCACGGTCCACGAGCCCGCCGCCGCTCCAAAGGCGCCAACGGTGATCGTATTCATTCCAACCGAGAGGTGCACCCGGAGCCCGAACAGCTGGGTAGCGCCGGGCTCGGCGAAACGCGGATACGCCCGAATCGGGTGATACAATTGGTCCCACTCGGCGGGACTGTAACTGCGGCCAACCACGATGCGCGGAGCGCCCTCGGGGATGACAGTCAGGGTGAACTCCAATTTCGCGAGCAGCGCGACGAGTCCCGCTTCTCCCTCGAAGGGAAGGACGCACAGGAGGGTGTCGCAATCGTTGGCGTGTCCACCGGCGGCCCGGTGGAAGGAAAAGTGCCGCAGCTGACTCTGCCAGCGCGCGACGGTGCGGTCAGTCGGAGCGCGAATCATGGAAATGGCACGTGCGACCGCAGCACAAGGTTGGCCGGCCGGAGCCGGTCACCGGGGCGTATCGGGTCGATCCGATTTCGACTGGCGGACTGAAATCACCATTTGGCGGTGCATCAGGAAAGCGATCATCACGGGCGTGGCGGCAAAACTCGCACTGATCGCTCCGACAATCGTGCCCTTCCCAAATAACGGCACGAGGGCCGCGAGCCCAAGCGCCAGCATCGAAAAAAAGGCGGCAAGAGATTTGAAAGCGACCATGCTGGAGATCGCGAGGATGAGCGCGGGGCTCGTCACCTGAAGCGGAACGACTGCGCAGATCGCGGCCGAAACGAAAGCCACGGGAGCGAACGCTCCTTCCGTGGGCCGAAACGCCCCAATCATCAGGCCGAGGGCAAGGATCCCCACAAACAGCGCGATCCCGGTGACCATCCACGCGGAGGAAAATGCCGGATAGGTGCCGGACTTTCTAATCAGCTCGAGCGCACTCACGAGACACCGCATTCCAACATAGGCACGGGCCAATTCGATCCAATGCCCGCGCATATACAGGACGTTCCGCCACATCCGCCACCAACTGCGGTTGCGCAGCGTAATTTCCAGATTTTCAATGGTCCGGTATTTGACGTTGCCCGGGAAAAGAAGCGGCACGGGTGTCAGCACCAGCAGCAGACCAATGGCCAGCAAAGGCCAGGGAGAGGAGAAATCCATCTGATTTTCGGAAAACCTGAGAGCGAGGATGGTGGCGGTGAGTGTTGACCCAGCAACGCCTGACGCCACCGGATACCGCTAGGTAAGACGGCTAGATCAGCAAAAATGCAACACCTTTGACCGCGCATATTTTCCAGAAATATCGACCGGTGCCGGCCGGTGAAGTACCCCGGGCCGCGGCTGGATCATTTCGGCGTTCGCGTCCCGCGAGTCGCACCGAAATACGCCGCGCGTGCCAACCGCCCGTGGCGCGCGACGGCCTGGCGACCAGGCACGCGAGCTCACCGCGCCAGCGCCGGACTCTTTCCCGACCCGACCGCGATGCCCCTAGCCCGGCCAGTTCACACTCTGCTCGCGAGCGGAGCCACACGGTGTTCGAGATTTTCTTCTGCGTTCGCGGTCCTCAGGGATGTCCGGCCTAAGTTCAAAACCGCTTGGCGGTTTTGTTTTAGCCCGCATGAACCCCAGATATCCAAGCTCACGCCGCCCGAAACTCGTCAAGCGCAGGGAGAATTCCGCAGAAAGTGTGAAAAATGCGGGCTAAGCCAACGATTCAGCGAAGGGTGGAGCCGTCTGCTGGCCAGCAGACTCCGCAACAGGGTGATTTGAGAGCGTACAATCCAAAACCCGATGAGGCCATCGGGTTCCACCTTTCAGTGGTTTCGTTTGCAGAGACAAAACGCATTTCGACTGAAATGGACTCGGCCGAGATCGAATTCGATCCCGGGTTTCAGCGCGTTGCGATCGTCAGCTTCGGCGACATCCCAGATCCTTCCCGTCCGCTCCACCGGCGACGATCCTCACTTCAATTCGCGGATCTTCACGTTGCGGTACCAGCAGTCGTCGTTGTGGTAGGTGAGCATGAGGTGACCCTCGATCTTGTCGCCAAACCCGGCCTCGCTCTTGAACTTGCTCTTCGCGATTCCCGCTTTCACCGCCTCGCTGCCGAGTTCGTAGCTGAGCACGTTTTTGCCGTTGAGCCAGTGTTCGACCTTTTTGCCGCGCACTACGATCTTCGAGGTGTTCCACTCGCCGGGCTGCCGCAGCGGCTTGTCGGCCGCGGGAGGCAACACATCGTAGAAGGCCGCCGTCTGGCGGTGCGGCCCGATCTTGCCGTCGGGGTGCAATGCGTCGTCGAGCATTTGATACTCCGGGCCCGGCGATTTCGGGCGCGCTTCGGTCACGAAATATTTCACGCCATTGTTGCCGACCGGGTCGACCTTCCAATCCCACGAAAATTCGAAATCGTTGAACTTCTTCGCGGTGATGATCGCGTCACCCTTGACCTTGGGTAACGAGTGCAACGTGCCGCCGACCACTTCCCAACCGGTCACGGACGCGCCCGGCTTGTTGAAGGGTCGCCAGCCCGAGAGCGACGTGCCGTCGAAGAGCAGGTGCCAGCCGGCGGATTTCTCGGCGGCGGTCAGGGTATTGTCGGCGGCGCGGGCGCCGGAGGAAGCGAGGATCAAGGCAAGGGCCACCAGAGGAGCTTTCATGGAAGAGAATATTGTTGGGCAATTTTGGCGGAGTTGGAAAGCCCGGAGATGAGCGGGAGGCCGGATGCGCCAGGCGGCATCTCCGCGGAAACGGCTTGTTCCTGCCACGGGCAACGCGTATGCCCCCACCCTCGTGTCATCCGCCCTGTCGCCCAAAGTGGTCGTCCGCGATCTGCGCAAGTCCTACGACGGCGTCGCGGCGGTGCGCGGAGTAAGTTTCACCATCGCGCCGGGTGAAATCTTCGGGCTGCTCGGTCCCACCGGCGCGGGCAAGACCACGACGGTCGAATGCCTCGTCGGGCTGCGTGAGCCCGACGCCGGCGAACTCGAGGTGTGCGGGCTCGACGCGCGCCGGCAACCGCGCGAAGTGAAACAGAAGATCGGCGTCGCGCTGCAAACCACGTCCTTGCAGGACAAAATCACCCCGCGCGAGGCCCTGCAGCTCTTCGGAACCTTCTATCGCCAGCGCAGCGACCCGGCGGAACTGCTCGAGCGATTTGCGCTGCGCGAGAAGGCCGACGCGCCCGTCGACACGCTGTCGGGCGGCCAGCGACAACGGCTCGCCCTCGCGCTCGCGGTTGTGAATCGCCCGGAGCTCGTGTTCCTCGTCGAACCCACCTCCGGGCTCGAGCCGCAGGCCCGCCGCGAATTGCACGCCGCGATCAAGCAGATGAAGCGCGACGGGTACACCGTGCTGTTCACGACGCACTACCTCGACGAGGCGGAAGAGCTCTGCGACCGCGTGGCCATCATCGACCGCGGCCGGATCGTGGCGACCGGGGCGCCGCACGAACTCATCGCGCAGTCGCGAGCGCGACAAACGGTGACACTGACAACCGCGACTCCGCTGGCGCGCGAACTCCTGACGGCTTTGCCGGGCGTGAGCGAAGTGACCGGAGAGGCGGGCGAGCTGCGATTTCAAACCGACAACGCCACCGCCACGCTCGCGGCGCTGACCCGGCTCCTCGGGGAGCAACGCGTGGAACTGCAGGAGCTGCACGTGCGCAAGGCTTCGCTCGAGGAAGTGTTTCTCGCTTTGACCCGGGAAGCGCACAATCGCGCAGGGGACAGGTCATGAACGCCGTCCTCGCCCATCTCGGCCTCTCGTTGCGGCTCCATTTCCGGAACAAGCTGGCGCTGCTCTACGGCTACCTGTTCCCGCTGATTTTCCTCATCGCGTTCTGGGTGCTGTACCGGCACGAGAAAATTCCGCTGCTGCGCCACATGGGGGAGTTGCTGACGGTGGCGGTGCTGGGTGGCGCCTGCTTCGGGCTGCCGACCACGCTCGTGAGCGAGCGCGAACGCGGTGTGTGGCGCCGCTACCGGCTCGCGCCGGTGCCGACCTGGGTGATGGTCACGAGCACCGTCCTGGCGCGCTACGTCATCATCCTCACCGCGGGCCTCCTCCAACTTGCCCTCGCCCTCGCAATCGGGATGACGCTGCCGGCCCATCCGTTCGACCTGTGGGTGGCGTTCACGTTCGTCTCGTTCGCCTTCATCGGACTTGGACTCGTGATTGCGACGCTCGCGGACAACGTGCCGGCGGTGCAGGCGCTCGGGCAGTGTATTTTTCTGCCCATGCTGATTATCGGCGGCGTGGCGGTGCAGCTCGCGGCGCTGCCGTCGTGGGCGCAACATGTGTCGGCGTTTTTCCCGGGGCGCTACGCGGTCGAGGCCCTGCAGGGCGCGGTGAACGGGCGCGGTTTCGCCGGCGCGCGGTTCAGTCTGCTCGCGCTCGGGCTCACCGGGGTCGCGGGCTGTCTCGCCGGAGCCAAGCTCTTCCGCTGGGATGCGCAGCAGCGCTTTGCCACGCTCCGCGGGAAAGCCTGGCTCGGGCCGGCCGTCGCCGCGTGGGTCGCCGTCGGCCTGCTCGCCGAAGGGCGGGGCCGGATCGCGATCGCCGCCGATGCGGAACCGGCCGCACCCAAGGTCGCCGCCGTCGGGCCAAGCCCGCCCACCATCCCACGCGCGGCGCCGCCGCCAGTCGCGAAAACGCCCGCGGAGGGCACGGGCAAGGCCGCTCCAACGACCAGTGCCGCCACTCCGCCCGCCAGCTCCCCGCCAGCGGCCGTCGCGATTACGCCACCCCCCAAGCCCGCGCCGCCGTGGATGGCGATCACGCAAAAGGACTGGGACGGCCTCGACTACAACGTGCCACCCGACCATGGCATCGTGTCACCCATGGCCGCGGTGGACGAGGAGCCGGAGGATTTCATGAAGGACGAGGTCGGCAAGGTGCGGGACAAGATTGCCACGTGGCCGCCCGGCACAGACGGCGACGATCTGCGCTGCATCCGGAATCTGCTCTACGTGGCCGCCGTGCCCGATGCGATTCAACTGCCGGTCGAACGTTACCTGCCGCGAGTCGTGTACCAGCACCTCATCGACAGCTATCCGAAGGAGAAACTGACAAAAATTCTCACCTACATCGTGCTGCACCCGATGGAGGGTCCGGTGATCGACGACATCTCGGAGCTCGGCGTCGAGGGCGCCGCCGGGGACCCGATGGTGGTTCGCGAGCGCGCGTATCTCTACGCGATCAAATTCATCGCGCGGCTCACCGGGAAAAAACCGGAGTGAGGCTGCGCGGATAGCAGACCACCGCGACCCCCAGGCTACCGCCGGACTAACGGCCTTTTTTTTGTCGTGATCACGACAAAAAAAAGGCCGTTGGTTGATGACCGGCAGGCGCGACAGGGCAGCCCGGGGCACGACAAATCGTCGCGAAACCGTGCGCGACGGAAGAACACGGGCACAAGCCGACGAAGGTGTAGACACCGGCGTCCAGACCGGCTTTCCTTCTTCCCTCCCCCATGTCCAAGCGCCTCGGAGTCGGATTCATCGGCAGCGGTTTCATCACCCGGTTTCACATCCAGTCATGGCTCGCCGTGCGCGACGCCGACATTCTCGGCATCTGGAGTCCCAACTCCGTCCACGCGGCCGAAGCCGCCGCGCTCGCCCGCTCTCTCGGCGTGGGCGAGGCCCGCGCTTATCGATCGATCACTGAAATGATCGCGGACCCCGCGATCGATGCGCTCTGGCTCTGCGGACCCAATCACCGGCGAGTCGAGAATCTCGAGGAAATCGTCGCCGCGCTGGAATCTGGTCAGGGCAAACTCACCGGCATCGCCTGCGAAAAACCCCTCGCGCGCAATGTCGCGGAGGCGAAACGCTGCGTGGCCCTGATCCAACGCGCCGGCGTGCTGCACGGCTACCTCGAGGATCAGTTGTTCACCCCTTCGTTGCTCAAAGGCCGGGCCCTGGCGTGGGCGCGCGGCGCCTCGATCACCGGCCGGCCGTACCTCGCCCGCGCCGCCGAAGAGCACAGCGGACCGCACATGCCATGGTTCTGGCAGGGCGATCTCCAGGGCGGCGGCGTCCTCAACGACATGATGTGCCACTGTGTCGAGGTCGCCCGCTTCCTGCTCACCGACCCCGCCAAGCCACGGGCCAGCATCACACCGGTGAAAGTGACCGGCCAAATCCACAGCCTGAAGTGGTCGCGCCCCGAATACGCGCGCCTGCTCCGGGAAACCATGGGGCCCGAGGTCGACTACGCGCAACGCCCGTCGGAGGATTTCGCCCGCGCCACCATCGAGTACGTCGACGACGCCGGCCGGCCGCTGATCGCGGAAGTGACGACGTCGTGGAGCTTCGTCGGGGCCGGGCTGCGGTTGAGCACGGAGCTGCTCGGGCCGGAGTATTCGTTTTCCCACAACTCGCTCGACACCGGCGGGCACCTGTTCCTCAGCCGGCGCGTCACCGGCCGGAGCGGCGAGGATCTCGTGGAAAAGCAAAACGCCGAGCAGGGCCTCATGCCGATCGTCGGCAACGAGTCCGCCGAATACGGCTACGAAAACGAGAACCGCCATTTCGCGCGCTGTTTCCTCGACGGCCGGCAGCCGGAGCTGAATTTTCTCGACGGCCTCGAGGTGGTCGAGCTGCTGATGACCGCCTACATGAGCGCCGAGCAGGGCCGCACCCTCGCCTGGAAACCACCGGGCCTGGACACGTTTGTCCCCGCCGTGGCGCAAGGCACCTGGCAGCCGTGAAAACATCCCTTTCGATGACTACTCCCTCCAACAAAACTCCCCGCGGGTCGCTCTTCACCATGATGGCCCTCGAGTTCTTCATCTGGGGCGCCTGGCTGCCCCTGATTTTCGGCTACCTGCCGAGCCTCGGCTTTTCGCCCGGGCAGCAATCGCTGATTCTAAACGCGTTTCCCGTCGCGTCCATCGTCGGCATGTTTTTCAGCAACCAATGGGCGGACCGGAAATTCATTCCGGAGAAATTTCTCGCGTTTTCTCACCTGGTCGGCGGGCTCGCGATCCTCGGCTGCGGTTTCACCAAGGAGTTCCTGCCGTTCTTCCTCCTGATGCTCGTGCACTGCCTGCTGTACGTGCCGACGATCTCGATCACCAACTCAATCGCGTTCGCCAACATGAAGGACCCGGAAAAGGAATTCGGCATCGTCCGCATGGGCGGCACCATCGGGTGGATTCTCGCGGCGTGGCCGTTTACATTCATCTTTGTCAACTGGGACGCCGTCCAGGCCGCCAACCCCGCGGGCCTCGTCGACTGGCTCGGCGCGGCGCTCGCGCATCCGCTCACCGGTGACGCCGCCAAGGCCGCGACCAAGTGGACCTTCATCGTGGCGGGTCTGGCCTCACTCACGCTCGCCGCCTTCAGCCTCACGCTGCCGCGCACGGCCCAGAAGCCCGTCACCGCCGGCGTGGAGAAACTCGCCTGGCTCGAGGCGCTGCGCCTCCTGAAACACCCGTTCGTCCTCGTGCTGTGGCTCGTGACGCTCGTTGATTCGTTCGTGCACAACTGCTATTTCAACTGGACCGGCGTCTTCCTCGGCACCGCGAAGGAGGCTGGCGGGGTCGGCATCCCCTCCAATTGGATCACTCCCGTGATGAGCATCGGCCAGATCGCGGAGATTCTCACCATGTTCGTGCTCGGCGCGACACTGAAGAAGTTCGGTTGGCGGACCACGATGATCGTGGGCATCCTCGGCCACGCCGCGCGGTTCGCCGTGTACGCGTTCTTCCCGCAGAGCGCCGCGATGATCATCGTCGTCCAGGTGCTCCACGGCATCTGCTACGCGTTCTTCTTCGCCACCGTCTATATCTTCGTCGACGCGTATTTCCCGAAGGACATCCGCACCAGTGCGCAGGGCCTCTTCAATCTGCAGATCCTCGGCCTCGGCGCGCTGCTCGCGAACTCAATTTGCCCGTGGTTGCTCCAGAGCGTCTACACCGTGAAGGCCGTCACGGATTTCCATGGCCTGTTCCTGGTGCCGCTGATCGTCGCCTCGATCGCCGCGGTTGCGCTGGCGCTCTTCTTCCATCCGCCAAAAGCCGCCACGGCCGGCACGGGCGCCGCCGGAGGGCCGCACTGAGGCGCCTCCGTTCAGGCAGGTGTATTCGCCGGCCAAAAAGTGAACGCGCTGAAAGGTGGAGCCCGCTGCCCCAGCGGGCTGATGTGAGAGCGTCCGGTTCAAAACCCGGTGCGGACATCGGGTTCCACCATTCCGTAATTTCGTTTTCAGGGCGAAAACGCTCGTCGCGTCTTCGAACCATACCGCCCGCCGATCTCTTCCCCCCATGACTCCCCGCCCTCTCCTCCCCCTCACCCTGTTGGCCGCCGTGCTCGGCACGGCGGCCCTCCGCGCCGACCGCATCTTGCTCGTCGCCGGCGGCACCGAGGATCAAACCGCCATCCCGGCGACGCGCACCCTGCTCAAGGAGCCGTTTGGCGTCGATTTTGATGCGGCCGGCAACCTCTTCATCGTCGAGATGATCTCCGGCAACCGTCTCCTGAAAGTGGATGCACGCGGCATCCTGACGCACATCGCCGGCCAGCCGGCACCCGGGGACTCCGGGGACGGCGGTCCGGCGCTCGCCGCGCAATTTCACGGCCCGCACAATCTCGCGGTCCTGCCGGATGGCGACGTGTTGATCGGTGACACCTGGAACGGCCGCGTGCGGCGCGTGCACCTGGCGACCGGCACGGTGACGAGCCTGCCCGGCTTCAACGTGCCCGCGGCCCAAGCCCGCGGTGCCGGCCCCTACTGCATCGCCCTCGATGCCACCGGTACGCAGCTCACCATCGCCGATCTCCGCCGCGTGCACGTGGTCGAGGTCAAGACCGGCCAGTCGCGCGTCGTCGCCGGCAACGGGCAGAAAGGTGTCCCGCCCGACGGCGCCACCGCGATCGAGGCGCCGCTCTTCGATCCCCGCGCCGCCGTCGCCGATCGCCAGGGAAACGTTTACATCCTGGAACGCGGCGGCAACGCGCTGCGCGTCGTGGATCGCAACGGAAAGATCCGCACGGTGGTGAATTCCTCCGGAAAAAAGGGTGCCGGGGGCGACGGCGGTGACGCCCTCGCCGCACTGCTGAGCGGCCCGAAACACCTCTGCATCGACCGCGACGACACCGTGTTGATCGCCGACGCCGAGAATCACCTGATTCGCCGGTACGTCCCCGCCACGGGGAAGATTCTCCGGGTGGCCGGCACGGGAAAGAAAGGTGCCGCCGGCCTCGGGGGGCCGCCGGAACAGTGCGAGCTCAACCGCCCCCACGGTGTGACCGTCCATCGTGACGGCACCCTCCATATCACCGACAGCTACAACAACCGGATCCTGAAAATTGTGCGGTGAGGATTTCGCGACTAAATGCGAAATCCTTCCGGGGCGAAACCTGTTTCGAGCTATCCTGCGGGCATCGAACCGCCTGATCCCGCTGGCCCGCGCCACTGGTTTCAATCCCATAGCTTCCGACGCCTGCCGCGTTTGGCTGCGACCTCGACCGCGAGGAGCGTCGCCCGGGCCGTGGCGGATCGCAGGCCGTTCGATGTTCACCCGCGCCCATACTCGGGGCGGTGCCGCGTCCTGCACTACGATTCCAATCAACCCGTCACCAGTGTAATTGCACTGTCCCCGATTTGGGTTACACTTCCGATGCCATGATCGATATCATCAAAAAAACACTGCTCGCCGGGGTCGGCGCCGCGGTGATCACCAGGGAAAAAGTCGAGTCCGCGCTCGGCGACTTTGTCAAACAAGGCAAGGTCTCCGCCGCCGAGGCGCGCGCGATGGCGGAAAAAATCGCCGAGGATGGTCGCCGGGAATTCGAGGTGCTCAGCCAGGAGCTCAGTGAGAAGATCCGCGACCGCCTCGCCGGCATTGACCACAAGGCGCAGGATCGCCTCACCGCTCTTGAGGCGCGGGTCGCCGCCCTCGAGCGCGCCGCGGCCGCCGCCACCAGTGAAGCGGCCGATAAGATCGAGCCCAGGTCGATCGATTGAAGTGTTCGACATCCGGCAGCACGCCGTCCGCGCGAAAGAGATTCTCGCGGACCTCGCGCGGCATGGTTTCGCCGAACTGCTCGGCCAGCCCGGAAACTGCGCACTTTGCGCGACGGCGAAGCTACACTCTGTGCGGAAGTGCTTTCTGCCAGCCCACCCTTGGCTGCTTTCCGGGCTATAGGCAAAACCGCCAGGCGGTTTTGCTTTTAGCCCGCATTGACTCGACGGATGCGCCGGAGCTGCAAGATCAGCGGTGGGGAATATCATCGGATCGTCGTTGATCGTGACCGCCGGTATCTGTGGTCTCTCTGAATCTGCGGGAGAAACCAAACCAACCAATCGAGATTTCCCACAGATTCAGAAAGGCCACAGATTGGCGGGAATCGTCGCAAACATGCAGGATCCGGATGAATATTGGCATACTCCGATTGGCGTTCGCGATTCTCCGACCACCCATGCTGTCGCATTTCGGCAAGTCGCGCGCTATCGGGCTCGTCGAACGTCGCAAAAATCGTCGTAATTCCACTCATGAAACACCAGCTCTCGCCGGTCCTGCTGTTCCCCATCTTCCTGCTGGCCTCCCGCGCCGCGACCCCGTCGTACGACGTCGTCGTCTACGGTGGCACCTCCGGCGGAGTAGCCGCCGCCATCCAGGCCGCCCGCATGGGCAGGACCGCCGTCCTGATCGAGCCCACGCAATACCTCGGCGGACTCACCACCGGCGGACTTGGCGCCACGGACATCGGCAACAAGCGCGCCATCGGAGGTCTCGCCCGCGAATTCTACGGGCGGGTGTGGCAGCACTACCAGCAACCCGCGAGTTGGACGCAGCTGTCGCGCGAGGAATACGCGAACCGCCGCGGCGGCGCCAACGATCCGGCCGAGCAGACCATGTGGACCTTTGAGCCGCACGTCGCGACCCGGATCTACGACGACCTGCTCCGCGAGGTCGCGGCGAAGGTCACGGTCGTGCGCGGCGAACGACTCGAGCTCACTCCGGGCCGCGGTGTCATCAAGCAAGGTGCCCGCATCGTCCGCATCGTGATGGAGAGCGGACGCGCGTTTGAGGGCCGCATGTTCATCGACGCCACCTACGAGGGCGACCTCATGGCGAAAGCGGGCGTGAGTTACCACGTGGGCCGCGAGGCCAACGCCGTCTACGGCGAAACCATCAACGGGGTGCAGGCGGCCCACGCGGTGAGCCATCAATTCACCAAGCCGGTCGACCCCTATGTGCAGCCCGGCAATCCCGCGAGCGGCCTGCTGCCCGGCATCAACCCCGACGGCCCCGGCGAGGAATTTTCCGGCGACCGCAAGGTGCAGGCGTACAATTTCCGCATGTGCACGACCGACGTGCCGGCGAACCGCCGCGCCTGGGAAAAACCCGCCAACTACGACCCGCGCTGGTTCGAACTGGTTCTGCGCAACTGCGAGGCCGGCGACCTGCGCATCCCGTGGAATCCCGTCTGGATGCCGAACCGGAAAACGGATACGAACAACAACTTCGCGATCAGCACCGATTTCATCGGTCAGAACTGGGACTACCCCGCGGCCGACTACGCCACCCGGGCCCGCATCTGGCGCGCCCACGAGGACTGGCAGAAGGGTCTCATGTGGACGCTCGCGAACAATCCGCGGGTGCCGGAAAAGGTGCGCGCCGAGTTCCAGCGGCTCGGGCTGGCGAAGGATGAGTTCACCGACAACAACAACTGGCCGCGCCAGCTCTACGTGCGCGAGGCGCGCCGCATGATCAGCGACTACGTGATGAGCGAGAAGAACTGCACGCGGGCCGAAATCGCCCCGGACAGCGTCGGCATGGGTGCCTACAACATGGATTCGCACCACATTCAGCGCTACGTGACCAAGGAGGGCTTTGTGCGCAACGAGGGCGACGTCCAGGTGCGCGTACGCCCGTACCCGATCAGTTACCGCAGCCTCCGGCCGAAAGCCGCCGAGTGCACCAACCTGCTCGTGCCCGTCTGCCTGGCCGCCTCGCACATCGCCTACGGCAGCATCCGGATGGAACCGGTGTTCATGGTGCTCGGCCAGAGTGCCGCCACCGCTGCGGTGCACGCCCTCGAACAGGGTGTCGCGATTCAGCGCATCGACGACGCCAAACTGAAGGCGCGCCTGTTGCAGGATGGCCAGGTGCTCGATTTCGACAGCCCGCCGCTCGCGCCGCGCACCCGCGTCTCCAATCTGCAACTCAAGGGCATCGTGGTCGACGACCTCGAAGCCCAGCGCGTGGGTTTCGACCGCGCCAGCTCCGCCCATCCCATCTTCGTCGCCGGCGGCTATCACCACGACAACAACACCAACAAGGGCGCGGAGACCGCCCGTTTCGTGCCCGACCTGCCCGCCACCGGCCGCTACCAAGTCCTGATCGCGTATCCGCACAACGCCAACCGCGCGACCAACGTGCCCATCGTGATCCGCCACGCCGACGGCGAGACAAAGATCACGTTGAACCAGAAAAAGAAACCGGCCGTCGACGCGCTGCTCGAACCGGTGGGCACCTTTCGTTTCGAAAAAGGCCGCGGTGGCTCCGTCGAAATCTCCAACCGCGGCACCGACGGCTTCGTCGTGATCGACGCGGTGCAGTGGGTCGAAGTGAAGTGAGTGCACATTTGAACACTATTTGCTCGACACTCGAAATCGATTTGGAATTCTGACTTTCATGCGATCAATAGAGCTCTTTTCCGGCGCCGGGGGACTCGCGCTTGGACTGGAAAAAGCCGGATTTGAATCGGTCGCGTTTTTTGAGCGCAATTCCGATGCGTGCGCCACGCTGAAACACAACCGGCCGGCGTGGAATATCGTCGAATCCGATGTCCGTGATGTCGATTTTTCGGCATTTGGGCCGGTGGATCTCGTTGCAGGCGGACCACCCTGTCAGCCGTTTTCGATGGGCGGCAAAGCCCGTGGCTTCGACGACCATCGGGACATGTTCCCGCAAGCCGTTCGCGCGGTTCGAGAACTTAGTCCCCGGGCGTTTATTTTCGAGAACGTCCGCGGCCTCCTCCGGCCGGCATTCAGAAATTACGTGGAGTTCATCCGCCTCCAACTCACCTATCCGGAGTTTCCGACCTCGGACTCGTTGGACTGGGAGACGAATTTGCGGAGGTTGGAACGGCATCACAATTCTCGCGGTTCCGCGAAGGGCCTTACGTATAATGTCACCTTGAACCTCGCGGACGCGGCCGACTACGGCGTGCCCCAACGCCGGCACCGAGTTTTCTTCGTTGGATTCCGTTCCGATGTCTTCAGCAACTGGTTCTTCCCACGGCCTACGCACTCCCGATCGCAGTTGTTATGGGCGCAGCACCAGACCGGGCGGTACTGGAAGGAGCATGGTATTTCGCTGGCGGAGGCATCGGTGGGAGGCGTTGTTGATCAAGCTGTGCTGCGACATGAGCCCGCTGAACTCATTCCTACGACCGAGCGCTGGAGAACCGTTCGCGACGCCATCGCGAGCTTGGGCGACCCATGTGGGCCAACGCGACAGAAAAACCACGTGTTTCAGAGTGGCGCTCGGTCATATCCGGGCCATACGGGAAGTCCCTTGGACGAACCTGCAAAAGCGCTGAAGGCGGGCGATCACGGTGTTCCGGGAGGGGAGAACATGCTGCGCCATGCCAACGGCAAGGTGCGCTATTTTTCGATCCGCGAGTCCGCACGAATCCAGACTTTTCCGGACGATTGGGAGTTTCCAACTTCCTGGAGCGAGAGCATGAGACAGCTTGGCAACGCGGTTCCGGTACGCTTGGGTATGACAGTCGCGGCATCGGTCGCGGCGAAATTGATGGCCCATGCACCAACCGACTGCGTTCAATCCGCTCGATAAGGTAAATCTCGGCCAGAATGTAGCGTACGCGCTCAACCAATGCGCGCCCGTCATTCTTGAAAAGCTCCCCCGCTTCAAGGGCGCGGGCATCTACGCGCTGTACTATTTGGGTAGGTTCGAACCCTACGTCACCTTCAGCGATTTGAATCGGGCCAACCCTTGCGTGCCGATCTACGTGGGCAAGGCAATCCCCGAAGGGGGGCGCAAGGGGCTGGAGGACAAGAAGAGCGAAGTGTCGAACTCCCTGTGCGGCCGGCTCCGGCAACACGCGAGCTCGATTGCCGCGACACGAGATTTGGGTGCCGCGGATTTCGTCTGCAGGTACCTTGTGATTGAGGACACGTGGATTGGCCTCTGCGAGAGCCTACTCATCCAGCGGGAAAGACCACTGTGGAACGTCATGCTCGCTGGATTCGGTCGGAATGTGGGCGGAATAAACCGTAAGGACGGTCTGTCCGACTGGCACGCCTTTCACGGCGGCAGAGACGTCGATCCATCAATCCCCACACCGGACGAACGTATTCAGAAACTGCGCGCTGAGGTCGCCAGTTATTTGACGGTGATGCGCGATTCCCGAAAGATAGTCGGGAATGTGGTGTGCCGATGATCCCATTCGCGGCGTTCGCATCGATGGAATGTCGCAGTGGACACCCTGACCAAACGCCAGCGGTCCTTGCTTATGGCGAGGGTCAAGCGATCGGGGAACGCTGCGACTGAAATGGTTCTGGCGTCGCTGTTCCGTGCCTATGGAATTAGCGGATGGCGGCGCGGCTTCCCCCTCATCGGACGGCCCGACTTCGTCTTCCCAAGACTTCGCTTGGCCATGTTCGTAGATGGGTGTTTCTGGCATGGTTGTCAGCGGCACGGACGGATTCCCAAAGTAAACCGCAGGTTTTGGGCGGAAAAGATTGCGGCCAACACGAGGCGGGACCGGAAAGTAAGCCGAGAACTCCGGTCGGCTGGTTGGGGTGTACTTCGAATTTGGGAACACGAACTCCGAAGATCCAACGCAAGGCGCCTACGGAAGAAATTGTTTCGTTTTCACGTTCGCAAAGATGATGCCGCATCCCATTAATATATTTCGGCCGGCCCGAAACCCTAACTTACTGGTGTTTCCATGAACCAAATCGACCTTCAGGGCAAAGTCGCAGTCGTCACCGGTGCCGCGCGCGGCATCGGGCTCGCCGTCGTACAACGAATGCTCGCTTCGGGAGCGCAGTGCAGCCTCTGGGACAAGGACGCCGCCGCCCTCGCCGCCGCCGCGAAGCTGCTCAACGCCTCCGACCGCATCGCCATCCAGGCGGTCGACATCACCGACGAGGCCGAGGTGGCGGCCGCCACCGCCGCGACCCACACGCGCTTCGGCGCGATCGAAATCCTGGTCAACAACGCGGGCATCGCCGGCGTAAACAAGAAACTCTGGGAGTGCAGCGCCGCGGAGTGGCGCGCGGTGATGGAGCTCGACCTGTTCGCGGTGTTCCTCTGCTGCCGCGCGATCGTGCCGCTGATGCTGGCCCGCCCGGCCGGCCGCATTGTGAATGTCGCGTCGATTGCCGGCAAAGAAGGCAATCCGAACGCCGCGCACTACAGTGCCGCCAAGGCGGGCGTCATCGGCCTCACCAAGTCGCTCGGCAAGGAACTCGCGACCACGGGCATCCGCGTGAACTGCATCACCCCGGCGGTGATCGAGACCGAAATCCTCCAGCAATGTTCGCCGGAGCACGTGAAATACATGCTCTCGAAAATCCCGCTGGGCCGTCCGGGGACCGTCGACGAGGTCGCCGCGCTCGTGGCCTGGCTCTGCTCCGCCGAGTGCTCGTTCACCACCGGCGCCGTGTTCGACATCTCCGGGGGTCGCGCGACGTACTGAAAACTCCCGGGCAAAGCCGGGACCATGCGGCCGGTGCGATTCTCGCGCTGTGGCATCGAAACCAAATGGTGGGCCGTGCGTTCCGCGCGCGGTCTGCACCGCGTCCGTCGAACTGGCCGCGCGCGGAGCGCACCGCCCACCTTCGGACTGAATCGTTACGGCTACGCGCGGGCCGCGCCCTTCCCGTCGTCGTCCGCCTGCAGCGGCGTCACCGGGTCGATGAACAGCCAGAAAAACGCGCCGAGAAAATAGATCGCCGCCGAGATCGCGAAAACGAGTTCCCAATTCTTCGTCGTCACCTGCAGCACGTAGCCCACCACGAAGGGCCCGGCCATGCCGCCGAAATTGCCCATCATGTTCATGCTGCCGGAAACCGTGCCGGCGTATTTTCCGCCGATGTCCATGCAAGTGGCCCAACTGCCCGGCATCGTCAGGTCGTTGCAGAAACTCGCCATGCCCATCGCCAGCATCGCCACCAGCGGATCCTTCAAATAGAACGAGGTCATCAGCAGCCCGGAGGCCCCGGTAAAACCGATGAACCCGAAGGTCCGGCGAATCACCACCACCCGGCCGCCCTCCCGGAGCAGGTGGTTGGAAATCAAGCCGGCCACCAGCGAACCGAAACCACCAAAGAAAAGCGGGATGCCGGCCAGCGCCGCCGCCAGCACTTTGATGGCCAGCTCCGGGCTCATCGAACCTTCCAGGAGGTTGGCCAGCCAATTCATGACGGCGTTGGACTTGATATCCATGTTGCGCTCGTCCTTCAGGTAGGTCGGCAGCCAGGTGACATAGAAATACCAGCCGTAGCTCAGACAAAAATACTGGCCCCAGAGGAGCCACATCGTCGGTCGGGTCACGAGCGCGAGCCAGGGGACGTCGCCGTGGCCGCTGACATTTTGCTCGTTCTCCTTGAGCAGTTCGAGCTCAGCGGCGTTGACACCCTTATGGTCGCGCGGGTTGTCGCGAAACCAAAACCAAAAAACCACGACCCACACCACCCCGAGCGCGGCGAAAATCTGAAACGCCGTCCGCCAGCTCACGAACGCCATGACCGTGACCACCAGCAGTGGCGTGAACGCCCCGCCCCAGCGTGCGCCCATCCACATCAGCGCCTGCGCCCGGGTCCGTTCGTTGCTCGGCAGCCAGGTGCTGAACGCCTTGGTCAAATTTGGGAAACAGCCCGCCTCGCCGGCGCCAAACAGGAACCGCGTCACCCACATGGAGCCGAAGCTCCACGCCCAGCCGGTGGCGGCGGTGAAGAACGACCACCACAGCACCACACGCACGAGCACCTTGCGCGCGCCGATCTTGTCGCCCAGCCAGCCGGTGGGGATCTCGAAAAGCGCGTAGGCCAGACCAAACGCGGCGAAGATCGATCCCATCTGCACGTCGGTGAAGCCCATGTCCTTGGCGACATCACCCTTGGCCTGCGAGATCGCGACCCGGTCGATGTACTGGACCACGGCCAGCGTGATGGCGAAGACAATCACCCAATAGCGGGTGCGGGTGGGTGGCTGGACGTGGGCCGGAGCGGAGGGGAGAGGCGGCATGAGTTAGGGAGGGGAAACCGGACTGACGTTGGGTTCGTCGCGGAGGTTTGACGGCCGCGGGCGTACCTTTGTCGCCCTGTCCGGCCGCGAAAGCACGCTGAAAAAAAGCCGCCGGAAACCCGGCGGCTGGGGAATTGCATGGCCACCAGCGGGCGTCGGAAGCGACGCCCGCCGAACCGCGGCCTATTTCTTCTTGTCTTCTTTCTTGTAGCTCTTGTGGCCCGCCTTGTTGGCGTCGCCCATGGCACCGCAGAGTTTGGCGGCCTCGACGTTGTCGTTCGCCTTCAGCGCCGTCTCGAGTTTGCCGCAGAGCTCGAGGAACTTCTTCATATCGGCCCGGTAGTCGTCGACGAACTTCTTCTGCTCCGCCGCCGGCTTCTGCGCCTTCATCGCGGGCTCGAGCTTCAGCGACGCCTCGGCATTCTGGCGAATCGTGGCCACGCGGGCGAGCGAGTCGGCGTTCTTGGTCGCATCGGATATCTGGCGACGGAGCGCGCGGAAAGCGCCGCCCATCTTTTCCATTTTACCGCCCAATTCGGTCTCGGGTTCATCGGCGGCGAAACCGGAGCCGGTGGCGAGTGCGCAAACGAGGGTGAGGAGCAAAACACGGATTTTCATAGACTGGGTTACGGGTGATTGGCGAAATTGCCGGCCGGAAGAAGACGTGAACCCGGCCCGGAAGGGCAATCGGATTCGGTCAACCACCGTCGGCGTTCGGGGGCTAAGACGCACCCGACGCGGAAGGTATTCAACCTTTTTCGGGGCGACGGCCTCGCCTCGCCCGCCCTGGGGACGTAAACGGAGTCATGTCGATAATCCGTCCATCCGTTGCGCCGGCCATCCGGTCAACCGTCCACCGCCGGAGTTTTGTCTCGATTATCGACCTGACTCCGTCGTCCGTCTGCGGAGAGCTTCACCGCTCCGGAGGATGAGGCGGGCGCGTGTGACCAAGCGGGTCAACGGCAGCCGTTCGGGTTGCGTCCTCGACACTACCGGCCTCGTCCCCTTTTCATTCCTCCACCTCTTCGTGAAAATTTCCCCTCGTTCCCGCCTCCCGCGATCCAATCGTGTCGCCCTGCGCTTGCTGTTGACGACGGGTGCAATATCGCTCCTCGCCGGCGCCCTCTTTCTTGCCGGCTGCGGCACGACCGCAGTGGAGCAACCGCGGCCCGTCGCGCCGGCCACCCCCGCCGCGCCGCCGTTCAAACCCGCCAAGCTCACCGCCATCGACGACGCCATCGCCCGCGCCATCGCCGCCAGGAAAATTCCCGGCGGCGTGATCTGGATCGAGCGCGCCGGCGAGACCTACCGCAAGGCCTACGGCCACCGCGCCCTCACTCCCGCGCCCGACGCAACCACCGCCGACACCATCTACGACGCCGCGTCGCTCACCAAGGTGATCGCCACCACCACCGCGATCATGCAACTCGTCGAGCGCGGAAAACTGGAACTCGACGCCCCCGTCGCCCGTTACGTGCCTGCCTTCGGGCAGCACGGGAAGGAAATCGTCACCCTGCGCCATTTGATGACGCACATGTCAGGCCTTCGCCCCGGCATCCCCGCCACGCCGCCGTGGACGGGCGTCGACGCCGCGATCGCCCGCGCCTGTTCCGAAAAACTGCAGCACGCCCCCAACAGCCTTTTTGTCTACAGCGACATCAACTTTATCGTGCTCGGCGAACTCGTGCGGATCGCCAGTGGACGCCCGCTCGACGTCTACACCCGCGACGAAATCTTCCGGCCGCTCCAGATGCAGGATAGCGGCTTTCTGCCGCCAGCGGCAAAATTGGCCCGCATCGCCCCCACCGAACTCGTCGAGGGGAAAATGATCCACGGCGTCGTGCACGATCCCACGTCACGGCGCATGGGCGGCGTCGCCGGCCACGCGGGATTGTTTCTCACGACCGCCGACCTCGCGCGGTTTTGCCGGATGCTCGTCGGCCAGGGCCAACTCGACGGCGTGCGCATCCTCAGTGCCGCCAGCGTCGCGGAGATGACGCGGATCCAGAACGACGGATCGAGCCGCCGCGGGCTCGGCTGGGACATCGACACCAGCTACTCGGGCCCGCGCGGGCGCTGGTTCCCGGCGGGTCAGACGTTTGGTCACACCGGCTGGACCGGCACGAGCGTCTGGATCGATCCGATCGAGAAGACGTTCATCATTTTCTTCAGCAACCGGGTGTATCCGGATGGCAAGGGCGACGCGACGCCGATCCGCCGCGAGCTTGCCACGCTCGCCGCCGAAGCCATGGGCCGCGACCGCGACGCGGTGCTCAACGGCATCGACGTGCTCGTGCGCGAAGATTTCGCCCGGCTGCGCGGACTGCGCCTCGGCCTGATTACCAATCACAGCGGCCGTGATCGCCAGGGCCGCCCCACCATCGATCTGTTGCACGCCGCAAAGGATGTGAAGCTCGTGTCCCTGTTCAGTCCAGAACACGGCATCCGCGGCGCGGCCGACGACAAGGTGGACGACACCGTCGACGAGAAGACAAAACTTCCGGTCTACAGCCTGTATGGCGCCGCGCCCCGGCGCATTCCCGGCATGACCCAGGCCGACTACGACCTGGCGGTGATTCGGGCGCGCGCGCCGAAGGACGAGCAATTGCGCGAGATCGATGCGCTCGTCTTCGACATCCAGGACATCGGTGCGCGGTTCTACACGTATTCGGCCACGCTCGGCGCGGCGGTCGAGGCGGCCGCCCGCGCGAAGAAGCGGATCATCGTGCTCGATCGGATCAACCCCATCGCCGGCGCGCGCTTCGAGGGTCCCATCCAGACACGCGCCCCCAGCTTCATCGGTTTCCATCCCATTCCGGTGCGCCACGGCCTGACGCTCGGCGAACTTGCCCTGCTGTTCAACGTCGAGCGGAATTTCGGCGCCAACCTCGAAGTAATCCGCTGTGAAAATTGGGCTCGCGATCGCTGGCTCGACGACACCGGCCTGCCGTGGACCAACCCCTCGCCCTCCATGCGCAGCCTTACCGCCGCCACGCTGTATCCGGGCTTTTGCCTGCTGGAGAGCACTTCGATTTCGATGGGCCGCGGGACCGCCAAGCCCTTCGAGCAGGTCGGCGCGCCCTACGTCGACGGCGTGAGACTCGCTGCGGAGCTGAACGCCCGCCCGCTCCCCGGCGTGCGTTTCGAGCCCGTGAAATTCACCCCGAGCATGTCATTTTACCCCGGACCCGCGGCATCGCTGAAGTACAAGGATCAGGAGTGCGGCGGCGTCCGCGCGATTCTGACGGACCGTGTGCGCTGCAACGTCGTCGACCTCGGCATCGAACTCGCGCTGGCCGTGCAACGGCTCTACCCGGACAAATTCAGAGTCGAAGACATGGGCCGCCTGCTCGGCGACGACGAAACTCTGAACGCCATCAAGGCCGGCGAATCGCTCGCGCAGATCAAGGCCCGCTGGACGGACGGGCTCGCCAAGTTTGAACAACGACGCAAGCCGGCGTTGCTCTACTGACTCAAGGGAGTCGGGGTGACAGCTCACCCCGGGAGCTTGAGGTGGCCGAACCCGGCCTGCCTCCGCCGCCCGCGAACCGATTCGAGAGCGAACGGTTCAAAAACCGATGAGGACCTCGGGTTCCACCTTTCAGTGTTTTCGTTTTCAGAGGTGCAACGCACTTCGCCTGCATCGATCCGCCGAACGGAAGATCCCGCCTACCGTCCCAGCCACCCCAACTCCACCGCGCACCGGACCCGTTTCCCGCCGCCGGAGACAAGTTCGATGCCACCCCTGGCCTCGCGGATGTCCGCCACGCGATCGAAGCCACCCGGGATCGCCGCGACCCCGATGATGTAATTGACGGCCGTCGGTTTCTTCGGGTGCAGCGCGATCGTCGTCGGAATGCCGCGGCGGTTGAGCGGATTCGCTTTCGCGGACTCGGCGAGCCCGTAGTGAAAATAACTCGTCGTGTCCTCGATGCCCATCACGGCGGTGTGCCGGCCGTTCCACGGCGCGTAGTGCCGGCCACCATTCGAGATCCACAGAATGGTGTGCCGCAGCACGCGGGGGTCGCGCAGCGCAAAGTAAACGTAGCGCTGCACCGGAAAGGTCACAGCATTCCAAGCAAACGGAAGTTTCGCATCCGCCGTAAGCATCACGAGATCCTCGTAGCCTCGGCGCGCCGGAAAGCGCGTGAGGTCGGTCGTGCCGCCGGCGAGCAGCGGCACGCGCTCGAGGGTGCGGAAGGTCGCCCCGGCCCGCAGCGAGGAGTAGCCGCGGTTCTCCGGCGATTCGAACGCATCCGGCAGCACCTGGCCGCGGACAAACCGGCTCGTGCTCACGATGCCGGAGCCCGGGAGGTCGGGGAATTTCACCATCGCATGGTGCCCGACGCTCATCGCCCCGCGGGCCCCGGAAAGCACATGGCGCTGGTAAATGACGGGCTGCCCTTCCGGCGCCATCAGGGTTTTTTCGACGCGGCCACGTCGCACGCGCAGATCGAGGCTCGCGCGAAGCGTCACGCGCTCGTCGGTGTGCTCGATCGTCGCGCGCCGCCATTTCGCATTGGCGGTCTCGCCGTGTGGCGGATGCTGCTCGCCGCGCCAGGGCGTGCCGTTGCCGCCAAACGGTGCGCAGAAAAAATCGCCGCGCAACGCGCGGAGCAGCGGGATCGTCCCGCGGGCCAGCGGCTCCTCGGCCCACGGCGCAATCGACCAGGGGCTGACCGTGCGGTGATCGAGCCGGAAGGAAACGGGGCCGAGGTGGCCGCCCAGCTTCGTCAGATACGCATGCACGTGGCTCGACCGAAGCGACCAGGAGGGCTGGCCGTGGATGTTTTGCAACGAAGGGGCGCTCATGTCCCGAGGATTGCCCGACTGCGCACGGTGGCAAGCGCAAGCCCGCTTCATTTCACCTCCGTCCGGCAGGTTTTGACTTTGGCGATTTGGTCCCGATCGTCCCGCACCCTTGACCGTTGCCGGAAAAACTGCATCACTACATCATGATGCGCACGACAATCTCAATTGACGATGACGTGGCGGACGTCGCCCAGATGATGGCGCGGGCGTCCGGGCAGCGACTCGGGGCCGTCATCTCCGAGCTGGCGCGACGCGGTTTGCGCGCGCCGGTGGGAGCTCAAACCGGCGTGACTTCCGCGGCGCGCCGGTTTGCCACGTTTGACGTGCCGACCGATCCGAAGCCCGTCTCCGTGGCGGCGGCGCGCCGGGCTTGGGAGGAGAGCCGGTGAAGCAGCCGCGGGTACTGGCCGACGCCAATGTGCTGCTGGCACTCGCGTGGCCGACCCACCCGTTTCACGGCCGGGCCACGATGCGCCTCGCTGGTTCGGCGCCTTGGGCGACGTGTCCGCTGACGCGCGCGGCGTTCGTCCGTTTATCGAGCAACCCGTTGGTGGTGGGCCGGCCGGTGACGCCGCTGGAGGCCTGGCGATTGTTGGCGGGCTGGCTGCGGGACAAAGAACATCTCGCGCTCGATCGCGAACCGTCTGGCTTTGCCGTTCATTTCGAGAAGATCCTGGCGCGGTGTCTGGGCCACAACCAGGTCAACGACGCCTATCTCGTGGCGCTGGCCGCCGCGCATCGCGTAAGGGTGGTCACATTTGATGGGCCCCTCGCCGCCCTCGCGCCGGAACCGGGGCTGGTGGAAGTGCTGAAGCCGTGACGGGCGAAGAAGCTCTTCACTTCACCGCCTCGAGGTAATCGCTCAGCGTCCGCAGATTCAGGATGAAGGCCTCCGTCGTGATCTGCTCTCCGCTCACCCGCTTGCCGCCGGTGACCAGACATCGGCCTTGCGCATCGAGCGCCGCCATGGCCGCCCGCACGCGCGGCTCGAGCGCTTTCGCCCGCGCCGCCCGCGCCTTCGGCGTTTTCGCCTTTTCCTCCGCCGCCTGGCGCTTCGCGAGCAGGGCGACGCGACCGGCCGACTTCACGTCTTCATAGTACCGGATCACCGCCGGAATGCCGTACTCGCCCTTCCACGAGTAACCGGTCTGCCGTTCCTCGCTCAGATCCTCGAGGCGATACTTTATCTTGCCGTCGCGATCGCCGTAAATCGGCGTGTTCGTCCCAAGTTCGTACATGCGCGCCCAGAGACCGGGCGAGATCGCTGAACGCTGGTACCACGCGATCGCCCGCGGCAATCCCGCGAGGTATTTCGCGTCGCCCGTCTCCAGATGGAGATCCACGAGCAGCCGCATGGCCCCGGCGCCTTCGTTTGAAACCACGCACGGGGGCTCGAACGCGCGCGCCCACGCGGGCTCGAGCTGCGGGTTGTATTGCTGCGCCCACGCCGGCTGCGGCTCGGGCAGCTGCGCCAGAATCAGAAAATCGCCGCCCCGGAGCGCCGCCGCGCGATATTCCGGCCGGCCGAGGCGCTTCGCCGCGTCGAGCAGGGTCAGCACACAATCGCGGTGCGTGTTGTCGTTGAGCGTGTAGTAGCCGTTGTAGTTGTGCTTCGGGTACTCGCGGGGATAGTCCTTGGGAAACCGCGCCGGCTGCACCGGATACTCCCGCGCCTCGACCGGCACCCCTGTCCAGCGCTGCGGCCAGCCGCCATTCGGCCGTTGCGCCTCCAGCAGCCGCCGCAGCGCGTAGTCCCGCGCCTCGCGGATGCGCCCATCGCGCGGCTCCGCCGCACCCTGGCTCGCCTCGGCCACCGCGAGCAGCAGCCGCAGCGCGCTCTGCGTGTTGTCGTCATCGAAGGTCGTGACATTCTTCCGCTTCGCCGCCGCCGCCGCGGAGATTTTCCCGACATCGCTGCGCCGATACCAGTTCGCGCTCAGTTTCGGATCGAACTCGATCAGATAATCCCACCCGCCGGACTCCAGCTGCCCCACCGCGAGCGCATCCGCCGCGGCCCTCGCCGCCTCGAGGTATTGGGGATCGCCCGTGACCTCATGCGCCCGCAGGAAAGCCATGCCCATCGACGGCGTGCCTGGCGGTTGCACCCAGATCTGCGTGGGCGACGCCACGTTTTCACCCGCGCGCTCCTTGAGGTCCGGCGAATAGCGCCAGAGGTATCCACCCTCGGTGGCGATCGACCGCATGAATGCCGTGGACCGGCCCATCGCGGCGCGGGCCTGAACCGGCAGCGCGTCCTCCGCGGCGGACGCGACCATGGCACCAGTTAGCGCCAGCGAAATTGATAATCCGAATGGTCGAAGCTGCAGGGTTGGTTTCATGTGCATTCCCGGTTGAGGTCTTCAAGCGTGATCCGTCCGCCGCCAAAACGCGAGCCGCCGGACGCGGCCGGGTGCATTTCCGAGTGGATGGTAATTGACGCAAGGCCCACGGAGCGGCGGTTGCCTAAACGCCGACGGGCGGCGCAGGCAAAGGGCGCTTGGGCAAGCGCCCCTCCTTCCGGGCATGCCGACAATCGGCAGCGGCACCCGATGTCCCCGCGAGCCTCCTCGCGCGAACCTCATCCCGGCTTGCCTTGCGCCGCCGCAAGCATTCCCTAATTGCACGATTTCAAGTTTCCCGAAGCCCCGCGCCCGGTGAATGTCACTTCTCTCCTCATCAATGGCGTCCCGCGCTCGTGCGACGCCGCGCCGGAGCGCACGCTGCTCAGCGTGCTGCGGGATGACCTCGGGCTGACGGGCACGAAGTACGGTTGCGGCGAGGGTCAGTGCGGTGCCTGCACGGTCCTCGTCGACGGCGTGCCGGTACGCTCCTGCCAGACACCGTGCGGCACGGTTGGCCCGCAAAAAGTCACGACCGTCGAGGGGCTCGAGCACGCCGGCACCCTACACGCGCTGCAACAGGCCCTGATCGAGGTCGATGCGTTTCAGTGCGCGTACTGCGCCTCCGGCATGATCATGACCGGCGTCGCGCTGCTGGCGAAAAATCCGCAGCCGACCGAGCCGGAAATCGTACGATTCATGGACGGCAATATCTGCCGCTGCGGCACCTACCCCCGCATCATCGCGGCCATCACGCTCACCGCGTCGCGCCTGGCTGGGAAAGGAGGCTCGCGATGAATTCTGCGGCAGCAATCTCCGCGGCTGGTGCAAGGATGGTAGGAGCGGCTTCACACCGCGACCCTGCCCATTCGTCGCGGCGTAGAGCCGCTCCTACAGCCGACCAGGCCGAAGCTCACCGCTTCACCCGTCGTGCATTCCTGAAATCCTGCGCCAGCGGCCTCGCTGTATTGTGGCTGGTCGATCCCCGCGAATTGCGCGCCCAGGCCGAGACGGGCGGTGCCGTCCGCGGCGGACGGCGCGGCGGCGGGCAACGCCCGCGCGAACTCGCGGCGTGGCTGCACCTCGCGGCCGACGGCACCGTGACGGTCTTCAGCGGCAAGGCCGAGGTCGGCCAGAACGTGCGCACGATGCTCACGCAGGCCGTCGCCGAGGAACTGCCGACCGCACTGACCGCGATTACGATCGTGCTCGCCGACACTTCGCTCGTGCCGTGGGACGGCGGCACCGCCGGCAGCCGCAGTACGCCCGACATGGTGCCGCAGCTCCGCCGCGTCGCCGCCACCGCGCGTGAAGCGCTCCTCGATCTCGCGGCCAAACACTGGGGCGTCGATCGTGCCGCCCTGACCGCGGCCGATGGAAAAATTCTCCACACCACGACCCGGCGCTCGATCGGCTACGGTGAACTCACCAAGGGCGAGAGACTGGTGCTCAACGTCGCCGAGGCGATGGGGTTGAAACCTGCGACCGCGTGGCGGGTCATGGGCACCTCGGTACCCAAGGTTGACGGCCGCCGCGATGTCACCGGCCGGCACACGTACACCACCGATCTCCACCGCCCGGGCATGCTGCACGGCCGCGTGCTCCGGCCGATCGCGTTCGGCGCCATCCTCGGCGCACTCGACACCGCCGCCGCCGAAGCGATTCCCGGCGTAACCGTCGTGCGCGATGGCAATTTTGTCGGCACGACCGCACCCACCGAGCAGGTTGCGGCCCAGGCGATCACTGCGCTCCGGGCCGAGTGGCAAACAACGCCGCAGGTTTCGGAACGCGACTTGTTCACCCATCTTCGATCGACCGGGCGCA
The DNA here is from genome assembly GCA_005792355.1 of Opitutaceae bacterium. GTDB lineage: Bacteria > Verrucomicrobiota > Verrucomicrobiia > Opitutales > Opitutaceae > ER46. The sequence continues at coordinate 49,963 of SXSC01000182.1, forward strand.
ACGCTCCCGGTCCGATGGCGTCGCCCGCGCCCGGCGAACTGCGCCACACTTACACCGTCGCGTACATCGCGCACGCTCCGCTCGAGCCGCGCGCGGCGGTGGCGGAATGGAAAAACGACCAGCTCACCGTCTGGACCGGCACGCAGCGGCCCTTTGGCGTGCGCAGCGAACTGGCGGCGGCGTTGAAAATTCCCGAGGAGCGCGTGCGCGTGATCGTGCCGGACACGGGATCCGGTTACGGTGGAAAACATTCGGGCGAAGCCGCGGTGGAAGCCGCCCGCCTGGCCAGGGGTGCGGGCCAACCCGTCAAGCTAGTGTGGACGCGTGAGGAGGAGTTCACCTGGGCCTACTTCCGCCCCGCCGGCGTGATCGACGTGGCGAGCACCGTGGACGGCAGTGGCCGGCTGACGCGCTGGGAGCATCGCAACTACAATTCCGGCAACGCCACGATCCGCGCGCTCTACGAGGTCGCCGACCGCACCGAAGTGTACCACGCCTCGCAGACGCCGCTGAAACAGGGTTCGTACCGCGGACTGGCGGGCACGGCGAATCACTTTGCGCGCGAAACGCACATCGACGAGCAGGCGCACGCCCTGCAGCTCGATCCGCTCGAATTCCGTCTGCGCAATCTCCGCGACCCGCGCGCCCGGGCGGTGCTCGAAGCCGCGGCGCGCCAATTTGGCTGGGGCGGGCCCGGTGCGCGCGCGCCCGGCACGGGCCGCGGCCTCGCCGTCGGCTCCGACAAGGGCGGTTACATCGCCACGTGCGCCGAGGTCGCGGTGGACCGCGCGACGGGACGCGTGCGCGTGGTGCGCGTGGTGCAGGCATTTGAGTGCGGCGCGGTGGTGAACCCCGGCCAGTTGAAGAACCAGGTCGAGGGCTGCGTCGTGCAGGGCATCGGCGGTGCCTTGTTCGAGGCGGTGCGCTTCGAGCAGGGGCGAATCCTGAATCCTCGTTTCTCCCAGTACCGCGTGCCGCGCTTCAGCGACACGCCGCTCATCGAGGTCGTGCTGCTCGACCGCCAGGATCTCCCGTCCGCCGGCGGCGGCGAGGCCCCGCTCGAATGCATCGCGCCCGCGATCGGCAACGCCATGTTCTCCGCCACCAGCGTGCGCCTGCGCGCTTTGCCGCTCGCGCCAAATGGAGTGCGGTTTGGTTAGGGAATCTTGTACCGGGCGACCGCGACAGTCAGACAATCGGGCATCGAAAATCTGGAATTTCCAAACCACCGTGAAGTGCCACCAGCCCGAGCATCCGGTCCGAAATTGACCGGGGCCCGCTGCCCGATTTCACGATTCTCTCGTCTTCATGCGCCCCATCCCCGCCCTCCTCGCCACGCTGGTTTTTTCCGCCAGCGGCTTCGCGCAGACTCCACCCGCCGCGCCGAAAAAGATTCCACCACCCGGATTCACGCTGACTGACGCGGAGCGCCACGAACTCACCGCCGGCGTCGCCGCGCTCGGCCGCGACCTCGACGCACTCCCGCGCGAACTCGCCCGCGAGCCGCACCTGCTCGCGCTGGTACCCGACGGGGAGATTTTCCACAAGGCCGTCGACTGGGCCCTGCGTTACGACGAGTTCATGGCGCCCAGGGAAATCGCCTACGCCCGCACCTTGCTCGAAAAAGGCGGCCAACGTGTCGCGCAGCTTCGCGCCCGCCAGACACCGTGGCTGGACGCGACCGGTACGATCCTGCGCGGTTATCGGTCGAAACTGGACGGCTCGGTTCAACCCTACGTTCTCGTCGTACCCGAGACACTGCCGCGCGCTCCAGCCGGGACACCTCTGATGGTCTGGCTCCTCGGCCGCGGCGAGAAACGCACCGAGCTCGCCTTTCTGGCCGAGCGCGAGGCCGCTCCGCCGCAGCTCACGCCTCGGAACACCCTCCTGCTCGTGCCCTACGGCCGTTTCTGCAACGCGACCAAATTCGCCGGCGAGATCGATGTCATGGAGGCGCTCGCCGCCGTCCGCGCGCGCTACCGCGTCGACGCGCAACGCCTCGCCGTCGCGGGTTTCTCCATGGGTGGGGGCAGCACGTGGCACCTCGCGACGCATTATCCCGGCCTCTGGGCGACCGCGTTTCCCGGCGCCGGCTTCGCGGAGACCGCCGTCTTCACCCAGGCGCTCGCGCCCGGCCGGGAACCGCGCCCGGCGTGGGAGCAGCGCCTCTGGCGCCTGTACGACGCCACGTTATACGCCGGAAATCTCTACAACGTGCCGACCATCGCGTACAGCGGCGAAATCGATAAACAAAAACAAGCCGCCGACATCATGACCGAGTTCATGGCGGCCGAGGGCCTCAAGCTCACCCACCTCATCGGCCCGCAGACCGCGCACAAATATCACCCTGAAACCAAGGTCGGTCTCACCACGCTGCTCGAACAAAATCTCGCAGCCGGTCGCCCCGCTCTTCCCCGCGAGGTCCGCTTCACCACCTACACGCTGCGCTACGCCGACTCCGCGTGGGTCCGCGTCGAAGGCCTCGCGAAACACTGGGAACGCGCCGACGTCCGCGCGCGGTTGAGCGACGATGGCGCGACCCTGACCGCCGGCACCACGAACATCACCGCGCTCTCGTTCAACGGCGTGAAACCCGCCACCGTCGTTCTCGACGGTCAGCGCGTCGCGAGCCCGCCCACCGGCGCGCTCCATTTCACCCGGCGCAACGACCAGTGGTCCGCCTCGGCTCCGGACGCGACGCGGCGCAAACGCCCCGGCCTCACCGGACCCGTGAACGACGCCTTCATGGACGCCTTTCTCTTTGTCCGCCCCACCGGCAAGCCGTTGCACGCAGAGCTCGGCGCCTGGGTCGAAGGCGAACTCACCGCGGCGCGCCGTCTCTGGCGGGAGGTCTACCGGGGTGACGCACCCGTGAAGGCCGACCGCGCCGTGACCGACCAAGACGTCGCGAATCATAATCTCGTGCTCTGGGGCGATCCGTCGTCAAACGCCGTCCTCGCGAGGATCATCAAGCAACTGCCCGTGCAATGGGACGCGCAGACGCTCACGTTCCGCGGCCAGACCCACTCCGCCGCGCACCACGCGCCGATCTTGATCTTCCCCAATCCGCTCAACCCGGGGCGCTATGTCGTGCTGAACAGCGGCCTCGATTTCCGGGCGGAAGGATCGGCCAACAATGCGCTGCAAACCCCGAAGCTGCCCGACTGGGCCATCGTCGATCTGCGCACGCCACCCGACTGGCGCTGGCCGGGCAAGGTGATCGACGCCGGTTTCTTCGACGAGGAATGGAAGTGATTGCCGTTCCCCCATGAAAACCTACCCCGCATTGCTCTCCGCCGGCCTGATCGGCCTGCTGTGGCACGCGTCGGCTGCACTGGCGGGAGAGCCCGCGGCACCGATTCCCAGCACCCAGAAAGAACTGATCGATCTTCGCGACCCCGCGAAGGTCCGCGCCCGGCGTCCGCTCCTCATCGCCCATCGCGGCGGGGTCGTCGGTCCCCGCCTGCCGGAATGCTCGCTCGGAGCCATCCGCGAGGCCTCGAAGTGGGGCTACGACATGGTGGAACTCGACGTGCGCGCAACCAGGGACGGGCGGCCGGTGGTTTTCCACGACACCAACCTTCTCGCCGCCTGCGGCCGCGACACCACCATCAGTGCGCTTAGCGAGGCGGAAGCACGCGCCATCCGCTACCGCAAGAACGATGAACCGATCGCCAGCCTCGGGGAGGCACTGGCGTTGTGCCGGGAGCTGAAGCTCGGCGTCATGCTCGATTTCAAGGACGGCAATCTGCGCCCGGAATTCCTTCAGGGAATCGCGACCCTCGTGCGTCAGCATCGCCTGGCCCGGGCGACGGTGACGATTTCCGGCAACCCGGTCGTCCGCGCAGAACTCCGGGCAGTGGCATTGGTGCCGGTGACGCCGGACGAACTCCGGAGAATCGCGGGTGGCGAGCCCGTGGCGGCGGACGGCCTCTACTGGTTTGGGATTCCCGCGCGGATCCAATTCGACACAATTCCAAAACTTCAGCGGTCCGGTGCGCTGGTGGTTCCGGCGATCAACCTGTTTCGCTACGAAAACGATCCGGACCGGGCGCAGGCCCGCCGCGAAGTGCGGCAATTGCTGGAAATCGGCGTCGACGGATTTCAGATCGACTCGTCGTACCAGGATTTCTTCGGGCGGGCGCTCCCGTGACGACGGGACCAGCCACCGGTGCGCCGAGGGTTCACTCAAACTTGCCCTCCGCGGTTGTCTTTTCCGTCGGATCGACAAGTACTCTGAGGTCTCCGTCTCCCGCCGGTTCGCCGCAACTCAGTGGTGAAAGGTCGAACCACTCTGCTCCGCTCCAATTCGCCTCCCCTCCTTTTCCACGCCCCTGATGATAACCCTCGGTGTCTTCGCCCGCCGCACGCGCCTTGCTCTCGCTTACCTCGCGGCGGGTGCCGCCATCCTACCCGCGCAAACTCCACCGCCTCCGGCCAAACGCCTGCCGCCCGCCGGCCTCGCCATTCCTGCCGCCGCCCGAACCGAACTGACCGCCGGCGCCGCGACTCTGCGCGGCGAACTCGAGGCCCTCGCGCGTGAACTTGCCAATGCAGGCAATGCCCGCCTCGCCGCCCTGCTCCCGGACGCCGAGGTCTTCCACAAGGCCGTCGACTGGGCTCTTCGCCACGACGAGTTCTTCGACGTCAAACAGATCGAGGTCGCCCGTCGATATCTCATCACCGGCCGCGAACGCGTCGCGCAATTGCGCGGAGGCCGGGCCCCCTGGCTCGACGCCACGGGACTTGTGCTGCGCGGCCATCGCTCGAAACTCGACGGCTCGGTGCAACCGTACGGCCTCTTGGTGCCACCGACCTTGTCGCGGGAGCGCCCCAACCGGCTGCAGGTCTGGCTGCTTGGCCGTGGGGATAAGCGCACCGAACTCGCCTTCCTCGCCGAACGCGAGGCGGGGCCTCCGCAAATCGTGCCCCACGACACCCTCGTGCTCGTGCCCTACGGCCGCTTTTGCAATGCGACGAAGTTTGCCGGCGAGGTCGACGTGTTTGAGGCGATGGCTGCCGTGCGCGAAACCTATCGCATCGACGACGATCGGATCGCCGTGGCGGGTTTCTCGATGGGGGGCGCGAGCACCTGGCATCTCGCGACCCACCACCCCGGCCTCTGGGCCGCCGCCTCGCCCGGGGCCGGATTTGCCGAGACCGCCGTCTACAACAAAGCCCTCGCCCCCGGCAAACCCGCCCGCACCCCGTGGGAACAGAAGCTCTGGCGCTGGTATGACGCCACCGAATACGCCGCCAATCTCAGCAATTTGCCCCTCATCGCCTACAGCGGGGAACTCGATCCGCAAATCCAGTCGGCGGATCTCATGGAGGCGGCGCTGGCGAGGGAGGGTCTCAAACTGGAGCGCCTCATCGGTCCGCAAACCGCGCACAAATATCACCCGGATTCCCGGACCGCCCTCATCGCACGACTCGACACCCTGCTGGCCGCCGGCCGCCCGCCCGCGCCCGCCGTCGAGCATTTCACCACCTACACGCTCCGCTACGCCGCCTCGCGGCGCATCACGATCATGGAACTGGAAAAATCGTGGGAGCGCGCCGACGTCCATCTCACGACTCCCGCCCGCGACCGCCTCGAGGTGACCACCAAGAATGTCGGCGGGTTCACCCTCCGACTCGAACGCACGGCGGACGTCACCGTTGCGATCGACGGTCAGCCCGTTCCGCTCGGCCAGGTCGGGTCCTCCTACTGGTTCGCGAAATCCGGCGGTCGCTGGCAGTTCAAGGACAGCTCGTTCGCCGCCGATCGCTGGGGCAAAAACGAACGCAAAGTCCCCGGTCTCAGCGGCCCGATCGACGACGCATTCATGGAGCCTTTCCTCTTCGTGCGCCCGACCGGCCGGCCGCTCAATCCCGCCCTTGGCCAGTGGACTGCAGGCGAGCTGGCGCACGCGGCCAAGATGTGGCGCGAAATTTTTCGCGGCAACGTGCTCATCAAAGACGACGCCGCCGTGACCGACGACGACCTCGCCAACCGGAATCTCATCCTCTGGGGCGATGTTTCCTCCAACCGGCTGATCACGCGCGTGCTCGCCACCGGCAAGCTCCCGCTGACGTGGAACGCGCAAACCCTCGCGTTTCGCGGCCGGAGCTACGCCGCCGCGCATCACGCCCCGGTGCTCGTGTTTCCGAACCCGCTCAGCTCCCGGAAACGCTATGTGGTCCTGAACAGCGGCATTGATTTCCGCAACGAAGCCTACGGCACCAACTCGCTCCAGACGCCGAAGCTGCCCGACTTCGCGATCATCGATTTGCGCGAACCGCCCGGCCCGCGCTGGCCCGGAAAGATCGCCGACGCGGGCTTCTTCGACGAGACGTGGAAGTGAGACGAGCAGCGGGGTTCCTTCGCGTGCTTCGTTGCTCCGCGTGAGCCCCGGCTGAATCGTGCTGAGACCTCACGCGAAGCCGCGAAGATCGCGCTGCCGGTAATCCGAAGATTGTGCCAGCGGAAGAACCAGCAACTCACCTCCAGAGTGTCACGTAATACGTGACACTTCTTAAATACTTCCATCGTGCACGATGAATGAGTGTCACGTATTACGTGACACTCTGCTCGCGCCGCGGGGAGAACGGGGCCTTCAGCCCGGAGAGGAGACCGCCGCCGAGCCGCCCGACGGTTTCATCCTTTCCCGCTTTCCACCTCGATCAATTGTCCATCTTCTTGCGCCTTCCCTCCCTTCGTACCCCGATACTTTTCGAGAACGCTTCCTTTCGATGACGTTTCCTTCACCTCGTCTCCTTCTCTTCGCCATTGCCGGCGCGATCGCCCTGGCCCTCCCCGCCGCAACGGTCGAAGATCCGGTGGCCCGCGCGGCCCTGCCAGAGTACAAAATCATCCCCGCCGCCAAACCGGAGGAGCTCACGCCGGCCGCCGCGCTCGACCTGTCCACATTTGCCCGCTGGCCGCGCTCCCAGGGCGACAACGGCGCCCGCCGCTACTCCACGCTCAAACAGATCACGCGCGAAAACGTGCGCCAGCTCGAAGTGGCCTGGACCTATCGCTCCGGCGACGGCGCCGCCAATGTCCAGTGCACCCCGATCATCGTCGACGGCCTGCTCTACGCCCCGACCCCCGGGCGCGCCCTCGTCGCCGTCGACGCGGTCACCGGCGTCGAACGCTGGCGGCGGCCCATGCCAGTCGCCCGGCCGAGCCGTCTGCAGGATGCTCCCGCCCGGCGCGGTCTCGTCTACTGGCCTGGCGATCGCGAAAGCGCGCCGCGGATTCTCTTCGGTGCCGGTGATTGGATCCACGCCGTCGATCCCAAGTCCGGCGAACCGCTGCCCGGTTTCGGCGAAGGCGGCCGCACCTCGATTCCCACGGGAGCCACCGCCAGCGGCGCGGTGTTTCAACACGTGTACGTCACGTGCGGCCTCCTCGGCGACGCCTACGGCTACGATGTGCGCACGGGAAAACCGCTTTGGCGCTTTCACTCGGTGCCACGCGGCGATGAATTTGGCGCGGACACCTGGGACGGACCGCAGCAAGGCGCGAACGGCTGGAGCGGCCTCTCCCTCGACGACACCCGCGGCATCGCCTACATCGCGTTTGGCGCGGCCCGACCCGACATGATCGGCGTGGGACGGCTCGGCGACAATCTGTTCAGCGACTGCGTCGTCGCACTCGACGTGCGGACCGGCCGGCGGCTCTGGCATTTTCAGGACGTGCGGCACGATATCTGGGATCTCGATGTGTGCGCGCCGCCCAACCTCGTCACGATCATGCGCGACGGCCGGCGCATCGACGCGGTCGCCGGCATTGCCAAGTCGGGCCACGTCACCCTGCTCGATCGCGTGAGCGGTCAGCCGATTTTCCCGTGGCGGCTGCGCCGCGCCCCCGTCTCGAAACTCCCCGGCGAAAGAACCTCGCCGTATCAACCCGACCCGGAATTGCCCGAACCGATTTCGCGGATGGAGTTCAACCCCGCCGACATCACCGATCGCACGCCCGAGGCCACCGCCTGGGTGAAGAAGATCGTGGAGAAATCGACCTATGGGTTCTTTCAGCCATTCACCGAGGGTGTGCCCAACCTCTTCATCGGCTCGCGTGGCGGCGCCGAGTGGTCAGGCGCGGCGGTCGACGTCCCGACGGGCCGGCTCTACGTGACGTCGAATCGCTGGGTATCCAAAATCACCGTACTCTCCCACGAGGACCGCGAACGCGACCCGCGCCATCCGCCCTCCGCCGGGGAAAAACATTTCGTGCTCCACTGTGCGCCGTGTCACGGACCCAACCGGGGCGGCATCGGCATCGCCCCGCCGCTCTTCGGACTGAGGAACCGCCTGACCGACGCCGAGGTGTTGGAGCAGTTGCGCACCGGCAAGGGCGCGATGCCACCCAATCTCCTGCTGAACGACGCGGAGAAAAAGGAACTCCTCGACTTTCTCTTTCGGCGCAACCAGCCGCCCTCGCGCGCCCGCGGAGCTGACGAACGGACGGGCGACCGGCCCAGTTACGCGTTCAACGGGTTCCAGTTTTTGACCGACCACGAGGGCTACCCGGGCATCAAACCGCCGTGGGGTCTGCTCAACTGCTACGACCTCAACACGGGCAAAGTGCTCTGGCGTGCGCCGCTGGGCGAATTGGAGCAACTCACGCAGCAGGGCGTGCCGAAGACCGGTTCGCACAATCTCGGTGGGGCCAGCGTCACGGCCGGCGGGCTCGTGTTCGTCGCCGGCACGGAAGACGAAAAACTCCGCGCCTTCGACGCCGACACGGGCGCGGAACTCTGGTCGGCGAAACTGCCGTTCGCCGGGACAGCCGCGCCCGCCATCTACGAGGTCGCGGGGCGACAATTCATCGTAATCACCGCGACCGGTGGCGGCCGCGTGGGTGGCGCCTCCGGCCCGGGCGACGCCTACGTGGCGTTTGCGTTGAGGCCGTGAAGAACTTCGCGGTGCGCAGTCGCTCCGGTCGGTAAGTGCAGTAACCGGATTTGGCGTCAGGGCGCGGCGGCGGGCGCGAGAACGCGGGGCAGCAGTGCTTCGAAACGCGGGTTGCCGCGCAGGGGATCCCAGTCGGGGTGGTAGCGCAGTTCATTCCGAGTGACGATGAAGTCGTGATGAGTGCCCAGCGATCCGGCCTTGTGTGCTGCTTCGAGTTCCGCCACCGCCTCGTCGTTTCGTCCGAGCAGGACCAGCATCTGGGCCGTGCTCCCGGCATAAATCGACCACCGATTCACCGACTGCCGTTGCCGGATTTCGGTCAACGATGCCTCCGCTTCTGTCCGCTGGCCGAGCGACGCCAGCAGCCGGGCTTTCCAACTGAGCAGCTCGTTGGAAGCGGGCTGCGCCGACTGTCGCTGCTCCACCAGCTTCAGCGCTGCCTGCCAGTCGCTGCGCGCCGCGTCGAGATTCCCGGCCAGTTGGTGGGCCCGCCCGGTGAGGTAGGCTTTCGGTCCGGTGAAAGCACCCGGATCAAAAGGGACGAAGTCACGCACCGGCTGCAGCGCCTCGAGGCATTTGGCGGGAGCCTTGCAGAAAAAGTAGATTCGGGCCGCGTCGAGGGCGTCCGACTCGGTCGCATGATAATCCGGGCGAAATTTTTCCACCAGGGCACGCGCGCCGGCCAGGTCGCCGTGGTAATCGAGAAGCACCTCCCTCTTCCATCTTCTGGCGTTGCGATATCCGGGGGCGAGGGCGAGCGCCCGGTCGAACGCCGCCTCGGCCTCGGCCGGCCGATTCAGGGCCAGCAGATTGAGGCCCCGATTAAAGTGCGTGACGGGATCGCGCGGGGCGGCGCCGGCCGCTTGATCAAAATAGACCAGGCTCTCTTCAAACTTCCCGGCTCGGCGCAGGGCGCCGCCCAGCGAGATCAGCAGGAGGTGATTGGCGGGCTGCCGCACGACTTCCTCCTTCAGCAGTCGCACCGCCGTGGCCTGGGTCTTGCCGTCAAAACGCAGACTGAAGGCCCACGCGAATCGCGCCTGACCGGAGTTGGGGTCAAGCTTGATCGCGCGTTCCGCATCGGAGCGCATGGCGGCCAGCCGCTCCGCCGAATTCTCGATTCCTTGGACGATGAAACAGCAGGACAACAGCGCCCGTGCCGCCCACGCCTCGGCATCAAGGGGGTCGCCGTCGACTGCCTTCTTCAGCAGCTGCTCGCCCAAAGCCAAATCCTCGGGCGAGGCCAGATCCCACCGTTCGTAGAGAGTGCGCGCTCGTCCGGTGAGTTTTTGCGCCTCGGAGAGTGGTGCGACCGGAGCTTTGGCGTCCGCGCCGGCGGGTGGCGGACCAGCGATTGGTGATTTTTTCCACGGCTGCCACAATGCCAGCACGGCCACCGCGGCGAAACCGAGCGCGGCTGGCACCAGCCATCCGCGGCTCGCCGCGCGGGGTTTCCCTGGGGACGCGACGCCCTCGTCGCGTGCTGCGGGCCGAGGGCTCCCCGCCTCGAGTTTCATCTCCTCGAGCAATTTCTTCACTCGGGCGCAAAATGACGCCGGCGCTTCTCCGCCCGGTAGCCGGGTCCACTGCACCGCGCGAAACTCCTCCGGCACCAGCGCCTCGCCATCCTTGGTCGCGTCGATCACCACCGGCAGCAGAAACGGCGTCCCGTCTGCGATCGCCTGAGTGCGCTGGGCCGCGATTTTCCATTCGATCCGAAAATACCCTTCGCGCCGCGCTTGGGTCGCCGCCGAGATCACCGGCACGAACAGCGTGCACGATTTCACCTGCCCGCGGATTTTTGCATCCCACGCATCGCCGCCGACAAGTTCGTTCTGGTCAAACCAGACCTCGACACCACTCGCGCGCAGCGACTCGCAAATGCGCCGCACGGCCTCCGCGTCTTGGGAAGCGTAGCTCAGGAAGACCGCTTTATTGGCGGATTCGGACATGGGCTGGGGATGCCGTCAGGGATGGCCGATCCGCCGCGGCTGGCGAGTTCATTGTGCCCGGTTGGCCGGCGGCGCGTTTCTCGTCAGCCACACTTCTCCGTGTTCTGCCATTCATGCGAATCGTGCACGTCTGCGACGATTTCAAAATTGTTCTCTTCCTCGTTCTCTCAATCCGACGAGAACGCGGAACGATTACGAGAACGAGAACGCTGCAAAGGTCGCCACCCCTTGGGTTGACGTTGCCGCGATGCGATGCCTGCAAGCTACGGCGTGCCCGGCGCCCGCCCGCCCGCGGGCAGGTGGGTCAGAAAATGGCGCGCGATCTGCCGGTAGCGGTGCAGCGTGTAGCCCTTGCCTTCCGTGATCGCATGCGTGCCGTTGGGATAAACCATCAAATCGAACTGTTTCCCCAATTCGACCAGCCGGTTGACCAGGAGCTCGGAATTTTGGTAGTGCACGTTGTCGTCCGCCGCTCCGTGCATCAGGAGCAGTTTGCCCTTCAGCCCTTCCGCGTAAGTGATGGGCGCTCCTTTGCGGTAACCCTCCACATTCTTGTCCGGCAGGCCCATGTAGCGCTCCTGGTAAATCGTGTCGTAGTAACGCTGGTCGGTGACCGGCGCTCCGGAAACGCCCACGTGATAGGTTTCCGGCGAACGGAACAGCAGGTGCAGCGTATTCGCGCCACCACCGCTATGCCCCCACACGCCCACGCGCGTGGCGTCGAGATACGGGCGCTGCCGCAGCAAATTTTTCAGCGCGGCGGTTTGGTCCTCCGCGGAGAGCACGTTGACCTCGCCGTAGATCATCTTGCGCCACGCGCGACCCTTCGGGGCGGGCGTACCGCGATTGTCCATGCTCAACACGATGTAGCCCGCATCGGCGAGCGTCCGGTGAAACAGCGCGTTGCCGCCCCCCCACGCGTCCGTCACGGTCACGCTGGCCGGTTCTCCATAGACGAAGACAATCACCGGATACTGCTTTCGGGCATCAAAGTCCTTCGGTTTCATCATCCAGCCGTCGAGTTTCACCCCTTCCGCCGCCGTCGCCGAAAAAAACTCGGTGGGCCGCAACCCATCCGCCAGCTTGTCCCGGAGTTCGCGGTTGTCTTCGAGCGAGCGGACCATTTCGTGCGACGGCAACCGCACGAGACTCGTGACTGGCGGGCGGTCAAACGTGGAATAGGTGTGGAAAGAAAACCGGCCGTCCGGTGAAAGCACATGGCGATGCGTTCCCGGCATTTGCGCCGGGCTCAATCGCTCTGTCATTCCGCTGCCGTCCAGCCGGACGCGATGAAGATAGCGCTGCGTCGCGTTGTCCGGCGAGGCGACGTAGTATAGCCATTCGTCCGTGGCGTCGGGGCCAACCAGACTGATGACGTCGACGGCCTGCGGCGTCAGCAGTCGCACGTTCCGATCGAGCCGCGACACCGCGTAGGCCTGTTGCCAGCCGGCGCGTTCGCTGATGATCAACAGGGTCGTGCCGTCGTGCGTCCATTGCGGCGCTTCGCGGACCGACACCCACGCCTGGTCGGCATCGTCAAACAGCAGGGAAACTTTCCCGCTCCGCGCGTCGCCGAGAAAGACCTGTAGTTTGTTTTGGAGCCGGTTCAGCTGGTGGAGCACGAGCTCGCTGGCGTTCTTCACCCAGGAAATCCGGGCCACGTAATGCTCCCGCGGATCGCCGGGCAGATTCATCCAGCGGGTCCGCCCGCCCGAGGCGGCCACCACGCCGATGCGCACGGCGGAATTCTGGGTGCCGACCTTGGGGTAGGGAAACCGCGTCACCTCCGGGTAGAGTCCAGCGGTGGTGTTGAGCAGCTGGTACTCGCGCACGCCGGCCGTGTCGAACTGCCAGTAGGCGAGGCTGCGGCTGTCGTCGCTCCAGCGAAAGCCGTCCCGAATGTCCAACTCCTCCTCGTTGACCCAGTCTCCGGTCCCGTTGATCACCGTGGCGGAGCCATCGTTCGTCACCTGCTTGATTGCACCCGAACGGACGTTCTCGACGTAGAGATTATTGGCGCGGACGTACGCCACGCGGGTGTTGTCGGGTGAAAATTTGGCAAACAGCAGCGACGCCGCCGGAGCGTTGCCGCCCAGCTGGCGCAGCTTGCCCGTCGCGCGCTCCAACACCCAGTAGTCCCCGCGCGTTTTTTGGCGCCACACTTTCTGCGAGTTGGTGAAGATCAGCAGCGACTTCCCGTCGGGCGACCAGGTGTAGTTGTCCAGTGCGAGCGGTTTGGTGTCCGCGCCGGGCGGCGTGAGCTGGGCCGCGGTGAGCAGCACCTCGCGCTGCCCGGACTCGGCGGCGTAACGCACGAGGTCCTTCGCTCCTTTGGTTTCGGTGGAATCTTCCACCGTGGTGTAGCTGGCACTGTCCTCCGACCACCGGGCCGGGCCGAAGGCCTTTAATTCGAATTCCTTCTTGGCGCCGAAGATCTTTTCGAGCTGCTGATCCATCGGCTCCCCGGCGCGGCCTCCGAGAGAAAACAGCGCGGCGAAGAGAAAACCGAGACGCAAGAGGTGGTTCATGGGAGCGCAAGGTTTGGCGCGGTGCATTCCTTCAGCAAATCGAATCCACCCCGTCATCCGCCAACCGTCGGCCGCACTCATCAGGGATCAGGCCAACGGATTCGGAGCACCAACGGCGGCGGAGCGGATTCGATTGCGGCCTTCCTTCTTCGCGGAATAGAGGGCTTGGTCGGCGGCTTGCACGAGGGCTTCCGGCGCCAAGCCGGCCACCGCCAGCGTCGCAGCCGCGCCGACGCTGACAGTCACATGGTCGGTGACCAGTGAATGCTTGTGCTCCAGGGCCAGGGCCTCGACCCCCGAGCGCAGCCGTTCCGCCACCTGGAGGACGCCGTTGATTTCCGTCTCGGGCAGCAGGATGACAAATTCCTCGCCACCGTAGCGGGCGGCCAGGTCGGCGGGGCGCTGGGCCGCCTGCTTGAGGACGGCCGCCACTTGCTGGAGCACGCCGTCGCCGCCTTGATGGCCGTAGTGATCGTTAAACAGTTTGAAGCAATCCACGTCGAGGAGCACGAGGCCGAGTGATTTTCCCGAGCGCGCGCCGCGCAGCCACTCGGTGCGCAGCGTTTCATCGAACACACGCCGGTTGGCCACGCCGGTGAGGCCGTCTTCGGAGGAAAGGCGTTTCAGTTCCTGGTTCCGCTCCGCCAGTTCGCGCTGGGTTTCGCGCAGCATTTTCTGCGCGAAGTAACTGTGCGAGTGCATCCGGATGCGGGCGACGAGTTCAATGCCATCCGGCAGCTTCACCAGATAATCGTTAGCCCCGGCGTTGAAGGCGTCGCGTTTCACCGTGGTTTCCGCCGTGGAGGAAAGCATGATGACGGGAATTTCCTGCGTGGCGGCGTGACTGCGGTAATCGCGCAGGAGACCAAGGCCATCGATGCCAGGCATGACGATATCCTGCAAAATGGTCGTGGCTCCGACGGCGGCGGCGGTTTCCACGGCCTTCGCCGGATCGGAGCAGAAGTGGTAGCGGATATCCGGCTCGGTCAGGAGCAGCCGGCGGATGGCTTCGCCGACAATCGGTTGATCATCGACGCAGAGCACGACGGGCTGAGGGCCCGGCGGATCGGGGAGTGTGGTGGCGTCTGGGGTCGGATACATGGAAACATTTGCTGGCAAAGAGGGGGTAGGTTGGCGGCGGCGAGCTTGCCGGGATGCGGCAAGGCATGGCATTTCGCGGAAGGCGTCAAACTCGCAAGCTGGTGCCCCGCGCGCGGGCGTGGCAAGGAATGCGTGGCAAATGTCGTTGTCGGACCGGGGATCCGTCTCGTAGCCACATGTTCGCATGAAGCCGTCGCGCCGTTCTGAGGGAAACAGTGGCAAGCTGTCCCCGCCGCAGCCGGGCGCGCCCCCGGATGAACCGCGGGCTCGGTTTCGCGAATTCCAATTCGTGCGGCAGGAACCTGGCTTGCAGCGCCGCTGGTTCGAAGCCACCGACATCGAGCTGGTCGTTTGGTACGACCAGGCCGGTGCCCGGACCGGGTTCCAGCTGATTTACTGGCCGGGGGACGGGGAGCGGGCACTGACGTGGCGCGATTGCCAAGGCTTCAATCACAGCCGCGTCGATTCGGGCAGTTGTTCGCCCTTCTCGAACCTGACGCCGATCCTGCAACCGGACGGAGCCGTGCCATGGGCGCTCGTGGAGGAATTGTTTCGTCGGCGCGCCGCATCACTCGAAGCGGATTTGCGCGATCACATCCTGGCGCGACTGCAGGCCCGGAGCTAACCCTGCCACCGACCAAAATGAAGGACCTCCCACAGATTCAGAAAGGCCACAGATGCAGAGTCAGAAGGCCGTCGGTTGAGGACCGGCAGGTGTGCTGGTGCGGCGCGCGGCACGACAAATCGTCGCGTAACGGCAACGCACGAGATCGTGCCTTTGCATCAATCTCGTTCTCTTTCTCCTCCGAGGATTTCGCGAAAAACCGACCGTTTCCACTACAAGCAAGGGGCGATCGTGTAATGGCCCGGCCGTTGACACGCCGACCGCACGCAAATAAACCGGAGCCATTCTGCTCCATCACTCCATGAAACTCCTCGCCCCGGCCAGCTCGCTCGTGCTGCTCTTCACCGCCCTCACCCTCCCGGCTCGCGCCGCCGAAGCCGGCGCCACCCACGGCTGGCACGCCGACACGCTCGGCGAGGCCATTGCCTACATGCTCCTCTTTGCCGCGATTGGAATTATGGCGGCGATTGCCGGCTACAAGATTTTTGACAAATGCACGCCCGGGGATCTCCACAAGGAGATTCTGGAAAACAAGAATGTCGCGGCCGCGATTGTCGCCGCCGCCGTCATTCTCGGCGTCTGCATCATCGTCGCCGCGGCGATGGTGGGGTGAGAGGTAATACTTGCTGGCGCGCGCGGCCCCTCGATCGACCCCGGGTCGTGAGCCGGTCGAACCGGTTTCAGCCGCATCGCTCCGCGACACCGCGCACATGAAACGCAGTCGGATCGTCAAACGCCTGCTCGTCGGCGGATTCACCGCCGGCCTGGTCGGCGCCTGCGCGAGCGCCGCGGAGCCGCGCATCACGCCGGAAAACCACTACACCAACGACACCTTTATCCGCGGGGCCGGCTACTATCACGCCCCGTTCCAGCGCTTCTTTCAGTTTCAGTACAACCACTACGATCCCCAGCGCCGGATGTACTACTATGGCGGCCAGTGGGGTCCGGCGCCGCATCGCAGCCTCATCAACATTTCGACCCCCACCGCCGAAGCGGCCCGCGCCGCCCAACTTACGCGCAGCGACCTGCCGCCCGTCGTCCCCGTGATGCGCTCCGGTTTTGGCAGCTCCGGGCGTTCGCATTCCTCCGGTTCCTCATGAAACGCCATCGCTGCCCGCCCCGCCCCGCTTGGCGCGAGAAGGTCGCGGAGATCGGCCTGACGTACCACACGCACGACGACGGCCCCTATTGGGACGAGTCCGCCTGCTATGAGTTCGACGCCGCCGAGATCGCCGTGCTCGAGCGCGCCGCCCACACGCTCCATTATCTCTGCATCGATGCTGCGGAGCAGGTCATCGCCCGCGGTTGGTGGGATCGCCTCGCGATTCCGCCGGCCGCCGTGCCGGCCATCTTGCGCTCGTGGGAACGCGATGACTTCAGCCTCTACGGCCGCTTCGATCTCGCGTTCGACGGCGCCAGCCCGCCCAAACTCCTCGAGTACAATGCCGACACCCCGACGGCCCTCGTCGAGGCGGCCGTCGCACAATGGTTCTGGCTTCAGGAAACCCATCCCACCGCCGATCAGTTCAACTCCAGCCACGAACGCCTGATCGAGGCGTGGCGCCGCTGGGCCGGCACGACGATCCACTTCAGCAGCGTGCGGGACAACCCGGAGGACGAGCAGACGGTGCTCTATTTGCGCGACACCTGCGCCCAGGCCGGTGTCGCCACACGCGCGGTGTACATCGACGACCTTGGCTGGGATGCGGCGCAGCGGAAATTCGTGGATCTCGACCGCACGCCGCTCACCCACTGCTTCAAGCTCTACCCCTGGGAGTGGTTGTGGCAGGAGGAATTTGCGACGCACCTTGCGCACGACGCGGTGCAACTGATCGAGCCCACCTGGAAGATGCTCCTCAGCAACAAGGGCCTGCTGCCGATCCTCTGGGAGCTCTTTCCCGGGCATCCCAACCTCCTGCCCGCGTACGAGACGGCCGCGCCGCTGGCCGCCCGCCATGTGCGCAAGCCCAAGCTCAGCCGTGAGGGCGCCAACGTGACGTGGGTCGAAGGTGGCGTCGCCGTCGAGGAGACGGACGGCGATTATGGCCGCGAAGGCTGGGTCTTCCAGGCGACGGCTGAACTCCCGGAATTCGACGGCAACCGCCCGGTATGCGGCGTGTGGATTGTCGACCATGAACCGGCGGGGCTCGGCCTCCGCGAAGACACGCGCCGCATCACCGGCAACCTCAGCCGGTTCGTGCCGCATTACATCCCATGAGCATCGCCAATCCTACTCCGCTCCGCGTCGGCGCCAAGGGCACCCTGCACGGCTGGTCCGTGACGGTGGCCGGGCGCGTGGTGCTTGGGGTGGAGGTCGGCGGCGAACGTTTTTTTTGGAACGAATACCACCTCGTCGACGGCGCCGGCAACTCCGGCACACTCGTGTATGAGGAAACCGATGACGGCCCCGAGTGGAAACTTTTCCAGTTGCTCACGCCGCGGCAGCCGATGCCGGTGTCCGAGGCGGAAGTCAAAAAGGTCGGCGACCGGGTGAGTTTCGGCGGCGCCGCGATTCCCATCACCTTGGTGGACCGCTCGACGGTCCACCACATCGAGGGCACCGCTCCCGAGGGCGTCGAAGTCGGGGATCTCGCCGACTTTTTCAACGCCGACGCCGGTGACCACATGATCGTCGCGAGCTGGACCGGCAACGAAATCGAATTCTACGAGGGTCGCGACGTACCGGCCGAAGTGGTGGCTACAGCCTTCGGGCTGCCGCGGGGAGCTCCGGGCTTTCGCACCACCAAGCTCCACTCCGGGTCGTCGCAATCCCCGGGCAAGCAGACGACCGGCATCGTCCTCGCGGTACTGGCGGTCGTCGGATTGATTGCCGCCAACTCATGTTTTTCGCGCAAGCCGACGATGCCAGCCGCCGGTCAGGCGACCGTCCGCCGCCCGTCGCAAACGGCGCCAACCCTGCGGCTCACCAATGGGACGAGCGGGGTGCTGGGCGCGCGCACCTACACCATTGGGGGGCACGCCCTGGTGGGGGTGGGTCGCATTGCCGGAAAATACGATCGCCATGAATACCATCTCACGGGCGAGAATCAGGGTTCCGCCCTGCTGATCAACGGCCTGAACGGTGGCACACGCCAGTGGCACCTGCTGCAACCCGTGGCTCCCCCGGCCAATTTCACCGCCTACGACGCGGCGGCGCAGCGCAAGGGCCGGCAGCTAAATCTCGGCGGCGTCAATGTGACGATCACGGAGTTGTTCCTGTCGCAGCCGCGGGCGGTCGACGGCACTCCGGCGGCGGGAATCTGGCCGGTGGAAAAAAACTACGGCTTCGTCGCGACGAGCCCCGGTGAGTGGTGGGTCGCGCGCTGGACGGAGCGGGGCCTGTCGCTGCATCGGGGCGCGCCCCTCGACGAGGCGAGCGTCTTTGCCGCCCTCGGCCCGGGACCTGAAAAGCCGAAGTGAAACGAAGCGTCGTCAGGATATCGGAGCCTTCAGCCCGCCCGCGGCACGATATGGAAAAATACCGCGGCCCAGTGGCAGGCGCTGCCGCCGAGCACAAAGAGATGCCAGATGGCGTGTTGATACGGCAGGCGTTTCCACAGGTAAAAGCCGGCTCCACCCGTGTAACAAACACCGCCGGCCACCAGCAGCGCGAGCCCGCCGGAGGGCAACGCCGCCGCCAGGGGTTTGATCACGACCATGACCAGCCAGCCCATGCCGACATAGATGAGCGTTGACCCCAGCCGGTAGCGCCCCGCCAGCCAAAACTTGAGCACCACGCCGATGCACGCGAGTGCCCACACCACCCCGAACAGCGCCCACCCCCGCGGGCCGCGCAACGTGACCAACAGAAACGGAGTGTAGCTGCCGGCGATCAGCAGGAAGATCGCGGCGTGGTCGAATTTTTGCATGACCTGCCTGATCCGTAAATCGCGATAACTGTGGTAGAGCGTCGAGAACGTATAGAGCAGGACGAGCGAGGTGCCAAAAATCGCCGTGCTCACCACCTGCCAGGCATCGCCAAACCGGCTGCAGTAAACCACCATCAGCACCAGCCCCGCGACACTCAGGATCGCACCCAGCCCGTGAGTCAGGCGGTTGGCCAGTTCTTCGTATCTTCGATCGATCGCGAACACCTCGTGAGCGGGACAGAAAGCGGCAAATGAGGAAACTTGAATCGCTCCCCCGGGAAGGAAACAGCCAGTAATAAGCAAATCCCGCGCACCCCCGCCCTCTGCTGGGCGACGTACCCGCGATCACGGGCGGAGGGTTGCGGCTCGCGCTCGCGAGCGCGCCGACTCAACGCGGCAGCCTGGTCTCCATCGTCACGTCGATGATTTGGCCACGGAACGTGAAGGGCGTCTCGTAGTCTTCGCTCACCGGCGTGTAGAGATCGCAGCCGATGTCCAAGGTCTCGTGACTGATGTTGCCCGTCATCGCCGCGGGCGCGTGGCCGCGACCGACTTCGCGACCATCGACGCGCAACACGAGGTCGGCGCCGCCGTCTGCGGTGAGGATAAAATCCGCGACCACGGTGCTGCCGCCCGCGGGCAGCGGAGTCGTCGCCGCCACCGTCGTGCGTTGCTCGCCGGCGTAATTGTAATGGAAGACCAGCCGGCCGGCGCGCACATAGAGGGCATAGCCGGCAAAGCGGCCGCCGTGCGCGAGGATCACCCCGTCGCCACCCGCGGCGAGGCGCGCGGTGATCGTCATCGAGCGATGGCGACGCTCCAGCGCGGTGAATTTGTGCAGGCCGCTGACGGGCGGGACGTACGTGACGCGCGAGCGCTCGTCGTTCCACGACGGACGGATCATGTCGCGCGGCCCGGCCCGACGATCGTCGAGCGGGTAGACGTCGTGGATCTGCGCCTCGCGTTCCCAGGCCGTCAAGAGCGCGGCCAGTTTATCGGGCTGAGCGCGGGCGAGATCCCGACTCTCCGTCGGATCGACGTCGAGGTGATAGAGTTCCCAGCGGTCTTCGGCGTACGGTTGGCCCGAATCGTGAAACGTCACGGCTTTCCAGCCCTTTTCCCAGATCGCGCGGTGGCCGTGAATTTCAAAGTACTGCGCGGCGCGGCGCGTGGGTGCGGACGCATTTTCCCGCGGCCAGGTGTAAGCGAAGCTTGCCCCGGCCAGCGGGAGTTGCGCGCGCCCCGCGAAATCGCCGGGTGCGGCGACCTGCGCGGCCTCAAGGATCGTCGGCAGCAGATCGACCACGTGATGAAATTGCCCGCGGAGCGCCCCACCCTCGGAAATGCGCGCGGGCCAGTGGACGATCAAGGGTACGCGCACGCCGCCCTCGTGCACGCTGCCCTTGGTGCGACGGAACGGCGTGTTGCCCGCCTGCGTCCAGCCGATCGGATACGTGGGATACGTCCACGGGCCGCCGAGTTGGTCCATCCGCGCGGCCCCGGCGGAAAAAGTGCCGGGTTGGTTGGCGGCGAACAGGCGCAGCTCGTTCCAGATGCCTTCGGGCCCGCCCTCGGGGCTCGCGCCGTTGTCCGAGAGCAGGAGGATCAGCGTGTCGCGCAGCGCGCCATCGCGGTGGAGCCAGTCGACGACGCGGCCGAGTTCGCGGTCGGCCGCTTCCATGCACGCGGCGAAGCATTCGTAATAACGGGCGAACACCCGGCGCTCGTCGCGGTTGAGATCGGCCCAGGCTTTCACGCCGGGATTCGCCGGAGGAAGTGGCGTGCCGCGCGGCAGGAGGCCGAGGGCGATTTGTCGCGCGAGGGTTTTTTCGCGGTAGGCGTCCCAGCCGTCATCGAATTTGCCGCGCCATTTCTCCCGCAGTTCGGGCGGGGCGTGGTGCGGCGCGTGGCCGGCGCCGAGCGAGAGATAGGTGAAGAACGGCCGTTCCGGCGCGCTCGCGCGATGCTGCGCGATGAACGCGATGGTGCGATCGCAGAGATCGGCATCCAGGAAATACGGTTCCGCGCCACCGGGCCGCGTGGCGCGAGGCTTCACGCGCTCGCGGTGGGAAAAGATCTCCGGGGCAAACTGGTTCATGTCGCCGCCCATGAAACCGTAAAAATGATCGAAGCCCCGCCCGGTCGGCCAATAGGTTGAATTGGCCGCGTCGTTGAGTTCGGCCATCGGCGCGAGATGCCACTTGCCGAAGGCCGCGGTGGCGTAGCCCTGGGCGCGAAGATAGTCGGCAATCGTGCCGGCCGCGAGGTGCGGTCCGCCGAGGTTGTTGCGCGTGCCGTTGGCGTATTCGCCGATGTGGCCGACGCCCACGGCATGGGCGTTGCGACCGGTGAGCAGGGCGGCGCGGGTGGGCGAGCAGACGGAGTTGACGTGAAAGTTGGTGTAGCGCAGGCCGCCGGCGGCGAGGCGATCGACCGTGGGGGTGGAGAGCGGCGAACCGTAGCAGCCAAACTGCCCGAAGCCGACGTCATCCCAGAGCACGATGAGCACGTTGGGTGCGCCCGCCGGCGGGCGGGTCGGCGCGGGCCACGCGGGCGTCGCCTCGCGGAAAGTGCGGGGCGCGTCGGCCGCGGCGGCCCCCGCGGTCAGCATTACGCAGAGAAGCGTGGCGTGAAGCCCGGCGGAAAGGAGGATCATAAACACTGGCACGTCAACGGCAACCCCGGCGCGGGGAGCGTCGGAAGTCGGCGTGGCGCGCGGCGGTCAGTCCTTCGTGATCGAGCGGCGGGCAACGCGTCGCGGGATTCCGACGGAGCTGGCGCTTGAAACGCGCGACCTTCTGGCGGAGCGTGGCGCTGTATTTGTACTGGAAGACCTTTGACATCGGCGGAGGGGGGACGCCGGGAACATGGGGGCCGGGGGCCCGGCGTCAACGCGGGCCGCGTGGCTACGGATGCAGGTAAGCCCGCAGTTCCGCCGCGAGTTTTCCGCCGAAGCCGGCCACCCCGGCAATCTCCTCCGCCGTCGCGGCGCGGAGTTTGTCGATGTCCCCGAACCGCGCCAGCAACGCCGCCCGCCGCACGGGCCCAAGCCCGGCAAAATCATCGAGCACGCTCTCCCGAATCTTTTTCGAACGCAGGTTCGCGTTGTACGTGTTCGCAAAGCGGTGCGCTTCGTCGCGCAGGCGCTGCAGCAGATTAAGCCCGGGATGATTCAGCGGGAGCTTGAGCGGCGCGCGGCCGTCGGGGAAGATGATCGTCTCGTGCTCCTTCGCGAGGCCGATGAGCGGCGGCGGCGGGAGGTCGAGAGCGAGAAACGCCTTCAGCGCGGCGCCGATTTGCCCGCGGCCGCCGTCGATCACCACGAGATCCGGGAACAGCTTCTGCTCCTCCGCCAGCCGGCGATAGCGGCGGCCCACGACCTCCTCCATCGCGCGGCAGTCGTCGTTGCCGATGAAGCTCTTGATCTGGAAGCGGCGATAGTTGTCCTTGTCGGGCCGGCCGTCCGCAAAGTGGACCATCGACGCGACGACAAACGTGCCGGAGATGTGCGAAATGTCGAAGCACTCCATCGCGCGGGGCGGCCCGGAGAGGTGCAGCGCCACTTGCAGGGATTCGAGCGCGGCGGCCGCACCCTCCGGCCGGGTCGGATCGGTCCGCTCGAAGTGGCGCGTCTTCTGCAGCGTCCGCTCGAGGGCGAAGACGACATCGCGCAGCTCCGCCGCCTTTTCGAATTCCCGCTTCCCGGCGGCGGCGGTCATCTCGGCGCGCAGCGTCTCGAGCCATTCGCGGGATTTGCCCTCGAGGAACGTGCAGGCGGCGTCCGCGCGCCGGCGATACGTCTCCGCCGTCACGGCGTTTTCCGTGCCGTAGATTTCCTCGCGCACGTCGTCATAAAGGCGCCAGGTGCCGTCGGGGAGTTTCTGCGGGGTGCCATCGGCGAGCAAAATGCCAAACTGCCGCCGCATCTGCGCGAGGGTCTTGCGCAGCAGGCCGCTGTGCGCGAAGGGTCCGAAATAGCGCGATCGGTCCTCCTTCTTCAACCGCGTGAGCCGGAAGCGCGGCAGTTCCTCGCCCAGATCGACGCGCACGAGCAGGAAGCGTTTGTCATCCGTGAAATCGGTATTGTAGCGCGGCCGCCACTGCTTGATGAGCTTGCCCTCCAGCAGCAGCGCCTCCGGCTCCGATTTCACCTCGACCGTGTCGAAGTCCGCGATGAGCTCAATCAACGCGCGGATCTTCGGCTGATTCACCGTGCGGGCGCGGCCGCGCTGGAAATACGATGACACGCGTTTCTTCAGGCTGCGCGCCTTGCCCACATAGATGATCCGACCCAGCCGGTCCTTCATCAGGTAGACGCCGGGCTGGTCCGGCAGCCGGCGGACTTTCTCCTTCAGGGCGGTGGGCGGGGCTTCGCTCATTCAGGCGTTTGCACGAGTTCTAATCTCATCGCTGGCATTTTGGCAGAATCCGCCTAATTTCCGCTCCCGCAAGTATGGTTTCAGTCCACCACACCGCTGGCACCACGCCACCCCCCTCCGTCGCCACGGTCCGATACGAGCTCATCACCCTCGGCGACGAGCTGCTGCTCGGCCTCACGCCCAACGGTCATCTGACTTTTATCGGCGCCCAACTGGGGCGCCGCGGGGCGTTGCTCCAACGCAACGTGACCATCACCGACGAGGCCGACGCCATCGCCGCCCAGTTCCGCGAAAGCTGGGCGCGGGCCGAGGTGATCATCACCACCGGTGGTCTCGGGCCGACCTGCGACGATCGCACGCGCGAGGTCATCGCCGGGCTGATCGGGCAGAAATTGATTTTTGATCCGCTGATCGAGCGGGCGATCGAGGAGCGGTTTGTGAAGTTCGGGCGGAAGATGACCGCCAACAACCTGAAGCAGGCCTACGTCTTTGATCGCGGCGAGGTGCTGCCCAATGCCCACGGCACCGCCCCCGGTCTCTGGGTCGAGCAGGACGGCAAAGTGCTCATCATGCTCCCGGGTCCGCCCAATGAATTGCAGCCGATGTTTCTCGACCAGGTGGTGCCACGGCTGGCCGCGCGTGGGTTGCTGCAGGCCCGCGAAGCGTACGTGCAGTTGCGCACCGCCGGAATCGGCGAGTCCGCGCTCGAAACCAAACTGCAGCCCATCTTCGATCGGTCCGGGGGAAAACTCAGCGTGGCGTTTTGCGCCCACCAAGGCGCGGTGGACTGCCGCCTGAGTTCACCCACCGGGGCGTTGTCGGCCGGCGAGCTCGAGGCGGTGGCGGCCGAATGTGTTCAGCTGCTCGGCGACGATTTTGTCTGCTCCGGTCACGACTCGCTCGCGCACGTCTGCGCGGAGCTGCTGCGCGCCCGGGAAAAAAGACTGAGCGTGGTCGAAACCGCGACCGGCGGCCTGCTGGCGCAGGCGTTCACCGAGGTTTGCGGAGCGTGCAAATTTTTCGCCGGCGGCGTGGTGTGCTGCTCGAACGACGCCAAGATGCAGCTCCTCGACGTGCCGGAGTGCCTGTTGCTGCAGCACGGGGCGGTGAGCGAGGAGGCCGCGGTGGCGATGGCCACGGGGGCGTCGGAAACGCTCGGGGCTGATTATGCGATCGCCGTGACGGGCTTCGCCGGTGCCGCCGAGACGGGTGCGGTCACGAACGGCAATCCGGTGGGCACGATGTTCATCGGGCTGTTCACGCCGGCGGGGGTGTGGGCGAAGAAGCTCAGTTATCCGGGGCCGCGTTCGACGATCAAAATTCGCGCCGTGAATGCGGCGCTCGACTGGCTGCGCCGCGAATTGCTGCGGGCCCAGCGCGGCGAGGCCACGCCGACCCGGCGAAGCGGCGCGATGCAATGATCCGCCGGCCCGCGATCGATCACCCTTTCTTCAGCGCGTCGAGCACGGTGCCGGGGGTCAGCAATTCCGGGAGAATCACCGGCGCGTCCCTGCCCGGCATCCAGATGAGATTGAAGGGCACCGCGGAGCGCTGGTAGCTCGCGAGTTCGCGGGTGATGCGCGCGTCCTTGTTCGTCCAATCCGCGCGGAGCGTGACGATTTTCTTTTCCGCGAAATACTTCAGCACGTCGGCGGAGGCGAAGACGATTTTCTTGTTCGTCTGGCAGGTCGCGCACCACCGCGCGGTGAAGTCGACATAGACGGGGCGGCCTTCGGCGCGCAGTTTCGCCACGGCCTCGGGGCTCCAGGCCTCCCAGACCACGGCGGGCACGCTGCCGGCGATGGGGGTGGCCGCCGCGACCGGCCGAGGCCAGCCAAGCCAGAAACCGACGACGCCGATCAGCACCAGGCTCGCGACGCCAAAACGCACCCGGCCGGCCGAGGCGCCGGGGGCGGTCCAGCGACCGTACATCCACACCGCCATCGCGATCAGGACGAGACCGAACAGCGTGTTGAGAAAACCCTCCTCGCTGGTCTGCGCGGCGAGCACCCAGAGCAGATAGCCGACCGTGCCGTAGAGCGGAAACGCCATGAATTGCTTGAACGTCTCCATCCACGCGCCCGGGCGCGGCAGCACCTTCACGGCCTGGGGAAAGATTGAGAGCAGGAGATAGGGCGCGGAAAGTCCGACGGCGATGCTGGTGAAGATGGCGAACGACTCCACGGTCGAGACCGCGAGGGCGGCGCCGAGCGCGGGGGCGAGGAAGGGCGCGCTGCACGGCGTGGCCACGACGGTCGCGAGGATGCCGGTGAAGAACGAGCCGGCGTAGCCAGATTTCATTTGCAGTTCACCGCCGACGGCGGTGGCGCTCAGGCCAAACTCGAAGACGCCGCTCATGTTCAGGCCAAAGACGAGGAGGAGCACCGCGAGCGAGAAAACAAAAGGAGCCGACTGCAGCTGAAACCCCCAGCCGAGCTGATCGCCGCCAGCGCGCAGCACCGCGAGCACACCGGCAAGCGTCCAGAAGGAGGCGAGTACGCCGGCGGTGAACACGAGGCCGTGCGTGACGATCTTGCTGCGTTGGTGACCAGCCTGGTTGACGAAGCCAAGGATCTTGATGCCGAGCACCGGGAAGACGCACGGCATGAGGTTGAGGATGAGGCCGCCCACGAACGCGAGCAGCAGGGTGCCGGCGAGCGAGCCGGCGGGCGAGGTCGGAGCGGCGGCCGGGCCGCCGCCACCGGCGGCTGACTTTGAAGGTGTGGCGGCGGTCTTGGCCGGGGCCCCGGCGGAAAAACCGGTATCCACCGCCAGCCCCGGCAGCGTGCCGTCGGCCCGCCAGCCATTTTTTGCGATGACGATGCCGACGAGTTTCTTTGCGTCGGCCGGGGCGGCCGGATCCACCGGCAACGCGAGCACGAAACCACCGCGTCCGTCCGGAGTGACCACCTGGGGCAATTCGTAGGCGACCAGATTATCGGCGGCGAAAAAGTGCAGGCCCTGCGGCCCGTGGGCGGGCGCGGCGCCGGTGGCGGACGTGACGGCCAACGTAATGGTGGCGCCGGCGCGCGAGGCCGTGACCTTCCAGGCCGGGTCAGCGCGGGGAGTGCGGGCGAGCGTGGAGCGAATTTTCTCGCCCCACTGGGCATCGGGTTTCGGCGGCTCGGCCGAGACCGGCAGCGAGAGGGCGACCTCGGCGCTGCCCGGAATGCAGACCTCGTCGCACATGAGCCAGTCGGCGCTGGCTTTCAGATCAACTTTGCCGCCCGGCTTGAGATCGGCGGGCGGGGTGAGAGTGACCGGGAGGTAGAGTTCATCCTCATAACCGTTGCCGACGACGTTGCCGGTCTTGTCGCGCAAGACGAGTGGCGCGGGCCACTGGATCTCCCCGGCGGTCCACCCGGGGGGGAGTTTCCAGGCGAGGCTGGTGGGCAGGCCGGTGCCGGGGTTGATCCAGTAGGTGTGCCAGTGCGGGTTGTGCACGAAGCGCAGGGCGACGTTGATCGGCTTGCCCGGCTGGATGGAGGCATCGGCGGCGACGAGCGAGGCCTTGACCTGGTGCTGCGCGACGGCCCGGGGAGCGATCAGCGCGCCGCCGAAGAGGGCGAGCGCGACGAGAGACAGAATGCGGCGAACGGTAAACATGGGGAATAGCGTGAGACGAATGACGCGCAGCGCAAACTCAGATCATCGATGAGTGCAGCGGTTGACAGGGGTCTGGCAGGCTGGCCCGTATTAATCCCAACTCATCCGGCAGATTTTTTTCCCAGAGGGCACAGGGCAAAAATGGGGAGAGGGCTGGTTCTGACCGATCCCCTATTTCACCCGCCATCTTTTTTGCCCCCCGGCCTTGGGTCGATCCAATTGCCCGCTGCCCGATTTCACGATCTCCGAAATCCTCCGGTTGCGGTATTCGCGTTGGGAATCGTCCTGGCTGGGCGTCCGGCGATTGGGAGTGGCGCCCGGATCGAATGGCTTTCCGGGCGATCTTGGCGTTCGCTTCGCCCCACCATGACCGTCTCAGCATGCATGAACGCCATCCGCCTCGTCGCGACGGGGCACCCGCTCGAGCTTCAGAAGGTGCCCGTGCCGGACCCGGGGCCGCACGAGGTGCTGGTGCGCGTGCGGGCCGCGGGCATCTGCCACTCCGACGCCCACTACCGCGCCGGCCTTTCGCCGACGCGCACGCCGGTCACGCTCGGCCACGAAGTCGCGGGCACGGTCGAGCGCGCGGGTGCAGCGGTCTTTCACTTCGCGGCCGGCGAGCGGGTGTGCGCGCACTATCTCACAACGTGCGGCGCGTGCGCGGAGTGCCGCGGCGGACACGAACAGTTCTGCGGCACGGGCCGCATGCTCGGCAAACACCGCGACGGCGGCTTCGCGGAATTTGTCGTGGTGCCCGCGGCAAGCCTGGTGGCGCTGCCGGAGGCGATTTCGTTCGCGCACGCCGCCGTGATGATGTGTTCATCGGCGACCGCCTTGCACGCGTTGCGCAAGGCCCGGCTCGCAACCGGCGAGACCGTGGCGATTTTCGGCCTCGGCGGTCTGGGCGCGAGCGCGGTGCAACTCGCCCGGGCGCTGGGCGCCGCGGCGGTGTACGCGGTCGATCTTTCGCCGGCGAAACTCGCGCTCGCGGCGACGTTCGGCGCGATTCCCATCGATGCTGGCGCGGCGGATGCGGCCGGACAGATTCGGGCGTTAACGGCCGGCCGCGGTGTCGATGTCGCGGTCGAACTCGTCGGTCTCCCGCAGACGATGCGCCAGGCGGTGCAGTCCCTCGCGCCGCGCGGCCGGGCGGCGCTCGCCGGGCTGACGGACCAGCCGCTGGAGGTTTCACCGTACCACGAAGTGATCAACCGCGAGGCGGAGATTATCGGGGTATCGGATCATCTTTTTTCGGAATTGCCGGAGTTGCTGGGGCTCGCGGCCCGGGGCGCGCTCGATCTCTCGCGCATCGTCACCCGCACGGTGCCGCTCGACGCGGCGGCGATCAACGGGGTGCTCGACGAACTCGACGGGTTTAGCAACTCGGCCGTGCGCACGGTCGTCGTGCCCGCGGGGCGGCCCTGATGCTCGCCCGGTGATCGGGGCGATCCAGAACGGATAATATCAATCCTGGCGCAGGCTTACGCACCTCGTTGAACCGTCCACTTGTGGGCACGACCAAGAATCGCCGGATGGAGGGTAGGAAGATTCCGTTGGCAGGAATATTTTCAAACCACGGAATTTGAACAGAAGGAAACCAAGAGAACGAAGTGTCGTTCGCCTCCGTTCCCTTCGTTGCCTGCTGTGCCAAGGATTGAAGTTCAAATTTGGCTTGCCTGCCCGGCGGCGGGTTGCGGCCCGGTCGTGCGCAAAAACGCCTGCGTCCCGTGCAGGGGGACGCAGGCGGGAGCCTGGCGGGAAACCCGAATCAGAGGTCGAACGACGCGCTCAGGATGAAGCGGCGCGGGTCGACGATGCGCCGGGCGAAGATCGAACCATCGGGGTTCGCGCCCACGGCTTGCAGGCGGCCGCCCTCGAAGGCGTTGCGGACATTCAGCTGAACGTTGGCGCGGATCTTGTCGCCAAAGAGGCGCATCCGGTAGCCCACCGACAGGTCGAAGTAGAAACGCGATGGATCGAAAACGGGTTTGTTCGGATCGAGTTCGAGGATCACGCCGGAAAAGTTGCCGGGCAGCTTGGAGGGCGCCGCACCGAGGAAGCCAATGGAGCCCTTGTCCTCCCAACGCACCGCGCCGCCGACATTGAAGTTTTTCAGCCTGCCTTCCGTGAACGAATAGTTGGTCACGGTGTTCCAGCGATACTTGCGGACCTGCGTGCGCGGCTTGCCGGCGTTGGCGACGCCGAAAAGATACGGGGAGATCAGGCCGTTGTAGTAGGCGGTTTCGGGGGTGTCGCCGCCGAGGACCGGAACCGTGGTCCAGTAGGGCCGGCCCTGGTCGTCCTTGGCGGTGGTCCAGACCGGCAGGCGCGTCTGCCAGTAATCAAACATCTCGTTGCCGATCCGGGAGTCGATCGCGATCTGCTGTGCGCCGGTGAACTTGATCCGCCAGTTCTTCGTCGGATTGTACGTCGCCTCAAGTTCGTAGCCCTTCGAGAGCACGTCGGACAAACCGTTGGTCTGCGGCTGGGCCGGGCCGGCGCTCAGGAACGTCGTCATCCAGTCGTCGGTCACGCCCATGATGCGCGCCGTGGCGGCAGCCGACTGGGCCGCGGTGGGCGTGATGCCCTGCGCGGCGAAGCGGCTGTTGGATAGGTTCAGTGCCCATGGATAGAAGCCGTTGGCGTCGCGAATCCCGTTTCCTTCCGGGCGCCCTTCCAGGCGGAAAGTCCGGTTGCCGATCGTGCCAATTTCGCCGGCGCGGCTGCCGAGTTCCTTCACCTCGTAGCGGTTCAACTTGACGCTCAGTTTGCCCTGCAGGGCGGTGAAGCTGACGCCGTAGTCCGTGCCTTCGCCCTTGGCGTTGGGCAGAACACCCTTCAGATCCATCGCGTAACGCACGACCTGTGGAAAAAAGCTGTCGGACCGATTGTAGTAGAGGTTCAGCCAGGGCAACGGGCGGAGCACCGCGCCGTACGTCTTGGTGTCGCCACGCTGGGAGGCGCGGGTCGCGGCGCCGAGCGGGCCGACGGCATCGTCGGTCCACGGACCCCACACCGCGTAGTTCTCATAAGTCACGAGGCCGGTGGCCGGGTTGATCTGGGCGGTGCCGGAACTACGGGTGCGCCGTCGATCCCGGCGGAAACCCACGGTCGTGATGAGCCGATCGTTCAGGAAATAACTCTGGCCGGTGATCGAGAGCGTGCGGAGTTCCTCACGCGACCGGCCGGTGGCCGTGCGGCCGAGGCTGCCGACCTCCATCGACTCGTTGACCCACTGGTTGGAGAGGTTGTTGAACCAGTACAGATTCTGCCGCCCGGAAAGGTCGCGCAGCGTAGAGGGGCCGTAGTCGACGTTCTGCCCCTGGTTGTCGCCGAGATAATAGCGCTGGGAGAGTTGGCTGCCACCGACGCGGTTGGCGCGATTCACCCACGGGTTGTCCGAAGCGACCCAGTAGCCGTAGGTATAGTTCTCTCCGCTGTTGCGGTTGACCTCGCCGTGCGCGGCCAAACGCTGCGTGCCGATCCAGGAGAGCCAGAACGGCAGCTTGTTGGGCGTAAACTGATACGCGAGGTCGGCGTTCTGGGTGTCGGTGATCTCGTTGTTATTGTTGTCGAACGGACCGATCGCCTCCACGAAAGGCCGGAGGAAGTTCGGGTTGGCGCGGCCGTCGAGGAGCTTCGAGTTCACATCGACGTAGAGCACGGTGTCGGTGTTATCGATCATGCTCCGGCTGAAGCGCGAAAATTTCTGATACAGGAAGCCGGCGCGCGCCGCGATCAGGTTGGAGGGCGTTTTCAGCAGGATCTGTTCAGCCTCGACCCGCAGCGTCGAGGCCGTGTCCTGGCCGAAGTTCGCCGCGACGAAATTGGTGTTGGACCAGTCGTAAATCGATTTGTCCGCGGTGGCGGGGGCGAAAAACAGCGGGTACGGGTTGGCCTTGCGGCGAAAGATGTCGGTGCCGGATTGGATGTAGCGCACGTTGGTGTTGGCCGTGAACGGGGACGGAATCCCGGTGGTGATCGCACTCGCCGTGCGGCCCACGGTGATCGTTTGCAGACCCGCGTTGTCGATCCAGGCGTTGAGCCGACCGTAGCTGTTGCCGGCCATCAAGCCGGGGGGAAGGAGGGTGTTTTCGTTGGCCTGCACAAACGGACCGGCGGTGCGACCGCCGGCGTAGCTCACCATCTGCGTCGTCGGGTCAAAGGTCGGGCTGCCGGAGGCCTTCCACTCGAAGGTGGTGTCGCGCGGCGTCACCGAGTTGGGCCGGCGGTAGAAGTTGTCATATTTTTCGAAAGAGGCATTGATGGTCGTCTGGCGGTAGGGCCGCACCTGGATGGCACCGAAATAACGCCGGATCTCCTCTTCGGCCGGCTTGCGCGTGAACCCCTTTGATTCGTCGACCGCGGCGAAGCGCATTGCGAGCTTGTCCGCGATGAGCGGCCGGTTGAAGTCGATCGCGAGCCGGTGGCCGCCTTCGCTGTCGACGCGCATCGCCGTGCTGGA
Source organism: Opitutaceae bacterium (assembly GCA_005792355.1). Taxonomy (GTDB): domain Bacteria; phylum Verrucomicrobiota; class Verrucomicrobiia; order Opitutales; family Opitutaceae; genus ER46. The sequence continues at coordinate 81,392 of SXSC01000182.1, forward strand.
ACTGGCGCGGACGAGATTCGCCTTGGAGGGGACGAGATTGACGGTGCCGGCGGCCGCGCCCAGGCCGAAGAGATTGGAGTTGGGGCCGCGGGAAATCTCGACCGCATCGATGTTGTAGGTGTCCATCGGAATCTTGTTGTTGCTCGAGAAATTCCCGACCGCGATGTTCACGCCACTGCCGCTGATCGGGCTGCCGACGCCGCGGATGCGGTTGGCGCGGGCTGGATCGTTGGCGGTGCCGTCGATGATGCCGCCGTTGCGGTTCGGGGTGAACTGCGTGTAGTTGCCCGTGCCCTCGGTGCTGGCCTCGTAGAGGAACACGTCGTTCAGATCGAGCACGGCCATGTCCTGCATCTGCTGCTTGGTCACGACTGTGATGGAGGCGCCGAGGTCCTCGAGTTTCGAGTTGAGGCGCGTGCCGGAAAGCGTGTTGAGCGCCTGGTAGCCGCGGTCGGCATCGGCCGCGACCGTGAAGGGCGACAGCATGACGGTCTCGGCAGCGGCGGGGACGGCAACAGCAGCGGCAGCGGGCTTGGGCTCGGGCGCGGTCTGCGCGGCGAGGCCCGGGACGAGCGCGAGAAGGGCAAGGACGAGCGCGGGACGAGTTCGGCCGGGACGGAGGGAGCGAGCAGGGTGGTTGGTGGGCATGGGAGCTTGGGATGTTTGGTTTGGCTTGGAAATCGAGCCGCGGCCGTGACCGGGTGAACGCAGGAGGGGCGGGATCAGGTGAGGCGGTGAATCAAGGTGATATGCCGTTTCCTGCAAGCGGATACTCCGGTTTGGCCGGGTTGCGGCCCGCCGCGCTGGGTTCTCGTCCCTCGTTTTCGTAATCGTTCTCTCAATCCGGCGAGAACGAGGAACGACTATGAGAACGAGAACGATGGGATCAGCGGCAACCTGGTTTGCATTTCTTACCCGCCATCTTTTTGCCTCCGCCCGGACCGACGCCGGATGGAGGCTCGTTGCGGTTGCCGCGTTCGGAATTTTCCGGGCTACGGCGTCGGGCCGGCAGCGGGCTCGCGGTGCGAAGGAAACGCCACCCCCTCCCAGCGCGCCACCACGGCGGGTGCGGCGCAGTGGCCGACGACGTTGACGCTGGTGCGGATCGGGTCGATCAGCGCGTCGATGCCGAGGAGAAGGCCGAGACCCTCCAGCGGCAGGCCAAAGCTCTGGAACAGCGCCGTGAGCACGACGAAGTTGGCGCGCGGAATCCCGGCGACGCCCTTGCTCGTGAGTTTGAGCGTGAGGAGAATCAGCAACTGCTGATCGAACGACAGGTGAACATTCGCCGCCTGCGCGACGAAGAGCGTGGCGAGGCCCAGGAAGAGGGTGCTCCCGCACAAGTTCAGGCTGAGGCTGAGCGGTGCGACCACGCCCAGAATCCGGTTGGGTACGCCGAATCGTTCCATGTTTTCCAGCGTCTGCGGGAGCGCCGCCGCACTCGACGTCGTGGCGAAGGCGATGAGAAACGGCTCCCGCACGAAGTGCACGAAGCGCCGGAGCGGCACGCGAAACGCGACGAGCGAGCCGCCGAACACCGCGAACAGGAAAAGCAACTCGGCCCCCCACGCGGCCGCGAAAAGGCGGGCCAATCCGACCAGCACGCCAACCCCGCCCGAGGCGACGGTGCCCGCCATCGCGGCGAACACCGCGGCGGGCGCCAGATACATGATCAGGTGGGTGAAACGGAACGCGATCGCGACCACGGCCTCGGCCAGCACGAGCACGGGGCGCGCCTTTTCACCGACGGAAAGGCACGCGACCCCGAAAAGAAAACAGAAGACCACGATCTGCAGCACATCGCCCCGCGCCATCGCATCCACGATGCTGGTGGGAAACGCATTCAGCAGCACCTCCGTGAACGACAGGGCGTGCACTGCCACCGTCGCCGTCGCGGCCAGGGTGACGCCCTCGCCCGGGCGAAAAATCACCGCCGTGAACCAGCCGAGCAGCAGCGCGAGGGTGGTCGCGACCTCGAAGAAGAGCAGCGCCTTCCAGCCCAGCCGGCCCAGATCGCGCATCCCGCCCATGCCGCCGACGGCGCGCACCAGCACGCCGAAAAGCACCGGCGCGATGATGGCGCGAATCAAGCGGAGAAAAATATCGCTGACGATTTTGAGGTGCGGCGCGATGCCGGGCGCGGCGAAACCAAAGGCGATCCCGCCCACGGCGGCGACGAGCATCCATTGCGCCAGCGAGATCCGGCGCAGCGCCCGCCACGCCCTCGCGCCCGGGCCGACGGCGGACGCTTCCGGTTCGATGGTGGGATGATGATCGGCAGAGCGTGACATGGAAGGGAAGATTCGGGCCGACGCGGTTAGACGGTACATTTCGCACCGCGGCTCAGGGCCGTGACCAAAGGCGCAGATTTTGACCACAGAGCGCACAGAGGTCCAATCTGAGGACCCAGAGAAAGGCATTTCCTCTGTGTCCTCTGGCTCGTCCTCTGCGCCCCCTGTGACCCGAGGATTGCGCGCCCGAAATCGTCGCAAGGACGCACAATCCGAATCGATATTAGCATAGGCATGAGGGGGCAAAAAAGAGAGTTGGCAAAAAAGAGGGGGAACCAGTGGGGATGAAGTTCTTTCGGCAAGCTCAACGTCGGGAGCGAAGGCCCGAGAACATCCTTTTTTTGCCAACTCTGTTTTTGCCGACCATGATCGTCGATGGCCGCTCCTGGCGCACCCGTCGGTCGGTCAATAATCCGATGGTTTGAAAAGTCATGAGAGCGTCAAAGGTCGTCGCCGGGCGAAGACGCCGGGGCGGTCCGCGCCGAACTCGGCTGCACCAGCAACCACAACGCGCCCCCGAGCAGGAGGGACGCGCGTCCGAGTGCCGCCGCCGGGTGATTCCACCAACCGGTCGTGCCGGCGCCCAGGCAGCCGCACTGCAAATCCAGGCCCCGCAGCACCGCCTGTCCGAGCATGACGACAAAGACGCAGCACAGCCCCGCGACCAGCACGCGCACGGTCTCCGGCCAAAAATCCGCGAGCAAGGCGCCGCCGGAGATGGCCTCGAGCCAGGGAAGCGTGACGGCGATCCAACGGAACACGGAATCCGGCAGGGCCACCTCGTAGGCCAGCAGGTCGGCATGAAACCCGGCGGGGTGCGCGATCTTGAGTGAGCCGGCAGCCAGGAAGATCGCGCCCAGCGTCCAGCGCAGGACGAAGCGGATGCGTCCGGCCATTCGATTTGAACTCGTGGTCGCTGATTTCATCGGGTCGGCAACGTCGTCCGGAATACCGGCAGCGGGCGGGGGAACACGAGGCGTTGCTCCCGCCGGAACCAGTCGCTCACGAGCCCGGCGACCACAGACGCCAGGAGCAGAACGATCAGCCGCCCCGGGCGCACGGCGCGGAGCGTGTTCAGCAAATCATCAAAACTGGCGCGCATGGTTAGACCGAGCCTTGCCCAAGGCAGTCCGCGCCTGCAACCAACCTACGGCTGGCAAGCCAAAGGAGGGGCGGTTGCCCAACCCTCCAAATATGATCGGCCAACGGTTCTTTCGCGGTTGGGCAACCGCCGCTCCTGGACGAACGACGCTTCGTTCTCTTTGTTGCCTTCTGTTCAAATTCCGCGGTGCGCCGCTCAGCGGTGTCCGCATGACTGTGAAATGTCCGCGTCATGGCGCCTTGAGCATTTCATCCAGCACCCGCTGGAAATATTCCAGCGTCTGGGCGCCCGCGATCGTCGTCGCGGTGCGCCGCCCGTTCGCGCCGGATTTCGAAATCAGAAAGGTCGGCGTGCCGCGAATCTTGAGCCGCGCGTAGTGCGCGAAATCGCCGGCCAGGGCGGTGCGCACCGGGTGGTCCCGCAGGCAGATCGCGAGTTCATCCCGATCGAGGTGCGGACTCCGGGAGATGAGCTCCTCGAGCTTGCCGGGGCCGCGGTGGGCCACCGAAAAAAGACCGTCCAATATTTCCCAATACCTCCCCTGGCGGTGCGCACAGCGGGCGAGGGCGAAGATTTTCGTAAACTCGTCGGCGTTCTCATCCGAGGCGTTGAGCACCACCCACTGCACCTTGCCCGGAGTGATGTACTGCGCACGCAGGGTCGGGAAAATCTTCTCGTGGAAGGCGCGGCAGTGCGTGCACTTGAAGCTCGCGACCTCGACGACGACGATCGGGGCGGTGTCGACGCCGAGGACGGGACGGTCGCGCAGCTCGATCGGCGAACGCGGCGACGAATCCGCGTGGCCCGCGGCCGGGGCCGTTCCAGTGATCTCCGCGGCGGCCAAGGGCGGGGAGAAACTGGTGAGCAGGGCGAGGAGGGTCAGCGCCGGAGATCGCCGGCGACGGGAGGCCTCGGAGGGCGGCGCTTCGTCTCCGCCGTTTTTCGCGCACGGCGCTGGCCAAGCAGCGCCGTCCGAACATGTTTCGTGATGAGTCTCCGAGTCGCGCACGGAAATTAGCAGTGAGGAGAGGCCGAAATTGTGCTCAAAACCGCGTCTTCACGCCGACCCGGAACATGCGGCCGACCTGGTCGAACAATCCGGGATCGGTGGGCAGCGGCGTCGCCCCGCCCGTGCGCGGCGCGTAGGTCGGCGCCCGGTCCAGGAGATTGGCGACGTTCAGATAGATTTCCGTCTGCCAACGCTGGCGCAGTGTGGGCAGGCGATAGGCGAACTGGCCGTCGAAATACGCGGTCGACGGGACGTTGTTGTAGTCGGTCGTCACCCCGAGGATGCGGTTCTTGTCCCAGGTCATCCGGCCGATGTAGCGCATCTGCACGAAGGTCGCGAACGCGTTGCGCGAATGATTCAACGACAGCGTGCCGCGGATGTGCGGCATCGCGGAGGTGCCCGACGCCGCATTCGCGATGCCGTTGCCGGCCAGATTGATCGTCGGGGCGAGGGGCGAGACGCGGGTATACTCGTCGATGTAGCCTGCGATCGCGCGGACGGTCAGGTTGCCGGGCCGGGCGTTGGCGAACCAGGAATTGAGCGGCACGCGGTAGCTCGCCTCGAAGTCGACGCCGCGGGAGAGCTCGGAGTTCAGATTCACCGACGAGGTCTGCGTGCGAATCACCGCGCGCGGGCTGGCCGTGGTCGGGCCGCGCGTGACGAAGGCGCACAGCGGCGAGGCCGGGTTGAGATCGCACTCGCGCACGGCTTCCTGCCCGCCCGCGACGAAAATGGCGTCGGTGATTTTCGTCGTGTAGAAGTCGATGGCGAAGCTGGCCCCTTTCAGCCAGGCGGGCTGATAGACAAAGCCCACGACGGTGGAGTTGGCCACCTCGGGCTTGAGCTTGAGATTGCCGACGTTGAGGTTGGGCACGCCTTGAAACGTGAGGCCGGTGCCGCCGGGAAAATTATCGTTGATGTTACCGTTGGTCTGGCGACCGGCGGAGAACAGCTCGTTGATATTGGGGGCGCGGATGTCGCGGGAGCGTGAGGCGCGCAGGCGCAGATCGGCGCTGAGCTGCCAGACCACGCCCGCTTTCCACGTGTTGGCATCGCCGCTCGTGGAATAATGGGTGTGCCGCCCGGCCAGGCTGGCCGTCACCTTCTTCGCCAGCGGGAGATCTTTGACGACCGGGACCTGCGTTTCGACAAACTCCTCCATGATCGTGTAGTCGCCCGAAAACGGTTGATTGTTTGCCAGGCGGTAGCCGTTGGCGATCGAGAGCGCGTCGGTCTTGGTCGTGGACTTGAGGCTGCGCCATTGCGCCCCGGCGGCGACCGCCAGCGGCCCCGCCGGCAGGGAGAAGAGGTTGCCGGTGATCTTGGTATCCGCCACGTCCTGTGACGAAGTCTCGTCAAACTGTGTCGTGCCCATCACGTAATCCAGCGCCGCGCGGGACGGCGACCCCGCGCCGAAAGGATTGAAGGCGACGGCGCCGGGATTGGCCGCCAGGGCCCGGGGGACGATCTGACCGCCGACCAACACCGCATCGGCGGCCACCGCCATCCGCGCCGTGACCAGATTGTTGGTGATCGGGATGCTGATGTCGTTCGTGCCCCATTGGTAGGAAGCCTCCCAGTTCCAATCCCCGAGCCTGGCGTTGAACCCGATGAGCACGCGCCGGTTCTTGTCGTTGACGTGTGACTCGGTCACCCCGCGCTCGAGGGTGAGGCGGTTCATCGTGAAGGAGGTGACGCCGAGCGAAGTCAGGCGCGCCACCAGATCGGGGGCGACCTGGGCCAGGAAGGCGTTGTCGCGCTGGATCGTGAGCAGGTGCGTCGTCGGGCTGTTTTGCTGATCCATCAGGGTTTCGCTGTAGGATCCCTCGGCGAAGAGCGTGAGGTGCTCGAGCAGCTTGAAATCGGATCGGAGGAACAGATTTTTCCGCGTGAGCGGGCGCACAATCTCCTGGGCGGTGCCAATGCGGAAGCCGTCGCCGCCGCTCTGAAAACCGTTCGTTGTGCCGATGGTGGTCGAGAGTTTTCCGTAGTCGTAGGGGCTCTGCGTGCCGCCGGGGCCAAACTTGATCCCGCGAATCAGCGCGTTGTTGGCCGCGGTGCCGCCGGCGCCGGTGATGATGTGGCCGCCAGTGGTAAAGGGCGACCGGATGTCCGTCGCCCGCACGACCTTGGTCGTGTTACCGGGCTCGGGAATTTGGTTGGTTTCGTTGCGGCGCAGGTCGCGCCCGTCGCCGTTCACGCCTTTGCTGACGGCGTACTCGGCGTTGAAGACGAGATGACCGCGGCCCTTCAAGTAGTCGGTGCCGTAGGTGACGGAGCCTTTGTATTCCTTGTTGTCGCCCTTCTGCGCCTGGCCCCAGACGATGTCGGATTTGAAACCGGTGAATTCCTTGTTGAGCACGAAATTCACGACGCCGCCCACGGCGTCGGAACCATAGGCGGCGGAGGCGCCACCGTTCACGACGTCCACGCGATCGACCAGGCCCTGCGGGATGAGATTGGCGTCGATCTGACCGGTCGGGCCGCTGGGCGTGAAGCGCCGGCCGTCGAGCAGGGTGAGCGTGCGGGTCACGCCGAGCGCGCGGAGATTGAGGAAGTTGGCGCTGCTGTTGCCAGTGCCGCCGCCGTTCGTCTGCCCGCCGCCCGGCGCGATGGTCGGGAGCTGCTTCAGGCCCTCCGCCATGTTGACCGGGGCCGCCGCGAGCAGATTTTCATAGCTGACCACGAGCACCGGGGTCGGCGCCGTGAAGGTGCTCGCTCCCTTGATGTGCGAACCGGACACGTTGAACGCCTCCAGCTTGAGCACGTCGGCCTTGGTGTCGGTCGCTCCGGCGGCGGAGGCCGCAGCGGGCTCGACCCTGGTCTGGGCGCTCATCGTCGCGAGGGTCGTGGCGAGGAGCAGGGAAGCCGGCCAGCGGGCCGAACTACGGGAACGGGAGGCGTTGGGTGTCATGCGTAAGTTTGGCTTGAGCGGTCTGGAAAGAATTTGGCGGGCCGCGCGAGTTCGGCCGGCTTGGAGATCCGCAGCAGGGTGGTTCGTTGGCCTGGGAGCCTGGGTTGTTTGGTCATGCGGTTGCATCGAGCCACGGCAGTGTCCGGTTGAACGCCGGAGGCGCGGGGTGAGGGCGTGAATCAATGCGCCATGGCCATTCCCGCAAGCGGATACTCGATCAAAGAAGCGCCGGATTGAGGATGTTCCCGCAGGGGCGACTCCCGGTCGGTCGCGGTGCTCCCGTTCGCCAACATGAGCTCGGAGGCGGAGAGCAGGCGTTCGCCCTGCTTGAGTACGCACTCGATCCGCGCGACTACTATGCCATCCACGCGTTGACCAACTGGCCGGTGCTCGACGATCTGCGCCCCGACCCGCGCTTCCAGTCACTCGTCCGGCGGATCGGGTGGTGAGAAATTCCCGACGCCGGCCGCCGTGTGCCCGAGACCGTTTATCGCCGGGCCAAGCGTGCTGGGAAACGGGATTTGTTTTTTTCCGCCGTGCTGGTCGGCGGTGCGTGCGGATGCTCGACGTCGTCGTGCGGCAGACGAGAAAACACGCATGGACCCGAAGAAACACGAATTTCAGAGCAAGCAAGCCGCGCACAGCACCAGCCAGTGCCGGTTCCCGGGCGTCGCCGCGCACCCGTTTTCATTCGTGTCTCGCAGGTCTAAATTGGAGTCGCTCCGGCTCGGAGGGGGCCTTTCCGCTTGTCGCCCACCGCGAATCGAGTTGGCCTTGTCACCGGGGGATCGCAGCCGGGTCCGCCCGGGAATCCCGTTCCCCTTATTCCAATGCAAACCTCGAAACGCCTTCACCCTGTCGGCCTGGCCAGCGGTCTCTCCATCCTCGCCCTCACCGTTGGTCCCCTGGCCGGCCAAATCACGCCGCCCACCCCGCCCGCCGCGCCGGCGCCCCCGCCAAACGAAGTGGTCGAATTGAGTCCCTTCACGGTCAACACGAGCCGCGACGTCGGCTACCAGGCCGAGAACACACTCGCGGGCAGCCGGCTCAATACGTCACTCCGCGACACCGCCAGCTCCGTCTCGGTGTTCACGAAGGAATTTTTGGACGATCTCGCGATCACGGATCTCCGCGAGCTCGTGCAGTATTCGGTCAACGCGGAGATCAGCACGAATGAGAACCAGTCGGGCAGCGGCCAGAATCCGTTCGTCAACGCGCAGAGCCTGACGCCGATGGTCCTGATCCGCGGGGCCGCCGCGAGCCTGGGGTCGGACTATTTCACCAGCATCACTCCCACTGATCCCTACCGCGTGGGACGGTATGAAGACAACCGCGGTCCCAACAGCATCCTCTTTGGTCTGGGCGCGCCCGGCGGGCTAATCAATGAAGCCTCCAAAATCGCGAGCACCGCGCGCGACAGCGCTTCGCTGCGCTTCAGTGGTGGCTCGTTTGACCGGCATCGCTTTGAACTCGACGCCAACAAAGTGCTCCGGACGGACCGGCTGGCGATGTCCGTGGCCGGCCTGCTGCAGGAAAACGGCGGCTGGCGCGCCTTCGACTACCAGGACAAGAAACGCATTTTCACCTCGATCACCGCCCGGCCCACGCGCTCGTTGAAGGTGACGGCGATGGGTGAAGTCGGCCGGGATCTCACGGCGGTGATTCGCAGCACGGTGGAAACCGACCAGGCGCTCGCCTGGCTCGACAACCGCGACGCGAAGGGCGTCGGCGCGGTGACGTTTGTTCCGAACAATGTGGTTCCGACCGCACCGATGCTGGCCCTGGGTGTCACCGCGCGGGAAACCGCCGCCACCGGCAACAACCACAAAGTGATCTTCATCGAGAACGACCGGACGATTTTCGACGCCCGCGGGACCCTGCTCTCCGGCACCTACAACAACTCCGCCGTCCGCGCGCCCGACGGCACGCCGGGCGTAACCGCCTCGGCGCTCAAGGTGCGTGATCCGCGGATCTATCCCAACAATGTCAATGCGGCGGGGCCCGGGATGTTTCGCCAGCAGACGCTCCGCAACTATACCCTCACCGCCGACTGGCAGGCCACGCGCAATCTGGTGTTCAACCTCGGGCGCAATTATCAATATTCGCGGGCCCGCGTGACGCTTATGACCGGTAACGACCCGACGTTGCGCGGCGATCCGAACCGCACGCTGGGGGTTGGCGGCCCGGCCAATCCTTATGCCGGCCGGCTCTATTTCGATGGCGAGTGGCGACGCGACGACCACGTCGGCGAGGTGGCCGAGACGCGGCTGGCGGCCTCGTACGCCCTCGACACAAAATCAAAATGGTTTGGCCGGCATCGTTTCGCCGCGCTCGTTTCCCAGACGGAGCAGATCGACATCCGCGCCAACTCGTGGCTCGCGTTCGCGGGCCGTCCCTACAACGCCACGCCCAACAACACGAACAACCGCATCACCGTGCGCAACTACCTCACCGAGGGCAGCTGGGCCACGTACCGGGTCGGCGACTGGCGCTCGCTGCCCTCGACGATCAATTTCGATGGCCGGGCCTACACGCTGGCGTGGGCCAACGAAGTCGCCGGGCCGAACAACAGCGGCGGCGAACAGGAGTCCAAGACGGCGCTCGCCGCGGTGCAGAGCCATTTTCTGACCGACCGGCTGGTCACCACCTTCGGCTACCGGCAGGACAAGGTCGACGTGATCGAGCTCGGCTTCTACAATGATCCCGTGATTGGCGACCTGGTGGACCGCGATCGTCGCAAGAGCAAAACCACGAGCGCGACCGGCTTCACGGGCACGGCGGGCGCCGTGCTGCACGTGTTCGACTGGCTGTCGCTCGTCGCGAATCGCTCCTCCAACCAAGGCGTGCCCTCATTCGTGCGGAAGACGTTTCCGAATGGCGATCTGGCGCCGGCTCCGAAGGGCGTCGGCTCCGACTACGGCATCGGCCTGACCCTGCTCGACGGTCGGTTGAACGGGAGGTTCGCCTATTTCTCCTCGACGGAACAGGGCCGGATCACAACCAACGGGCTCGCCGGCGCCCCGGGCAGGAACACGCGCGTGATGGACGCATTTGCCGGCGTGCTGGTGGGCGCCGGTCTGCCGTATTCGGCCAGCACGTGGCAGCCGGTCTACGCCGGCTTGAACCCGCCCGCCACGGCGGCCTCTTCAGACTCCCAGTCCAAGGGCTACGAAACGCGGATCACCGCGAACCTGACGCGAAACTGGCGGCTCGTGGTCAACTATTCCCACACCGACTTCATCCGCAAAAATGTGGGCGCCGAAATCGCGAACTGGTATGGCCTGAAAAAAGTGGACGGCCGGTTGGTGCAAGGCGTGCGGCAGGATGCCACCGGACGGTTCGTCGTCGATGCGAGCGCCTATGAGCCCGGCAAGGCGGTGACCAAGTGGCTCGAACTCGGAACGCAGCTACCGCCGGCCAACGTCTCGACGCTGACGACCTCGAACGGCAACACGATCGCGCAGGAAATCTACAACCTGGTCGATACGATCAACGCCGAGCTCGACGACGAGGAGAAGCGCTGGGGACTGCGCCCGCACAAGGTCAGCCTGTTCACCGCGTATGATTTCAGAGAGGGGCGGTTGAAGGGCTTCACGGTGGGCGGCGGCTGGCGCTGGCGCTCGGCCAATGTGATTGGCTCCGACTCCAAGAACAACGAAATCACCGGCAAGCCGATTGTCGCGAACGATCTGATGATCGCCTACACGCGGAAGTTCGAGCGGCTGCCGGGTCGCGTGCGGTTTCAGCTCAATGTCGCGAACGTGCTCGACCACACCGACATCCTCCCGGTGCGCATCGCCACGGGTGCGACGGTGCCCGACGGCTACACGTTGCCGGGTGGCCGCGGGGTGGCCTACAGCCGCTACGATTTGGTGGCGCCCCGCGAGCTCCGCTTCACGACGACGTGGACGTATTGAGGAAAGTGGTACGAGGGAGGAGGATTTCCCCTGCAGAACGAAATTACGGCGGGTGGAGCCCTCGATCGTCCCTCCCGGACGCGGGGCGGGACCACGAGGGCGATCTTCCAGAGGATTGGCAAGGGTCCCGGTTCGCGTGTTCGCTCGACGGAGGCAGGCCGTGGCGGCCCGCCGCAGAAGAGTGCGGCAACGCGGGCTCTGCCCTCGACTCCCGGCGGCCAATCCACATTTATCGACGCATGAGTTTCGTCCGCGCCTCGATCGTGCTCCTCTCCGCCGCCTTCCTCTCCGGGTGCGGCTATGTCCACTTTGGCCGGTTGGAAAAAACGCCGGCGGGCGGCGATGCCGCGATGGCCGCCGCCTACTCCAATCTCGCGACCGAGCACAAAATTTTGAAGCAGGAACTCGTGATCGCCCGCAAGGAAGGCGACACGCTGCGCACGGCGCTGGAGTTGGGCGGGGCGGCGAACTCCACCGAACTGGTCGCCCGGCTCAATGAATCCTCACGCGAGCTGGCGGCGTTGCGGGCGAGCTACGCCAAGTTGCAGGCTGAGCGGGCCGCGAGCCCCACTGGCTCCGTCGACTCCAGGCCCCTCCTCGAACTGGAGGACAAACTCGCGACCTCTCTCCGCAACAACATCCAGCTGCAGGAAGAAAATGGCCGCCTCCGCACCGAGGTCGATCGCACGCGCTCCGAAAACGTCACGCTCGCCGGCCAGCTCAAGACCTCCGCGGCGCAGAACGAGCAGGCGCAAAACGCCCTCGCCCAGCTCAACATCGAATTGTTCGCGCAAAAACAGGCGCGCTCCCGCGCCGAACAGATGGCGGAAGCCGTCCGCACGCAGCTCAACCTCGTCCTCGCCCAGAGCAACCGCGGCGCCACCGACACTCTCGTGGGCGCCCGCGAAGCGGCGGCGAGCAGCACGGGTGCCCTCCAACTCGCCCGGGCCCCCTCGGCTGACGCAACCCCGACCGCGGAACTGCGCACAAACGCCGAACGACTCCGGCGGGCAGGCGAGTCGGCTGCCGCCGGCGCCCCGGTCGGGTCGACCCCGCGGCCGCGCGTTCATTTCGTCCAGGCCGGCGACACCCTCGAGAAAATCGCCGCCCGGTATTACGGTGCCGCCGACCGATGGCGCACGATTTACGACGCGAATTCCTCGCTGCTCGGCAGCGGCCAGCCGCTCCGCGCCGGCATGGAACTGCAGCTGCCTTAGGCCGGATATTCCCCAAGGCCGAAAAGGTGAAATCGATTTTCGCCCGCAGTGCGGGTTGGCTGGCGGGGACCGTGTGCTGCTTTTGGGCCACGCGGTGCTTGCCTCGCTCCGGCGCAGCCGCCATCACCCCGTTTCCCATGTCCTCGTTTCCCACCCAGTTTGCCGGCGTCACCGTCGTCACCAAGGCCAACGTCTATTTCGATGGCAACGTCGTGAGCCACACCGTGGTCTTTCCCGACCAGTCGAAGAAAACGCTTGGGCTGATCCGCCCCGGCTCCTATTATTTCGGCACCGGGGCGGCCGAGCGCATGGAAATCGTCGCGGGCGAGTGCTCCGTCATCCCAAAGGACGGCAAGGAGGCGACGAGCTACGGCGCCGGCACGCAGTTCGACGTTCCCGCCAACAGCGGTTTCACCATCGCCGTCCGCACTGGTCTCTGCGAATATATCTGCTCTTTTCTGCCGTAGCGCGGATTTTTCGCACCGCACCGTTGGTCAGAATGAACCCGGTACGATGCGGCCGGAAGGCGGCCCCCCCCCGGGGAATTCGCTCTTTTGGCCGATCGCCATGGGTGCGGCGTGTCGGTGCCCGCTCCGGGTTCACGCGGGTGAAAGATTGATTGTGCGGACGTCCGCACAATTGCAGCGTTTCCCCGCATGACCCGCCTCCCCGTACCGTTGCTGCTGCTCCTGCTGTGCGCCGGTTGCGTCTCCGTCAGCCCCCCGCCCCCGCCGGTGCCGCCGCCCCCGGCGCCGGCACCGCCAGATCCGGCCGAACTCGCCCGCGCCGCCGCCGCCGCGGAAGCCGCGAAACGCGATCCCACCCGGCCACTGCCCGACGGCCTCTACGCGGAAATCACCACGCCGCGCGGGGTGATCACGGCCGAGCTGTATTTCGAAAAAATGCCGCTGACCGTGGCCAGCTTCGTCGGTCTCGCCGAGGGCGCGCTCGGGCCGCTCCCGCGCAAACCTTTTTTCGACGGAGTCATTTTCCACCGGATCGTACCCGGCTTCGTCATTCAGGGCGGTGATCCCACCGGCACCGGCCGTGGCGATCCCGGCTACAAGTTTCCCGACGAGTTCGCCGGCGGCCTCCGCCACGACGGCCCGGGCATACTCTCGATGGCCAACAGCGGGCCCGACACCAACGGCTCCCAGTTCTTCATCACGCTGGGCGCACCGCGGTATCTGGATTACAATCACGCCATCTTCGGCCGCGTGATCCGCGGCGGCGACGTGCCCGCCCGCATCGGGCGCGGTGACGCGATGACGATAAAAATCCTCCGCCACGGCCCCGCCGCCGGGGCCTTCCCCGTCGACGAGATCTCGTTCCAACAGCGGCTCGGGCGCGCCCTGCGGCATCAGCCGCCGCACCTGGTGGACCGGACGAGTTTCAACAGCGGCGCTCCGGCCTGGCAGGCCAAGTATCTCGAAAACCGGCTCGCCAACCTCGCGCGTTTCACCGGCCGGCACCTCTACGTGCGACTGCTTGACGCGGTCCCGCCCGAGCCGGCGGGGCAGACCGCCCAACACTTTGCCGACCAGCTGCTCGCCCGGCTGCCTGCACCCGCCGGCACGATCCTCGCCTGCTACTTTGAGGGCGAAGATCAATGGGTCACCGCCGGCGGCCCGCCGGGCCTGACGGCTCCGGTGCTCCAACCCCGCCCGCGCGCCGAGACTCCCGCCGCCTCGCCCGAGGCCGCCAACCGGCAGCGCCAGGTGCGGCTGTACTCGGCCGCCGAAGAATTTGTCTCCCGCCTCATCGATCAAACCGACCCGAAATGAAACCGCTCACCCGCCTCGTCCCGTTGCTCGCGTTCCTTTTCCTGGCGCCCGGCTCCCCGCTCCCCGCCGCGCCCGCCGCGCTGCCCGACGGCATCTACGCGGAGATTGGCACCCCGCGCGGCCTGATCACCTGCGAGCTATATTTCCAAAAAGTTCCGCTCCCGGTCGCCAGCTTCGTCGGCCTCGCCGAGGGCACGCTCGGCCCGGCGCCGCGCAAACCCTATTTTGACGGCGTGAAATTTCACCGCGTCGTGCCCGATTTCGTCGTGCAGGGCGGCGATCCCACCGGCACCGGTGACGGCGGCCCCGGCTTTACGTTTCCCGATGCCTTCGTCCCCGGGCTGCGCCACGACGCCGCTGGCGTGCTCTCGATGGCCAACCAGGGACCGGACACAAATGGCTCGCAGTTTTTCCTCACGCTGCGCGAGACCAACCGCCTGAACTACCTCCACAGTGTTTTCGGGCGCGTCGTGCGCGGGATCGAGTTGCTGCCTCTGGTCAAACAAGACGATGCGATGACGGTGGCGATTCTCCGCCGTGGTGCGGCGGCCAAGGCCTTCCGCGCCGACGCAGTCGCGGTCAGGGAACTTACGGCCAAAACCAGAACGTACACCGGCTCCGCCGAGCCGGGGCCCACCGCCCACTTCGACGATCCGGACAAGATCCTGCCCGTCACGCCGCCCCGCGCGAAGTACTTCAACTACAAGCTCGCGAATCTCGAGCGGGCCACCGGGCTGAAGATCGTTGCGCGCCTTCGGTCAAAGTCCCCCACCGCGACCGAGGACGCGCAACCTGGCGCCTTCATGCGGGCCCTTGCGCAGCAACTCGGCACGGCGCGGGAGGGAGCGCTCGCGGTCTATTTCGCCGACGACGACAGCTGGCGCGTGTGGGTCGGTGACGCGTTGACGTCCCGCTTCGCCGGTCGCGCCGGCACCGCCAAGGAATTGACCGACAGCGGCGCGATTCACGAAGTGAAGGAGGCATTGCTGAAAGCGGCCCAGGAGACCGGCAGCGCCGACTTCAAGCGGCAGCAGGCAACGCTCGCGGCCACGCAACAACCGGCGCCCCCACCCGGCCAGCGGGTCAAACTCCAGGCCGATGCGATCCTCGACGGGCTGATCTTCAAGCTTGAACCGAGCCGCTGACGGCGCGCCGAATTCGACCTGTCCCTTTATTTCCTTCTGCTGGTCCGCCTGCGATTCAAGAGAAAACCGGCCGCGAAGTGAAATGATAACTCTTTCGATTCATGTCCTTTCCCGATCACCGCGGTTTCGAATCCCCTGAGCCCAAGGGTTCCTGAATCTTGTAATCGTCCCAAAGGCGATCGAGTCGGATTGAGATTGGCCCGTTTCAGCTGTCGCCGCCGTATTTGACGCCGCAGCCGTAGGCCTGGGTCGTGGCATTCTCCACCGGCCGGCCGGCTTTCAATGCCGCGAGCGCCGCCTTTACGTAGTTGTGTGCCGACATCGTGTTGGCCTGGGTGGCGCTCGGCTGATCGTCGATGGCTCCCTGGTACGCGAGCGTCCCGTTTTTCGCGATGACGTAAAGGTGCGGTGTCGTCTGAGCTTCGAAGAGCCGGCCTATTTTTCCACTCTGATCCCGGATATAAGCCGTCGCGACGACACCCTGCTTCTTCTGCCATTCGATTGATTTTGCCGCATCGAGATCGCCCATCGCCGTGGAATTGACCTGCAGCCAAATCGCGCCATCCGCTGCTGCCAGCGTCTGGGTGCTCGGCATGTTTCCGCTGCGGTAGTGCCGCACCACGAAGGGGCAGGCTGGATTGAGCCATTCCAAGACCACGACCTTGCCGTGGAAGTCGGAGAGCTTCCGCGTTTTCCCGGAGAGATCGGTGAAAGTAAAGTCCGGCGCCGGCCGGCCGCACTCGACCGCAGCAGCGGGGACGGCGCAGGCGGCCACGAGGGCGGCGGCACTCAGGAAGGATTTGATTGGCAATTTCATGATAAGGTGGGTGGGACAAGCCGAACGCTGACCTTCGAATCCGCGAACGCCGCGGCGGCGGCCTGAGATGGGTGAACGAGTCAAACACCTCGGGCCGCAGGATTCAGCGATCGATACGAGAGCGAACAAATCGTCCAAAAAGTAAAGCGTGCCGTGTTGCGCCCACTGCGCGGGGGGTCCGCCCACCGGCGCTTCGGCGTAGCAGTCGACGAGCCGCCGGCCCTTGGCCGCCAGGTCCAATATTTGACCTGTCCCTTTTGCAATCACCCTTGAGAACACTCGAGGAGCGGCGCACTTCGCCGCGAATGCAGCGCCGAGTTGGCGCTACAAGGTGGGGTGCGGTTCGAAGGAGGAGCGCGTGGGAAGCTCCAGCTCACTCGGCGGCGGTTGTGGGCCAAAGCTCCGCAAGCCCACAACGATTGCCGGTAAATGCGCCGTGCACGCCGCCTGCAATCTGCCCGCCGCTCTTCGCGCCTCTCGGTGGACTCTACGAGGGTTGACCGAACGCGCGCTGCCGCAACCCGCGCAGAGTCGCCCAATCGCCCCAACCCGTCCACGCCGGCAAAGTACGCGGCGCAGTGCGCTCACGTCGGCCGGTGTTTTGCCGGTATTTGGCCAGCTGCAACTCGACAAAGGCCCGGCTGCCCAGCACGCCTCCATCCGTGAAATATCGGAGCCGACAGCGTAGGACGGT
Source organism: Opitutaceae bacterium (assembly GCA_005792355.1). Lineage (GTDB taxonomy): Bacteria > Verrucomicrobiota > Verrucomicrobiia > Opitutales > Opitutaceae > ER46. The sequence goes on from SXSC01000182.1 coordinate 98,282, forward strand.
TGAAAGTGGCAGTCGACCGCCTTCGTCGATCACGCGCTGCAGATCGGCTGCGGAAATGGTCGCGGCCCCCTCGCGGGCGCCGGCTCCGGTGCCAAAGAGCACCTCGCGGTAATTCGCCTGTGCCCCGTCCCATTCGGGGCCACCCGTCACGGAGCGGATGCCCGCTTGGGCCGCCGCACCTCCCGCCACCGCTTCCGCGTACCCGCAGAAGCGATAGTCCTTGGGATCGGTGACGAGTCCGGCGCGCACGCAATTGAGATCAATGTAGGCGGCGATGGTTTGCCTCAACCGATTCTCGGTTTCCAGCAGTTCGCTCTTGAAGCGCTCAGCCCACAGCGTGCCGAAACGCTGGTGCGATTTGTTGAACCAGATCGAGAATCGTTGCTTCACCAATTTCATGAACTGCGAAACGTCGCCCATCAGAGCGAGCTGGCGCCGTCGCCAGGCGAGCGCCTCCGGACCATTGGTGGCCAGCTCGGCCTCAACGACGGCGAGGCGTGCGGATTGGTACTTGGTGGGCGTGGGATACAGGACCTTGTAGCGGCGCAGCAGTTCGGCGTCGGTCACGGGGACCTGTTGCGGCACGTTGAGCAAGACGTGGAAGTGATTCGAGAGGATCACGTAGGTCACGATCTGCACACCGCAGTAGTCTGCCACCTGCCAGATCTGGCGGCGAAGGATCTCCTTGGCC
>SXSC01000183.1 GCA_005792355.1 Opitutaceae bacterium
CAGCGGATTGAAGTTCCCCTCCCGGGCCCAGTTGGCGGCGGCGTTGTTGATGCTCGTGACGGTCCAGGTGGTCATGTTGCTGGAGCCGCCCGAGGCGCCCCTCACCGTCGTCTCAAAGAAGTTTAGGCGCAGGCTGATCTTGTCGTGGAGGGTCGAAAGGTTGATGCCGTACTCCTTGGTTTCGCCGACGGGCGAGCCGATCCGAAAGGGTCAGGCCTTGCTGTTTGCGGTTGGAAGTAATCGCCACGATTCGAACGGCACACGTCGCACCCGCCGCTCATCGCAAGCTCTTCCCGTCGGTGTTACCGATTTTTTGCCATCGTAGTTTTCCCCGAACTGGCGTCATAACGGTTTTCGGGAAACCCCTCCCGGATCCGATCCCCCTGAAAATCCAGTTTCCGATCAATAAATTCCACCGGACTTGCGCCGGCCATGAATTCCCCTCGGAAAGCCGCTTGCGTTGTGCCGCGCCAGCCATCCTCATTAACCGCACTCAGACTACCCCATCATGATCAAAATCCCTGCTCCCTCTCGGTGCCTTGGGCTTCCCCCCCGCACCCTTGCGGCTGGCGTTGTCGCCGGCGCCTTGTCCCTCGCACTGCCGGCCGTTCGCGCTGGAGACGCTCCCCGCAATCCCAACGCTCCGGCCGGAGGCGAAGTGATTTCCATGCAAAGCTTCGTCGTCACCGGTTCGAACATCCTGCGCCTCGACATGGAGAAGATCGTCCCCGTGACAGTCCTCAACCTGGATGTCATCAACACGCGCATGGCCTTTACGCCGGTAGAATTGCTGACGTCGCTCCCGCAGATCACGAACCTGCCGGAAAACGAGACACGCCTGGGCTCGTCCGGCGCGCGGGGAGACAACGCCAACATCAACCTGCGCAACCTCGGTTCCACCGGCACACTGATCCTCGTGGACGGCCGCCGGATGGCGATCAATCCCATGACGGCCGGCCTCTCGCAGGCGGTGAATATCAACCAGCTCCCCACCCAGGGCATCGATCACGTCGAGGTCCTGCGCGACGGCGCTTCGGCCATCTATGGTTCCGATGCGGTCGGCGGCGTCGTCAACTACGTCATGCGCCGCAATTTCGTCGGTACCGAGCTGATCCTGCGCTACGGCGATCCCGAGGGCAGCGGCGGCAGCAACTCCCAGGCCTCGATTTCCTTCGGTCGGCACTTCGCGGGCGGCAAGGGCCGCGTCGTCGTGACGGCGGAGTATCTCTTCCGCGAGGCCATCTGGCTGTCGGCGCGGAATTTCTCCAACAATTCGAACAATTCGGCGCGCGCGCCGGCGCCGTTCAATGTGCTCGGCAGCCAGTTCGATGGCCGCGTCAATCGTGGCTATTATCCCACGTTCCGGATCGGGACCAGCACGACGAACAATTTCTTCCACCTCGCCAATGGCGTCCCCGGCTTCACCACGACGACGCCCGCCCGGGCGACCAATCCCGAGTTTTACCTCGATCAAAATCAATTCGGCATGGCGGCCCCGCGCACGCACCGGGCGAACTCGTTTGCCACGCTGGAGTACAAGCTCACGCCCACCGTCACCGCGTTCAGCGATCTCTCGTACTACAAGTCGAAGTCCACGATTGCCCGCCAGCCGGTGGCGCTGAATGCGCCGAACACGGACGCCGTGGCGGTCATGTCGATCGACAATCCCTACAATCCGTTCGGGTCCAGGTTCTACGATGTGGCGGGTGCCCCTGGCGCCGGCGGCACGGCCCGCCTGGTCGGCGCTCCCCGCACGGTGGGCCTGACCGCGCTGACGGTGGCCGACCTGCGCCGGGAGTACGTTGAGACGGAGGCGGACGTCGTTCGCCTCGCGGCCGGGTTCAAGGGCAAACTGGCCAACAATTGGAAGTGGGAAGCGGCCGCCTTCTACAATCGGGTCAAGGGCAAGGACAATGGCTACCCGAACGTCCGCGAGAGCCTTTTCCAGCAGGCGGTCGCGCGCACCGACGCGGCGGCCTTTAACCCCTTCGGTTACACCTTCAAGGTACAGGGCAACGCCGTGGTGGCCGACCAGCCCTACAAGAACCCCGAGGCGGTCGTGAAGAGTTTTTCCGACACCTTCTCGCGCAATGCGCAGAGCCTCCTAATCAGCGGAGATTTCCGGATTAGCGGCCGGCTGTTCAAGCTCTGGGCCGGCGATGTCAACGTGGCCGCGGGTGCCGAGTACCGCACCGAGGATCTGCAGGATCTGCGTCCGCCCTTCAGCGGCGACAATCCGACCAACGTGGCAGGGCTCGATCCGCTGAACAACGACTTCCTCCTCCATCCGCCGCGCCCGGACGTCCGGGGCGATCGCAACGTGACCAGCCTTTATGTGGAAACGGTGCTGCCGCTCGCCGCGCCGAAGAACAATCTTCCGCTCGTGAACACGTTCGAACTCTCCGCCTCGGCCCGGCATGAGCAGTACAGCGATTTCGGCAATACCACGAAACCAAAGGTCGGCGTGAACTGGCGGCCGGTGCCGCAGCTCATGCTGCGGGCCTCTTACAACGAGGGCTTCATGGCCCCGAGCTTGGCGGCGCTCTATACCTCGCCGCGCTGGACCACCACCGCCGGCGCCGGCAGCATCGATCTTTACCGGAACCCGGTGACGGCCGAGGGCGCGTACCCGATTCGCAATTACTTTGGCGGCAATGCCAAGCTGAAGGCGGCCGAGTCCGAGGGTCGCACCTGGGGCGTCGTCCTCGACGTCCCGCTGGTGAAAGGCCTGAGCCTCACGGCGGACTACTGGAAGATCACCCGTACCGACCTCGTCGGGCAGCGCAGCTCCAACCAGGTGGCGAACAGCGACACCGCGCTCCTGCAGGCCTATGTCAAGTCCCAGCTCGCCGCGGGCAGGGCGATCGGTGCGATCGACCTGGGCAGCGGCACGGCCAACTACAAGGGCGACCCTGATATTGTCCGCTCTGCGCCCACGGCGGCTGACATCGCGACGTTCGCGGCCTACAACGCCAGGACTCCCGCCAACCAGCAGGCGGTGGTCGGGCGACTGTTCTCCGACAACACTCCGTTCGTGAACCTGGCGACCAGCTTCGACGAAGGCTGGGACTTCGGTCTCACCTACGTCATGCCCCAAAATCGTTTCGGCAATTTCACCCTGAATTCCGACTGGGCCTACCTGATGACGACCAAGAACACGCTCCTGCCGACGAACCTGGCGCCGATCATCACGGACAGCCTCGATGTCGGCGGCGCGGCCCGCTGGCGGGGGACCAGCACGATTGGCTGGCGCAAGGGCAGTTGGTCGGGTTCGCTGGGCGCGTATTACGCGGGCGAATCCACGGACACGGGTGCCACGACGACCGCGGCGGTCTATGAGTCGCTGGGGAAACCCAGCTATCTCGCCAAGCAATTCAGCGCGGGAGCCTACCAATACCGTTACGTCATGGGGGAAACGCTGACCTACAATGTGTCCCTGGGTTACCAGTTTCCCGCCGCCGGTCGCGAGTGGCTGAGCCGGACGAAGGTGCGGATTGGCATTGTCAATGTCCTCAACCGGGAGCCGCCCCTGGCTTCCGGCGCCTTCGGGTACAACCCGGGTGTGACTGGCAACCTGGCCGTAGGCCGGACCTGGAACTTGGAATTGAGCAAATCGTTCTGACCAATCGCTGGTTGGAAACTGGTTCTTTAGGGGCTGGGTTCCATTCGGCGTGATCCAGCCGGTCCGGGTTGCACGAAGCGGTTGCTGCGTTCTGCACTAACGCGTTTCCATTCTCGGCAGCGCAAACGCGATCCAGGCCTCCCCGGAGGGAGAGCCATTCCTCCCACCGCCACCGCGGCGATCACGCTGAACCGGCAGCCGCCGGTCTCTAGAAATCTCTCACCGAACCATCCTTCGCCTTGAGCCGCGGCTCACGCGCCTGGTCAATGAACGGGAGGCGGGCCGCCGCCGCCTCGTCGAAGCTCACACCCAGGCCCGCACCTTCCAGTGGAAGTGCGTAGCCGTTGACCACGGTGGGGAACGGTTTCACGACCGCGGTGCTCGGGTTGTCGGCCAGGATCTGCCCCGCTTCCATGATCGCGACGTTCGGGATGGCGAGGGAGGCATGGAGGGTGGCGGCGGAACCAAGGGCCCCGGCATTGTTGTGCGGCACGAGGTCGATGTAGTAGACCTCCGCCATGGCGGCGATCTTCTTCATCTCGCTGATGCCACCGCAGTGATTGACGTCCGGGCGCAGGTAGTTGACGTACTGCTTCTCGATCACTTCCCGGCAATCCCACTTGCTATGATACCGTTCGCCAATCGCCAGCGGGAGGTCGGTGTGTTCCCGCAACCATTTCAAGGCCTCGGGGTTTTCATGCCGGATGGGATCCTCGACAAAGAAAGGCCGGAAGGGCTTCGCCAGCTCGAACAGTTTGAGCGCCCACACCGGATCGTAGCGTCCGTGGACTTCCAGGATCACATCCACATTCTCACCGACGGCGGCCCGGATCGCCTCTAGGTATTCGATCTGCTGGTACACTGCGGTCTGGTGGTCGTGAAAGTCCTTCGCGTCGTGGCTGTGAAAAGCCCGGAAACGAACGGCCGTGATGCCGCGGGCCGCCTTTTCCTTGGCCTGGTTGGCCGCTTCCGCGGCGGTCAGGCCGGTTATCCCGCTGTAGAGCCGCACGGAGGTCCGCGCCAGACCGCCCAACAATTGATACACCGGCATGCCCGCCAGTTTGCCCTTGATGTCCCAGAGCGCCTGATCGATGCCGGCGATCGCGCTGCCCGTGGAGGGGCCACCCCGCTGAAACCGGCGTCGAAAGCAGCTCTGCCAGATGTATTCGATTCGTTGCGGATCCTCCCCGACCACGTAGGGGTAAAGGTCCTTGAGCATTCCCTCGACGCTGCGGGGCAGAAAGTGGTTCGTGGCATCACCGTAGCCCACGATGCCGGCATCCGTCTCGATTCGAACGAAGACATCGCGGCCGGTCATGATCGTGTCACACTTGGTGATCTTGATCTTGCCGATCTGGCGCGGGGAGAGATCAACCGGGATCTCCGACCTCCGATTTTGGGCCACGGCCGGCGCAGCTCCAAACGCGGCCAACGCTCCCGTCCCCCCCATCAGTCTCAGCAGGTTTCTACGATTCATCAGCGAAGGGTTTTTGGACCAAGGATTCGAGTGGCTTGAGGTGGCATTTTCAGAACAAAGGCAGGATTGGCCGGCCGGGTGGCCGGGAACTGGAAGGGAGATTGTTGCCTGCGCGTTTCCTTCGCAAGGGTTTCCTCGTCCCCCGTGCATGACGAGCTCGGAACCGGGCGAAGGGTGACGGCGCCGCCCGCAGGGAAGGCGCGGCGGGCGACGCCGCTGCTGATGTGCGCAAGCAATTGCAACCGATCCGAAGGGGTCCATTCGGTTGACACCACGCCTCCTATCAGATTGTCAGATTCACATGAAAACCACGCTCACCGAGTTCCAGCGGAGTTTCCGCAAGGCGCGCGAGGCAGCAGACCGTGGCGACTCCGTGATCGTCGCCGGAGAGGATTGCGATTACGTGTTCGAACGACGTGCGCCAGGCCCGGCCAATCCCTTCGAGGGACTCGAGGGTGTCTTCGGCGCGGTGGCACTCCATCAAGAATCAACTCCC
>SXSC01000184.1 GCA_005792355.1 Opitutaceae bacterium
GAAAGTGCTTCACCCCGTCAGTGAGTAGCCTTGGCCGGGCTTTTCGGCAGGCGGTATTCTCTGTGTCCTCTGCGTCTCTGTGGTGCAAATCCGGCTGCGTGCGAAGCACGCCACTTTTTTCGAGCGCAGTCTCGAAAAAAGACCGCACTGCTATCCTTCAGAATCCTCGCGCGCCGCGAGGAATTTCTTGCAAAGTCAATTGCCGCAAAAAAGCACAAGAGGCGCAAAAAGGGGCCCTGCGCATCCAGATCCGCCTGCCTGGGTCCTCCGGGGAATTTTTTTGCGCCTTTTTGTACCTTTTTGCGGCCAATGGTTTGGCGGTTTGGGTTTGGTTGCGGCTTCGCCGCGCTGGGTTCTCCACGTTCAAACTCCGTCCAGGGCCCAACGGCAAACCGATTGGTCTCTACGTTCGAAGAGTCAGGCAGGGGCACGGCCCAAACCACTGCCAACGCGCCGACGTCCTACTTCTTCTTCCCCGTCTTCGCCTTCTTGCCCTCGATCGACTTCAGCCCCAGCGCATCGAGCTTCGGATCGCGCGCCGTCGCGAACTGATCGAGCGCGCCTTGCAGCAGCTTGGCGGCTGCGGCGCGTTCGCCGGAGAGCGCCGCCACTTTGAGCGGGCTCTTCTCCGCGAGGTCGCTGGTCAGATCGTAAAATTCACCCGTCCGGTAGAGTTTGTAGCGCTGGTTGAAGGCGAGTTCCCGCACCGTCAGGTTAGCCTGCTGCCGCGGCGAATACCACGAATACACCCACTCACGCGGCTGTCCCTTCGCACCTCGCACTTGCGGGAGAAAGCTCCGGCCATCGAGCTTCACGCCCGCCGGCAACTTCGCCCCCGCAGCCTCGACCACCGTCGGCAGAAAATCCGTGGAGTCGACGAGATCGTCGTACACCCTCCCCTTCGCCACGCCGGCCGGCCAGCTCGCGATCAGCGGCACGTGCATGCCGGCGTCCGTCGTTGTGCCCTTGCCGCCGATCACCACGCGATCACCCATCCGTGAAGGCGTGCCCCGGCCGGTGCCGTTGTCGCCCACGAAAAGGATGAGCGTGTTGTCGCGAATCCCCAGCGCGTCGAGCCGTGCGACGACCTTGCCGATCAGCTTGTCCATGTACTCAACCATGTCGCCAAAGTGCTTCACGTTTTGCTTCGCCGCCTCGCCCTGCAGCGTGCGATCCCATTCGGGGCTGTCGGGCGTCGGCTGATACGGGCTGTGGGTCAGCATCATCGGATAGTAGACGAAGAACGGGGCGCCCTTTTTCCGTCCGATGAAATCGAGCACGTAGTCGTTGACGAGGTCGGGCCCGTACTCGCCCTGGTTGTAGTCTTTCTCGACGCCGTTGATTTCGAGTCCGGCGTTGGCGTAGCGCGGCGGCCGGCGCGTGTGCTGCCAGAGGCAAAATTCGTCGAAGCCGTATTTCTTCGGCAGGTCCGGGTCCTGCCCGAGCTGCCATTTGCCCGCGATGCAGGTGGCATAGCCGGCCTGCTTGAGCTGGTTGCCAAACGTGACCGCCTTCGGGTCCATGTTTCCAAAATTGATGTAGTTCCGGATATTGTAGCGCCCGGTCATCAGCTGCACGCGCGTCGGCGTGCAGAGCGGCTGCACGTAACACTGTGTGAAACGGGCGCCCGTGGCGGCGAGTTTGTCCAGCACCGGCGTGCGATAACTCGTGCCGCCGTTGGCGCCGATCGTCTCGTAGCCGAGATCGTCGGCCATGATCAAAATAACGTTGGGCCGGGCGGCGGCGCCGGCCGCGGCCAGAACGACGGGCGTCGCGAGGGCGAGAAGGAGTGAAAGGGTGACGAAGGGTTTCATGGGGCACAGGAGAGAGAAAACGGGACGAAATACGATGCCAGAAATCATCCTACCCTCACTCCGCGAAAAAGATTTGAGATCTCAGAAGCCAAGGCGGGCTCACGGCGAAGCCGCGATGCTCGCGAAGAATGAAAGACCTCCCACAGATTCAGTAAGGCCGCAGATGCTAAATCAGAATGCCGACCATCTGCGTTCTTTCTGAATCTGCGGGAGGCCAACACCTGGTACCTAGACCAATCCCAGGACAAAGGAATGGGGACAGCGGGCTCCACCCTGAATCTAACCCTCACGCCAGAATCGCCTTCACCACGTGCGCTTCCTCGACCCCCGTGAGCCGCACGTTGAGGCCGCGAAATTTGTGCGAGAACCGCGCGTGGTCGATGCCGAGGCAGTGCAAAATCGTCGCGTGCAGGTCGCGCAGGTGCACCGGATTCTCCGTGATGTTGTAGCAGAAATCGTCGGTGGAGCCGTATTCGATCCCGCCCTTGATCCCGCCGCCCGCGAGCCAGACCGTGAACGCGCGGCCGTGGTGATCGCGGCCCATGCCGGGATCTCCGAGCTTGCCCTGGCTGAAAACCGTGCGCCCGAACTCCGTCGCGAATACCACGAGCGTGTCCTCGAGCAGTCCGCGCTGCTTGAGATCCTTGACGAGCGCCGCGGTCGGCTGGTCGACGTCGTTGCACTGGTTGGGCAGCTGGCGCGCGATCGCGATGTGTTGATCCCAGCCGCGGTGAAAGAGCTGCACGAACCGCACGTCGCGTTCGAGCAGGCGGCGGGCGAGCAGGCAGTTCGCGGCGTAGCTCCCGGGCTTCCGCACCTCGGGACCATAGGCTTCGAGCGTCGCGGCCGACTCCCGGGAGATGTCCGTCAGCTCCGGCACGGAGGTCTGCATGCGAAACGCCATCTCGTAGGCGTCGATCCGCGCGATCGTCTCGGGATCGCCGAGTTCGGCGGCGCGCTGTTGATTGAGCAGGGCGAGATCGTCGAGCAGCGCGCGCCGCTGCGCACGGTCGACCCCCGGCGGGTTGTTCAAATAGAGGACCGGGTTGGCGCCGGGGCGCAGGCCCACGCCCTGATGCGACGCCGGCAAGAAACCGCTCCCCCAGAGCCGCGAGAAGATGGGCTGCCCGGGATTCTTGCCCGTGCCCTGCGACACCATCGCGATGAAGGCGGGGAGGTTGGCGTTCTCCGTGCCGAGCCCGTAGCTGGCCCACGCGCCCATGCTGGCGTATCCGGGGAGCTGATTCCCGGTGTTCATGAAGGTGATCGCCGGGTCGTGGTTGATCGCCTCCGTGTGCAGGCTCTTGATGATGCAGATGTCGTCGGCAATCGTCTGGATGCCGGGCAGCAGATCGCTGATCCAAGTGCCGTGCTTACCGCAGCGCTTGCCCGGCCGCAGCGGCGGCACCACCGGATACGCGCTCTGCCCGCTCGTCATGCCGGTGAGGCGCTGCGTGCCCTTGACCGACGCGGGAATCTCCAGGCCGGCGTGCTGGTGGAGCATCGGTTTGTCGTCGAAAAGATCCACGTGCGACAGCCCGCCGCTTTGGAAGAGACAGAGCACGCGTTTCGCCTTGGGCGCAAAATGCGGGAGCCCCGGCTGCCCCCTGGCCCGGCCGGTCGCGGTCACCGCCGCGGCGAGGCTCGACGACAGAAGCGAGCCGAGCGCGATGCCTCCGATGCCGCGCGCCGAGTTGGCGATGAACGTGCGGCGGGTGAGGTGCTGGAGGTGGGCGGAGAGAGGGGGAGATGCGGAGATGGAGGGCATGAGGAAAGGGAGTTGGACTCTACCGACGGATTCGCCCGTAGCTGCGAGCGCGAGCGAGTGGTGGCTTGCACGTTTTTGGTGTGTGCGTCCACTCGCTCACGCTCGCAACTACGAAGGGGGCACTGCGACGAGTCCGTGCGGCTGGTGGTGGAGCCCGATGTCCCCATCGGGCTGATTCGGAGACGAAGAGAGCAAAGCCCGATGGAGACATCGGGCTCCACCATTCAGTGCTTCCGTTCTTGGAAAGCGAATGCACGTCGCGTGCATGGTCATGGCTGAATGGAGAATGACCTTTCATCGATGGGTCGACGCTGAATCAGTTCCTCGTCACCGTCTCACTCAGATTAAGCAACAACAGCGCCACCTGCGCCCACGCGGCGTGCTCGGCGGCCGGCAGCCGCTCATCACGCGGCGACTCTCCGGCGGCAAGAAAGGCCCGCGCCGCGGCCTCATTTTCCGCATAGCGTGTCCGCTCCCGTCGTAGCGTGGTCTCCAACACCGCCAACTCCGTCTCGCCTGGAGGCCGCGACAAACACTCCGCAAACGCCCAGCGCAACCGCGCCCCATCCGTGCCCCCTCTCCCCGTCTCTGCAACTCCCCCTCTCTCCGTCTCTCCCTCTCCCCTTCCCTCGCGCGGCGCGAGGATCCGCTCCGCCAACGCCCGCGCGGCCTCGACGAACTGCACGTCGTTGAGCGTGACGAGCGCCTGCAGCGGGGTCGTCGTGTTGCCGCGCGCGACGGTGCACACTTCGCGATTCGGCGCGTCGAACGCCATCATGTTCGGCGGCGGCGCCGTCCGTTTCCAATAGGTATAGAGCGAACGGCGATATAATTTCTCGCCGTGATCCTGCACAAAGGTCTGCGCCGTCGCGGGCGTGCTGCCGTAGTGGCTGACCTCGCGCCACAAATCGAACGGCGAGTAGGGATTCACGCTCGGCCCGCCCACCTGCGGCACCAGCAATCCGGCGACCGCCAGCGCCTGGTCGCGCACCATCTCCGCCGTCAGCCGGAAGCGCGGGCCGCGGGCGAGCAGGCGGTTCTGCGGATCGCGCTCCAACCGCCCGGCCTCCGCCACCGAACTCTGCCGATACGTCGCGCTCGTCACGATCTGCGCGACCAGGCGCTTTACGTCCCAGCCGCTTTCCATGAAATCAACCGCGAGCCAGTCGAGCACTTCAGGATGGCTCGGCCATTCGCCCTGCGAACCAAAATCGGCCGGCGTGCCGACAATCCCGGTGCCAAAAAACATTTTCCAAATCCGGTTGACCGCGACCCGCGCCGTGAGCGGGTGCTCCCGCAGCACGAGCCACTGGGCGAGCCCCAGTCGATCGGCCGGCGCTCCCTCGGGCATCGGCGGCAGCGCGGAGGGCGTGCCCGCCGACACCGCCACCGTCGGTTGCGCATAGTCGCCCCGGTTCAAGATAAACGTCTCCCGCGGCTTGTCGGCGACGCCCATCACCATCGTCGGAAACGGCTCCGTGAGCGCCGCCAGCCGTTCCTGGCAATTCGCCAAATCAGCGCGGAGCGACTGCAACTCCGGCGCGTGCCGGGCACAATAACGCCAGAGATCCGCGGTCATCTCCGCCGTGCGCCCGGCGTCGGGGGTTGCCAACGCGGCGACAATCGCCGCCGGCAAATCCGTGCCATCATCGGTGCCGGTGACGACAAAAATCTCGACCAGTTCCGGCAGCAACGCGCGACCGGCGCCGAAATTCAGCTGCACCGTCAGGAAGGGCGTCGCGGCCACGTGCAGCGGCCTGGCCAACGTCGCCGTGAGGTGCACGGTTCCGGTCGCCGCCCGATCCGGCGACCAGCCGTTTTCGTTGCGCGGATCGAGACAACCGCGGGGCGGATGCGCCGGATCCCACGAGTTGGCCGTGACCCGCGCGAGGCCCAGCAATTTGTGCAGGTCAACTTGATCCCCCGGGATGCGGTCCGCCGTGATGGACAGGGCCGTGAGGCGAAATGTCCCTTTCTCTGTGGGACCGCCGTCGTTTTTCTCTTTGGCCTTTGCCTTGCCCTTCCCCTTGGCGGCGGGGTTGCCCGTCGCGGTCACGCCGTTGCCCCACCCGCCACCGGGCAGCCCGGGCACGGGATGCACGACCACGCGCAGACCGGTGATCGGCGCGTCGAGCTTCGGCAGCTCCGTGGAAATATCGATGGCCGCGAGGGTTCCCGCCTCGCGGATGCGCACGCGATTTTCGCCCTCCGTGGCGAGGAGGGCGCGGTTGGGCGTCGAACTCTTCAGCACCTTGACGGGATGCAACTGCAAGTCGCGTCCGCGTCGCGCGAGCATGGCGCGCTCCCGATCCGCCCACCCCTGCAGCAATTTCGCGTCGGGTTGATCAAGCTGCGCCTGGAGGGCGGCGATCTTGTCGCGCAGGCGCGGGAGTTCGGCCGTTTTCAGGACGGTGCGGGCCGTCGCAAACGGTCCCGGGTTCACGCCGCCGTTGCCGTCGAGCCCTTTGTCGCCGAGCGTATTGAAGAACGCGAACGTGCGGTAATAGTCCCGCTGCGTGATCGGATCGAATTTGTGGTCGTGACATTGCGCGCAGCCGAGCGTGAGGCCCAGCACCGCCTCGCCGAGCGTCTTCACGCGGTCGGCGTTGTAGTTGGTCAAATTTTCGTCGGGGATCGTGCCGCCCTCGTGCGTGACCATGTTGTTGCGCTGGAACCCCGTCGCGATGAGGTCCGCCTCGGTGTGGTTCGGCAGCAAGTCGCCGGCGAGCTGTTCCACGAGGAAGCGGTCGTAGGGCTTGTTGTCGTTGAAGGCTTGGATCACCCAGTCGCGCCACAACCACATGTGCCGGCCGCCGTCGATCGAGAAGCCGTTCGTGTCGGCGTAGCGGGCCGCATCAAGCCAGTCGACCGCCATGCGCTCGCCGTAGTGCGGACTCGCGAGGAGCCGGGCGACGAGATTTTGGATTGCCGATTGCGGATTGGCGATTGCCGCGCGCTCGAAGGCCGCGGCCTCCTCGGCGGTGGGCGGAAGGCCGGTCAGGTCGAGGGAGAGCCGGCGGATGAGCGTGCGCGGGTCGGCCTCGGCGGAGGGCTGGAGTCCTTCCTTCGCGAGCTGCGCGCGGACGAACGCATCAATCGGGCTCGTCGGAAGACGGGGAGAGGGAGAGGAAGCTGTCTCCTTGTCTCCGCGTCTCTCGTTCTCTCTGGCTCTCATTCTCTCCGTCTCTCCCTCTCCGACCGTCGGCACGGCCGCCTTCACCGGTGGGACAAACGACCAATGCTCCGCGTAGCTCGCGCCCGTCTCGATCCACGACTTGATTTTCTGCTTCTGCGCGTCGGTGAGTTTGTGATTCGACTCGGGCGGCGGCATGACCTCGTCGTCGTGCGAACTGCTGATGCGCTGCCAGACCTCGCTGGCGGCGGCGTCACCCGGCTTGAGTGGCGTGATCCCGTTGCGCTCGGCGTAGGCCGCCGCGGCGACATCGAGCCGGAACTTCCCCTTGCGCCCCTTTTCGTCGAAGCCGTGGCAGGAAAAACAATTTTCCGACAGGATTGGTTTGATCTCGCGGTTGTAGTCGACGGCCGGCGCGGCAGTGGCCGCGCGGGACGACCGAGCGGCGGCCAAACTGATCGCAATGGACAAGATCAAACGGGATAAACGAATCATCGGCGGGGGAAGGTGGGCGGTCCGCGAACATGGCGCGGAATGTCGCCGCCGTAAAGCGGAACGATGCGGGCGGAAGAAAACGGCTTCAGCTCCGCGTTGACGTCAGCCGACAGTGGTCTGACGGAACGGCGGTTTCCAACTGCCGCCGGGCGCTTGAAACCGGGCAAGACCGATGAGGTTGGGGATAAAGTGGATCGAGCGTGGCGACCGTTTCGCGCTCCGCCAAGGCTTGGTCGAATCTCCCCTGCCAGTTCAGCCCATCGTCGAACTACTTCGCGATGACCGCGGCGAGCTTTTCGATGCGGACGGCCGTGATCTTGTATTCGGGTGTCTTCGTGTAGCGGTCGCGGTGCGAGGTCGTGATCTGGTTGAGGAAGACGCGCGCCGAATGGAAGGTCGTGTAAACCTCGCCGGGCTTCACGTGGTCGCTGATCCGCACCGGCAGGTCCGCCGTGCCCTGCTCGCTCCGGAGGCGGACGGTTTCGCCGTCGGCGAGGCCGAGACGGGTGGCGTCGGCGGACGACAGCTGCAGGTAGTCGGTGGCGGCCAACCGGTCGTTGGGCGTGCGGGCGGTTTGGGTGGCGGCGTTGTATTGGTAGAGATTGCGACCGGTGGTGAGAAGGAAAGGGAACTCCGGAGTCGTGAGCATGGGCGGGGCGACGTAGTCGATGCGGCGGAGCGCGGTGGTCCGGCCGTGCGTAAACGCGTCCGCGTGCATGATGGCCGTGCCCGGATCGTCCTCGGTGAAACACGGCCACTGGAGACCGCCGAGCTGGTCGAGGCGCGCGTAGCTGATGCCGGCACCCTCGGGCCAGAGCGAGCGCACCTCGTTCCAGATTTCCTCGGCGGAGCGGTAGGCGAAGTGCTCCCCGTGGCCCATGAGCCGGGCGACGTCGCAGACGATTTCCCAGTCGGAGCGCGCCTCGCCCTGCGGGAGCGCGGCCCGGCGCACACGCTGCAGGCGGCGCTCGCCGTTCATGAACGTGCCGTCCTTCTCGAACGACGACGCGGCGGGCAGGAAGACGTCGCCGAATTCCCGCGCGGTCTGGTTCATGAAGAGGTCCTGCACGATGACGAGGTCGAGCTGCTCCAGCGAACGACGGGTCGCGTGCATGTTCGGGTTCGTCATCACGATGTCGTAACCGATCGACCAGAGCACCTTCAGTTTCCCGGCGTCGGCGGCCTCCATCATCTCGATCATGTTGAGACCGGGATGCGTCGGAATTGGCACGTGCCAGGCGGCTTCGAATTTCCCGCGGGCGTCCGCGATGGGCACGTAGCCGGCGAGGAGCTTGGGTTCGCAGCCCATGTGCGGCGCGCCTTGCACGTTGTTCTGGCCGCGGAGTGGATTGATGCCGGTGCCGGGCTTGCCGAGGTTGCCGGTGATGAGCGCGAGGTTGACCAGCGCCATGATGCCCTCGGTGCCCTGGATGTGCTCGGTCATGCCCAGGCCGTGGACGCTGAGCGAAGGCCTGGCGGTGGCGTAGAGGCGGGCGGCCGCGCGGATCTTCGCGGCCGGGACGCCGCAGATCTTCTCGACCTTCTCGGGGAGAAACTCGCGGATGAAGTCGCGATACTCGGCGTATTCGGTCAGGCGGGTGCGGATGAATTCCTCGTCCACCAGCCCCTCATCGATGATGGCGGCGCCGAGGGCGTTGAAGAAGACGACGTTCGTGCCGGCGTGCAATTGGAGGTGCAAGGTAGCGAACTCGCACAACTCGATTTCGCGCGGGTCCACGACGATGAGGTTCGCGCCGTGGATCGCGGCCTGCTTGATGCGCGCGCCGGTGACGGGATGGCCGTCGGTCGGGTTGGCCCCGCAGACGAGGATGGTGCGGGCGATCTCGATCTCGTCGAGGGAGTTGGTGGCCGCGCCGGTGCCGAGGGTCATCTTCATCGCGGCGGCGGTGGGCGAATGGCAGACGCGCGCGCAGCAATCGATGTTGTTCGTGCCGAGGACGACCCGGGCGAATTTCTGCGCGACGTAATTTTCCTCGTTGGTGCCGCGCGCGGAGCTGAGCAGGCCGATGCTGTCGGGCCCGTGCTGCGCGGCGGTGGCGCGCAGACGATCGGCGATGAACTGGTTGACCTCGGTCCAGGAGACTTTCCGCCACTCGCCGTCGCGGCGGATCATCGGAGAGGTGACGCGGTCCTGGGCGTAGACGTAGTCGAACGCGTAGCGGCCCTTCACGCAGGTGTGGCCGTGATTGCTCGGGCCCTCCAGCGACGGCCGGATGGTGGTGATCTGGCCGGCGCGCGTGCCAACGTGCACCTCGCAGCCGGTGCCGCAGTAGGAGCAGATGGTCTTCGTCCACTCGGTGGGCACTCCGCGGGCGAGCAAGGTGAGATCTTCGAGCGCGCCGGACGGGCAGGTGTCGACGCACGCGCCGCAGCTCACGCAGCCGCCATCCTGCAAGGTCTCGCCGCGCACCGGCAGGATGCGGGTCTGGTCGCCGCGGTTCCACGCCTTCCAGACGAACTGACCCTGCACCTCCTCGCAGATGCGCACGCAGCGGTAGCACGTCACGCACTGCGACATGTCCACGTTGATGTAGGGATGCGAGGCGTCCCGCATGAACGGCACCGCGGGCGGCGGGGCGGTGCGCGAGCCGCGGGCCTGCACGTCATATTCGCGCAGGTAGCGATGAAACTGTTTGTCGGGAAATTGCGTGACGGCCTCGGCGGGATAATCCTTCGCGAGCAATCCGAGCAACGTCCGGCGCACGCCTTGCACCGGTGCGGAGTGCGTGAGGATTTCCATGCCGTCGCGGAGCGGCGTGTTGCACGCGGTGGCGAGTCCGGCCAGGCCCTTGACCTCGACGGCGCAGAGGCGGCACGAGCCGTAAGGCTCGAGGCGGTCGTCGTGACAAAGCGTCGGGACCTCGACGGCGATCTGCCGGAGCGCCTCATTGATCGTGAGACCGTCGGCAAACTGGTGGGGCTGGCCGTTGATGATTACTTGAAGCATGGCTCAATCTCCGTGGGGTAGTGGCGCAGGATCGATTCGGCGAAGCGGGCGAGGCCGGTGCCGTGGCCGCACAGGCTCGTGAGTTTGAGCGCGGCGACCAGATCGCGGCATTCCTGAAAGTCGGCCCTGGTCGCGTCGCCGCCGAGGGCGTTGGTGAAAATTTCCTCGATCCGCCCGCTGCCGCCGCGGCACGGCGTGCATTTGCCGCACGACTCGTAGGCGCCGAACGAGAACACGTGTTCGACGAGCGCGGGAATCGACGTGTGCTCGTCGAACGCCACCACGCCGCCGTGGCCGACGCCGGCTCCGATTGCGGCGAGTTCCTCAAAACCGAGCGGCGTGTCGATGAGATGCGGCGGGATCACGCCGATGATCGGGCCCCCGATGATGACGCCCTTGAGCCGGCCTCCCCCGCGCAGCCCGCCGCCGATTTCCTCGACGATGTGCCGCACGGTGACGCCGAACTCGACCTCGTAGAGACCGGGGCGATGGAAGAGCGAGTTGAGCGAAAGCGCCTTCGTGCCCCGGCTCTTCCCGCAGCCCATTTCCGCATACGCCGCGCCGCCGTGCGTGACGATCCACGGCACGTTGACGAGTGTCTCGACGTTGTTGAGCAAGGTCGGCCGGCCGAACAGGCCGCGTTCGGTCGGGTAAGGCGGGCGGGCCATCACCTCGGGGCGTTTGCCCTCGATGGAGCGAAGCAGCGACGTCTCTTCGCCACAAACGTAGCTGCCGTGGCCAGTGTACACTTCGAGTTCGAAAGAGAAATTCTTCCCTCCGACGCGCGGGCCGAGCCAGCCGGCGGCCCGGGCCTCGGCGAGCGCGGCCTGCAACACGGTGCCGGCGAGCGGATACTCGAGGCGTACATAGATGTACCCCTGGCTGGCGCCGACCGCGTAGCCCGCGAGGATCATGCTCTCGATGAGCGCGTGCGGATCGTCCTCCATCAAGTAGCGATCAATGTAGGCGCCGGCATCGCCTTCGTCGGCGTTGGCCACGACGTATTTCTGGCCGGCGGGCTGCGCGGCGACCGCGCGCCTTGTGCGTCCTGTCGGGTAGCCCGCGCCGCCGCGTCCGCGCAAGCCCGACGCGTCGACCGCCGCGAGAATTTTCTCCGGTGGATCCTGGAGCGCCGCGGCGAGCGCCGCGTAGCCGCCCTGTTGGACATAGGCCGCGAGACTGCGCGCGCCCCCGGCGGCGACGCGGCCCAGCACGATACCGTGGCGGGAGAACACCTGCACGGGCGGACGCGGGTGAGTCTGGCCTTTCGCGGGAGCGGCGAAACATTCCCCGAGACAGTAAACGCGCGGATCTTGCGCGGACGCTTCCGCCCAGCGGGCGGGATTGAAATGACGCGCGGCGAAGCACGCGGTGCCCTGGCAGGCTTTGCCGGTGTGTTCCCCGTGCGCCAAGTGATAGAACGACTCGACGTCGGCAGAGAGCGCGCGCGGGGCGACGGCGTGGCCGGGAGGGGTGGGTGATCGGCTCGTCATGTGGGTTGATTCAAAAAGGTGAGGGAGCGTGGCCCCGTCTCCCTTCACCGCAACCGATTTTGTTGCGGGTGCGAGTGATAGTTCAGGTCGGCGAGTCCGGCCCATTGAATCGCAGGCGGGTTCGTTCCCCGTGACGGAGCTTTGGTTGCGGCCCGCGGCCGCGTGGCGAAAAATGCCAGCTACACCGGCGGCTTGAATTCGCGTGCCGGCGGGCGGGCGCCCGGCCGCAGCGACCGGAACATCCGGTGCTCGCGCACCACCCGCCCATCGCCCGCGACGTTGTCGACCTCGCCGAGCAATTCGAATCCCGCCCGTCGATAGAGCCGAAAGGCGCGGTCATTGGTGGTCACGGTCGTCAGCTCCACGCCTGCACGCCCGGCCGCCCGCGCGTCGTTGATCAGCCGGCGCAACATCGGTTCGCCCAATCCCTGGCCCTGCCACGCATCCGCAAGACCCAACCCGAGGAGCGGCACCGCGTGGTCAAACTCCCAGAGAAAAAAATAGCCCACCACCTCCGTTCCGAGGCCGAGCACGTAGGTGCGATCGAGCCCGGCGCGGTGGCGTTCGACAAGCCGCGCCAGCGTCGCCCCGTCGTAAGCGTGGGGCAGAAACACGCTGCGCGTCGCCCCGGAGAGACCGGCATTGAAACGCGCGAGCGCCGGAATCTCCCCCGCGGTCAGCGGGCGAATCTCCAGCCGGGTGCCATTGCGAGAACTCAGAATCGCCGGGTGATGTTGTGCCATGGTTGCCAGCGCCATGGTTGCACGAGAGCGATGGTTTGGAAATCCCAGACTGGTCCGCTGGCGGCGGGTTACAGCCGACCCACGTATCCGCGCGCATCGACGGAGGTGCCGCGACTTGCCTCGCGCCCACCAACCTGCGATGCCATGGGCATGCCCCAAGCAGCCGGTCGGACGTCCGCTGAATATCACGTTTCCAATCCTGCCATTCGTCGCCCTGGCGGGAGTCTCCTTTCGCCGGGCTGTTGGATCGACACTTCGTGCCGGAAAGCCGCAAGTCTTTGGAATCTCGCAGCGCGCCGCCGCCAGAAGATCGAGGCCGTGAGCCAGCCGGGTGGGCCGCCCCGTTTCGTGCGGTCGGTTCTCCTGCTCGCGCTGCTCACCTCCTTCGCCTCCCCGGTCGCGGCCGCCGAAAAATCCACCGTCGATCTTGGCGCGCGCTGGGAGCTCTTCGTCGATGACTTCCTCGTCGACCGCGCCCGCGATGCCGCGCTCAAATTGCACCCGCCGCGCCGGGCCGAAATCGTCCTCACCACCGACGCCCCATGGGAAGGCCCCACGAGCGCCTACTTTTCCGTGCTCAAGGATGGCGACGTCATCCGGCTCTATTACCGCGGCTCGGTCGACGGCTCGGATCATTCCGACAATCAGGTCACCTGCGTCGCGGAGAGTCGCGACGGTATTCACTTCACCCGCCCGCAGTTCGGCCTGATCGAGGTCAAGGGCACCAAGGCCAACAACGTCGTCTGGCGGGGCGTCGAATCGCACAACTTTGCGCCCTTCCTCGATCGCAATCCTCACGCCGCGCCCGACGCCCGCTACAAGGCCCTCGCTGGACTGAAACTGCCCGGCCGCAACTGGCAGCAGGGCGCCACGCCCGGCGGGCTCTATGCCTTCGCGTCGCCCGACGGCATCCACTGGCGGAAAGTTCAGCCCGAGCCGGTGATGACCCAGGGCGCCTTCGACTCGCTCAACCTCGCCTTCTGGGATTCCGCCCGCGCCCGCTACACCTGCTACAGCCGGATTTTTGCGCACAAGGTCCGCGCGGTGCAGAGCGCCGGCTCCCCGGATTTTCTCGTGTGGGGCGAGGGCACGCCCAACCGCTACGACGCCGCCGTGCCCGCCGAGCATTTCTACACCAGCGCCACCCTGCCGTGTCCCGGGGCGGAGCACCTGTACGTCGCGTTCCCGATGCGCTTCGAACCCGCCCGCCAAGCCGTCGCGGCCCACCAGACTCCCGGCGTCTCCGACGCCGTCTTCCTGTCGAGCCGCGACGGCGTGGCGTGGGATCGCCCCTTTCTGGAGGCGTGGCTGCGGCCCGGGCCCGACCCGAAGAACTGGACCGACCGCAGCAACATGCCCGCCTGGGGCATCGTCGAGTCCGCCCCCGGCGAGTGGTCGATGTATGTCTCTGAGCACTACCGCTGGCCCGACCACCGCCTGCGCCGCCTCGTGCTGCCGCGCCACCGGCTCGCCGCAATGCACGCCGGCGCCCGCGGCGGGGAATTCACGACGCGCCCGCTGCACTTTCGCGGCCACCACCTCGTGCTCAATTACGCGACCTCCGCCGCCGGCTCGCTGCGGGTCGAGGTACAGGACGCCGCGGGCCGCCCGCTCCCCGGTTTCGCGGCGGCCGACCTGTCGCCGCTCTATGGCGACGAGCTCGACGCCACCGTGCGCTGGAAAACCGACGCGGATCTTTCCCCACTGCGCGGGCAGCCGGTGCGCCTGCGCTTCATCCTGCAGGACGCCGACCTCTTCGCGCTGCGTTTCGCGGAGTAAGCCGGGGGATGGAACCGGTGAACCGCCAACCCGGAGATTTCGCCTTGCGGAGAGCCGGGCCAGTCGGACATCGCAAAACCGCCCGGCGGTCTTGCCTTTAGCCCGCACGCCACGCACGGGCCCGCACGCCGGTCGCCTGACCGGCGTCAAACGACAGCCAGCTACCGGAAAAAGTGTCCCGCGTACGGCCTACGTGATCCACTTCTTCCGCTGCGGCAGGTGAATCCAGCGATCGGCCTCGGAGCAGCCGCGGGCTTTCAGGTTCTGGCTGTCCCAATCGATCTCCCGGCCCACGCGCAGGGCCACCATGCCGGTCATGCCAAACTCCGCCGCCTGCGCCGCAAGGTCGAAACTCTGAAATGTCTTCGGTCCGCCTTTGCAGGCGTCGAGAAATTCCTTCATGTGGTTTTGACCGGGGATGCGCGGATAAACCACCGCCAGCGGCTTGGCCGCCTCGTGGTCGAGCACGCCGCGAGCCTTCGGGCTGGCATCACTCTTCAGCCGCATCACGCCCTTCTGGCCCCACGCATCCGAGCACAGAATGCCTTTTTCGCCGACAAACAGGCAGCCATTGGTCGGCACCTTGCCATACGTGGCGACCAAATCGCCGGTGAGATCCGGCGGCGGCACCGCCGTCGGGCCATCGTGCCACCACACGCTCACCGCGGCAAATGAGCCGCGCGCGGCAAAATCCCAACGGAAGTCGTTCTGCGACGGATACGAGGCCTTCACCGGCTCGGCCGACTGCACCACGACGCGAATCGGCGGCCCGAGCTCGAGCGCGCGCAGCGGCAGGTTGTGCGCATGCGCCCCCATGTCGGCCAGATGGCCGTCGCCGTAGTCGAGCCAGCGGCCCCATTTGAGGCAGCCGCCGAGATAGTATTCCTTGAAGGGGTGCACCGGCGACGGGCCGCACCAGGCGTCCCAGTTGAGCCCCGCTGGAATCGGGTCGGCCTCCTGCGCGATGGCTTCGCTCGGCGGGAAGGTGCGATCCATCCAGCAATGCACTTCACGAATCTGGCCGAGCAGGCCTGCCTGCATGATCTCCATGCTGCGGCGAAACGCATCCGTCGCGCCGCCCTGCGTGCCAATCTGCGTGACGAGCCTGCTGCCTCGCATCAGCACCGCGATCTCGCGCGCCTCGGCGACGCTGTGGGCGAGCGGCTTCTCGCAAAACACCGCCCGGCCCGCCTGCAAGGCCGCCTTGCTCATCGGCATGTGCCAGCGCTGACCGGCCGCGATGATGACCGCATCAAGCGACGGCTCCGCCGCGAGCAGCTTGCGATAATCATCGTAAGCTTTCGCGTTCGCCAGGCCCGCGGCAACGCCGGCACTCCTCTTTTTGCCATCGCCCGCGGTGGATTTCAGCCGGGCGATCTGCGCGGCGTTCACGTCGCACAGCGCCACGATATTGTCCCCCTCCTCCAGCACGGCCGGAATCAGCGACCGACTGCGGTTGCCACAGCCGATGATCGCCACGTTGAGCCGGCCGCTCGCCGGCTGCGCACCAAACAACGCCCCCGACGGCAGAATCTGCGGGAAGCCGAGCACGCCAACGCCGGCACTGCCGAGCTTGAGGAAGGAACGACGGGTGAGTGCGGTGCGCGGGTTCATGTTTTTGGAACTGGTTGTTCGCCGACCGGCGACGTGACAGGACCATGACGCCACCGGAGGTCGAGGCGTAACAAGCGACGGGCGAAAGTTCGGCGACCCTCTCCAGCTCAGCCGATCGCTCCGTTCTTCCCACCACGCCGAATCGCGCCAGGCAAATTTATAGGCCCAACATCGATTGGTAATATCGTCCGGAGGCAAAGATCCGCGGGCTTTATTTCACGTCATCCCCGGGGTGAAGATCAACCTCCGGAGATTCTCCTATGAAACGATTCATGGTCCTGGCACTGGTGGCGGCGGGTATCGTGGCGATGGGCGCGGTGTTCGCCCGGGCCCAGCAAGCGCGGAAGGTCAGCAACGAGTTCCGCCAGCAGTTCCTCAAAGACTTCAAACGGATCGGCCTGAACACGACGCCGGGTGACGCCGACCTGCTGCGCATTCTCGTCGCCTCGGCCCGCTGCAAACGCGGCGTGGAAGTCGGTTCGGCCACGGGCTTCGGCGCGATCAACATGGGCCTGGCCTTCGAGCGCAACGGCGGCCAGCTGTTCACGCTCGACATCGACGCCGGCATGATCCGAACCACCCGCGAAAACGTCGCGAAGATGGGTCTGGAAAAAACCGTCACCGCCGTCGAGGGCGACGCCCTCAAGACCCTCGCCGAACTCACCGGCGAATTCGACTTCGTGTTCATCGATGCGGTGAAGGCGGATTACTTCAAATATCTCAAGCTGATCGAACCGCGGCTCAAGGTCGGCGCCGTCGTCGTGGCCGACAACGTGATCAAGAGCGAGAAGCAGATGAAGGACTACCTCGAGTACGTTACGACGAATCCGAACTACGACACCGTGATCGTCCGCTCCTCGATGGAAAAGAACGACGGCATGGCCATTTCCTACAAAGTCCGTTGAGGCGCGCCCGAATTTTCGAGTGGCCTGTCCGTCGCCCCACCCTCCGTCTCCGCGCGAACTTCGCGGCTTCGCGTGCGCCCGTCTTGGCTTCCGGGAGGAGGTCGAAAAAGGTCTGCGCCATGCATGTTTTCGGAGGGCTGCGCTTCGTCGCAGCCGCTGCTTTAACCGCGGCGCCGACGAAGCGGCGCCCTCCGGATGACCTTTTTCGACGCCCCTGAGATCTCCGATCTGCCTGCTGCGTCATCCGCGTAATCGGCGGCCTGCCGCCTCTGGAGGGTTGGTTTGGATCTCCAGCCAAGGCGGCTGGCAGGAAAATTGAGGGCAGGAATATTTCCGCCCCCCAATCCATGTCCCGACGACTCGCTTGCCTTCAACCGCCGTCTCCGTCCCACTCAGGTGGCACGCCGTCCATCCATAAATCCACTGCTTCATCCAATGAACCGTCGCGAATTCCTCCAAACCACCTCCGCGCTGGCCGCCGTGGCCGCGTTTCCCGCCGCCTCGCTCGTCGGAGCTGACGCCTCGCCCGCTCCGGCGCGCAAGATGACCATCGCCCTCACGCCCGGCAGCATCGGCGTGAGTGTGAAGAGCCAACGGGAGTTGAACGACCTCGCGCACCGTCACCGCTTTGAGTCGGTGGAGCCGCGGGCCGAGGAAATCGCCGCGATGTCCCCGGCGCAACTCACCGAGACGCTCGCCGATTTGAAGGCAAAGCAGCTCGTCTGGGCCGCCGCGGGGTTGCCGGTGGATTTTCGCAAGGATGACCGCGCGTTTCGCGACGGACTCGCGAAGCTGCCCGCCCTCGCCGCTGGCCTGCGCCGCGCCGGCGCCGGGCGCGTCGGCACCTGGCTTTCACCGAGCCACGGCGACCTCACCTACCGCGCAAATTTTCAGCAGCACGCCGCGCGCCTGCGCGCGATCGCGACGGTGTTGCGGGACCACGGCCTGCGCCTCGGCCTTGAGTACGTCGGCACCCAACGCAATCTCGTCGGGCAAAAATATCCGTTTCTGCACACCATGGCCGAAGCCCGCGAACTCATCGCCGAGATTGGCACCGGCAACGTGGGTCTGGTGCTCGACACGTGGCATTGGTGGACCGCCGGCGATGCCATGGCCGAGATCCTCGCGCTCACCAACGCCGACGTCGTGAGTGTGGATCTAAATGACGCACCCAAGGGCATCGCGAAGGACCAGCAGCGCGACAACGAACGCGAGTTGCCCGTCGCGACCGGCGTGATCGACCTCCCCGCGTTTGTCTCCGCGCTGCAGAAAATCGGTTACGACGGCCCGGCGCGCGCGGAACCCTTCAACAAGGCGCTCAACGCCCTGGACAACGAACCCGCCTGCGCCGCCGTCTCCGCCGCGATGCACCAGGCGATGGGGTTGATTCAGACGTAGTCGCATCCCTTCAGTCGAAGTGCGTGCGGCCACCGAAAACAAAACCACGGAGAGGTGGAACCCGATGTCCCCATCGGGTTTTGAATCGTCCGCTCTCGCATCAGCCCGATGGGGACAGCGGGCTCCACCCTGCAACGAGTCGTTACGGCTTCGACCCACGGCGTTTCCGCGCACGCCGCCGCCGGCCGGCCGGCCGCAACTTTCCCCTGCCCGAGATCCCCTCCTCTCGCCTTCCCGATGTCACACTCGTATTACTTGAACAACGGCAATGAGACGACCGGCCCCTTTCCGTTGGCCGACCTTCAGGCCAGGCTGGCCGCCGGCACGCTGCCGCCCGGCGCCCTCCTGCACAACGGCCAGGCCTGGGTGCCCGCCACCGATTTTCTGCGCTCGACCGCCGCCGCGCCTGTTCCCACGCCGACGGCTTCAGCGCCCGTCTCCGCGGCGCCCAATCCGACCGTGAGTCCCGAACGCGCGTTGCAGGAAGCGCTCTTGTTGGAAAAAGAGCCGCCCAGCGTGCTGACCGATGCGCGCTGGGAGTCGCTGCTGTTTCTGCTTTCGTTCCCGGTGCTCATTCCCTCGCTGATCCTGATGTTCATCATGGCCAAACGCTGGGGCCATATCGACATCTACCTGATCATCATCGATGGACTGATCTTCACCGGGCTCGCCTTCCTCAGTGGACCGTGGCTGGGCGTCATGATGCTCACTTCCTGGATTTCCTCTGTCTACCTGTACTGGCTGCGTCGCGATCGCCAGGGACACGGCATCTTCCTCGGCTACTCGTACCTCGTGAGCTTCATGCTCATCTTCGGTGGCGCTTTCGCCATCGGTGGATTCGTGACGATGTTTCCCTGGAACGCTTACGCCCGCTGGAGCGCCGCGCGCGAGAACGCCATTGTCACCACCGTCGAACGCGTGCGGGATCGAGCACTGCCGCGGGATCGCCGCATCCTCCTGCAAGGCGCGACCCTCGATTTTGAAAATCCCATCCTCCGGCAAAAAATTGGCGGCCAGTGGAAGTTCGTGTCCAAGGACGCCCCGCCCGAACTAACCTACAACCAGTCCGGCCTCCGCCTGCTGTCGAGCAACTTCCAGGTGCTCCACGGCCGACAGGTGCGCCTCGACAGTGTCCCCTCCTCCGCCTTCGGCGGAGTCCGTGGACGCGTCGAGATTCAGGACGGCGCAAGCAAGCGGTGGCTCGACACCAAGTCGCTGCATTTCACCCTGATCACCGGCTCCGAGGGCCGGTTGTGGATCGCCTCCGCCGCCCCCCTCCC
Organism: Opitutaceae bacterium; assembly: GCA_005792355.1. Classification (GTDB taxonomy): domain Bacteria; phylum Verrucomicrobiota; class Verrucomicrobiia; order Opitutales; family Opitutaceae; genus ER46. The sequence goes on from SXSC01000184.1 coordinate 19,391, forward strand.
CTCCGGCAACGTCTCCGCCCGCGGCCTCGCGCGAATCATCTACAACGACCCCACCATTGCCTCCACCTACGCCGAAACCCGCCGCGGCAACCTGCCCTTGATGGGCGTTGCCGTTTTCGACGGCGAGCGCCCGCCCGCCCCGCCGACACCCGAAGCCGAAGAGATGTGGGTGTCGGTGAAAAGCGAGCAGCGCAACTTCTGGGTGCGCTTTCCGGCCGGCACGAAGCCCACGGGCAAGGAAAAGGCCGCCGGCTACTACCACGGCGACGCGCCTGACTTTTCCGAACTCCGTCCCGCCGCCGCCGGGCGATCTTCCAGCCGCCAGGGCCATGTGCTGTATCAGCAATCGACCGACGCGTACCTCGCCGAAGAAGGGATCGTCGGGCAGATGAAGTCCAGCGTCGCCTGGAAGAACGGTCTCTGGCTCGGGGTCGGCCTCCTCGTGCTCGGCGGCGCCGTCTGGCGCGCGCGCGAGGAATAGTCCCGAAGGGTGACCCGGACGCGTCGCGCGGTGCTTCCGCCCGCGCCCGGGTCGACGGGAAAATTTCCAGCGCGGACGAAAGCACCGCGCTACACCCCAAAACGCCAATTCCGCCCCAGGTCCGACCGGCGGCTAACGCCAGACGCCCTCGATGAAAATGTACGCGCCATCGCGCCGCTCCCACCGCGGCTCGACCCAGGCCGCGCGGGCCCGCGGCGGCTGCGCCCAATGACCCGGCACCCATGTGTAGACACGCCCATCGTGGCGCCAGTGCCCGACGATCCAAACGTGGGCCTTTGACGGCCGATCCCGTTCGACGATGACTTCGCGTCGCGGCGGCGGCGGGGCCTCGCGGATGACCACAACCACTTGCGGCGGCCGCGGCTGCTCCTTGACCACGACCACCGTCGGCGGTGGAGGCGGCGGTGCCGCGTGCGCGCGGGGCCGTCGTTGCTCCACGACGCAGCCGGCGAGCAGGCCGGACAGCACGCCAAGGCCGGCGAACCGCGCCAGCGCGAAACAGTCGCGCCGCGAAAAACGAATCCAAGCGGCAAGCGGGGAGAACATTTTTGGGGACGTGTTGCTCATGGCAGTCATGTTGGTGCGGGAGTTTCCATTCCACGTCAACCGCGTGCTGCGGATCGCGCCAACCGGAGCACCTCCAAGTTGAAGCTCTTGCCGGGTTCGAGGGAACGGCGGTTGCCTAACCGCCGCAGTGCGGTCGGCCGTCCCGTGCGCTTGGGCAAGCCATCCTCCCCGAGCTCACACTCTGGCCCGCGGCGTCAACTCGGAGCTGCACCGGCCGACAACCGGGCCGCGTTTTCCAGGTTTGCCTCGCCCGTCCGTGCTCGCTTCGTTGCATGCCAAACAATCCCGCCATGCCACGCACGCTTGTCAAAGACGCCCTCAACGCCAATGCGCCAACCGACGCCATTCTCCTCCAGGGCTGGGTCCGCACCCGCCGCGATGCGAAGGCGTTCTCCTTCATCGAACTCAACGACGGCTCCTGCCTCAAGGGCATCCAGGTCATCGCCAATGCGACCCTGCCCAACTACCCGACCGAGATCGCCAAAGCCCACACCGGCGCGTCGGTCGAGATCCGCGGCAGGCTCGTCGCCTCCCAGGGCCAGGGCCAGAAATGGGAGGTCATCGCCGACGCCTTCACCGTCGTCGGCGAGGCCGACGCCACCTATCCGCTCCAGAAAAAAGGCCACACCCTCGAGTTCCTCCGCGAGATCGCCCATCTGCGGCCCCGCTCGAATCTGTTTGGCGCCGTCTTCCGCGTGCGCAGCCGGCTGGCCTACGCCATCCACCAGTTTTTCCAGCAGAAGGGTTTCGTCTGCGTTCATTCCCCAATCATCACCGCCAGCGATTGCGAGGGCGCGGGCGAACTCTTCCGCGTCACGACCCTGGATCCGTCGCACCCGCCGATGACCGAGGAGGGCCACGTCGATTTCAAAAGAGATTTCTTTGCCAAAAAAGCCTACCTCACGGTGAGCGGGCAGCTCGAGGCCGAGATTTTCGCCTGCGCGCTCTCCAACGTTTACACGTTCGGCCCGACCTTCCGTGCCGAGAATTCGAATACGTCGCGCCACGCCGCCGAGTTCTGGATGATCGAACCCGAGATGGCGTTTTGTGATTTGTCGGGCGACATGGATCTCGCCGAGGAATTCGTGAAATACCTCATCCGCGACGCGAAGGAACACTGCGCCGGCGACCTCGAGTTCTTCAGCAAGTTCGTCGACAAGGAACTGCTCACGCGCCTCGACTTTGTGCTGGAGCGGCCCTTCCAGCGCTGCAGCTACACCGAGGCGATCGCGATCATCAATCAGTCCGGCAAGACGTGGGAGCATCCGGTCCAATGGGGCGACAACCTGCAGAGCGAGCACGAGCGCTATTTGTCCGAGGAGCACTTCAAGTGCCCGGTCACGGTCTACAATTATCCGCGCACGCTGAAGCCGTTTTACATGCGCGTGAACGACGACGGCAAAACGGTGTGCGCGATGGATCTGCTGGTGCCCGGCATCGGCGAAATTATCGGCGGCAGCCAGCGCGAGGAGCGGCTCGAGGTGCTGCGGGAGAACATGGCGCACCACAAACTGAGCGAGAAGGAATACTGGTGGTACCTTGATCTGCGGCGCTACGGCACCGTGCCGCACGCGGGTTTCGGGATGGGCTTCGAGCGCATGCTCATGTTCGTGACGGGCGTCGGCAACATCCGCGACGTGATCCCGTTCGCGCGGACGCCGGGCACGGCGGAGTTTTGAGGAAAGGACCAGGGCTCACGCGAAGCCGCGAAGAACGCGACGGTGGACGCACGATCGGATTTGTTTTCGCGCACTTCGCGGCTTCGCGTGAAACGGATCAGAAATTCAGCGGCAGCTCATTCGAGCCACACGGCGGCTTTGCCGAATCGGTGGCGGTTGGCTCCTCGGCCGCGTACGCCAGCGTGTCCTCAGTGTCGGGATAGCGGACAACCGCGGAACCGCTGGTCGAAGCTGCCGCAAACGCACCAGGCCAGCCGCCGCGCTTCTCGATGACTTCGTCGATCTCCTCCATGATCCGGATGGTCTCGGCGAGGGCGACGACGATTTTGTGGTAATGGGCGATGTCGTCTTTCGTTAGCGTGCGGCCTTTGCGGTCCTTCAGCCATTTCTCGCAGACTTGGTAGCCGCCAATGTGAAAATTCCAGACGGGCTCGCGCACGCCGCGGAAGCCGACGGTCTGCGCCTTGTCTACCCACACGGTGTTTTTCGACCACGAAATTTTTTCGACCTCGGGATTCCTGCCGCCGACCCATTCCGTGATGGGATGATCGAGTTTGGGCGATTCGAGCAGGTGCAAGGCAACGAGTTCGCCGCCGAGCCGAGCCAGCGAGCGGAACAGCTCCAGGTTTCCGGTCAACGGCAGGCGCGGGAAATCGATCTTCAGAAACTCCGCATAGCGGCTGCCGAAAGACGGGGCAAAAATGACTGCGTAGAAATAATCAAAGACCTGTCGGCAGCCCTTTGTGTCTAGCTCCACCTCAAGCTGTTTAGCCCATGCACGAGCGGCCTTCGCCAAGTTTGGAGTAAGCTCATGTGAAAGATTTAGCTCAGTCGCCGATGAAACATAAAGCGGCGCGGCGTAGCAGGTATCCAATGAAGACAGCGCGTCTTTGTGGACCACGTCACGAGAAACAAAAATGTGGCTCTTCCAACCTTCACGAAGGTTCCTCGGAAAGCAGATTGCGATATTCCCCGATTCCCTCGGGAGCAGATTTTGCATCACTTCCGAGCGAGGTAACTCAACGATATCGGGGTGATAATAGATCCACTTCAAATCAAACGGACGATGGAGGGCCAACACCAAAAACTTCTCCCAGTCTTTCCTTGATCTCAGGGACTTTCGCTTCGCGCTGAGACGCCAAGCGTCGGTATCGGCAAGATCAAATTTTGACTCAATCTCCCTGTCGCTGATCGACTGGTCCCGGAAGGACCTCAGACGTGATTTCAGAACATCTTGGTCGAAGGCTAGGGCGAAGTGATCGCGATGTGTTTTCACGCCTGTCGAGTTAACTGGCATTATTTCTGAGATTCGTGGAAATTTTTGGTATTCTTCGCGAAGACTCCGATCTTCAGCACGAAAGACCCAAAAGTCCGGACCGGGCTGAAGAGGAATCCGCTTGTCGGCCGTGATCGACCGCTGCCCAAGTTTCCGATACTTATCCACTCGCGGTCCCCAGTAATCGGTGCGATTGAAGGAACGTCCCGTAGGTGCCAGATACGACCGCAATAGACAGATCGCCACCCCTTGTTGGATATCGAACACGTTTTCGTCGTTGGCCTGCGATTCTTTGGCTTCGCCGTAGAGCGTATTGCCGTGAAGATCGACGAAATCGGCCCTGTGAAACGACTGAAGCAGACTGTATCTAAGTCCGCGAAAGGTTGGGTTGGTGAGATAGCTGTGATTGGTGATGCATCCGATGATGCCAGCCCCAGCGGATAAAATTGTGACCTCGGCAAGTCGGATAAATTTCACGTAGTCATCTTGAATGTTCTTCTCAAACTGGCGCGCGCCCTTCTCCACAATACGCACGCCGCTTATCCACTTATAAGGCTCAACAATCGCCCGATGTGATTCGGACAGATTCGATGAACTGATCGAATAGGGTGGGTTGCCTACGACGACGGTGAATCGCTTATACCATTTGATTTCGTTTACCTCACCCGCTTCGCGGGCGAGTGCATCGAATCCGAGTTGCGGGAGCTGGCTCACCTTGGGTTCGAGAGCGTTGGTGAGGTAGATGCGGGCGCGTTCGTCAGCCGCGAATTGATAGCCGGTTTCCGCCAGCTTCAGGCCGAACTTCATGTGCGCGATGGCGTATGGGGCCATCATAAGCTCGTAACCATAGAGGCGCGGGAGAAGGGCGGCTGGGACGTAAGCGTTCCAGTAGGCCGCGAAGGTTTTGAACGTGGCACGGGCGTCCCGCCAGTGTTGACCCGGAATCACGGGCAGGATGCCCGTGCCACTTTTCCACTTCGCTTCGAGGTGTCGGTGGATCACGTCGATGACTTCGACGAGGAATGTGGCGGTGCCGGTGGCGATATCAAGAACCTGCACGAAGAACTCGCCCGGGTTGATCATGCGCTCCTCACCCGGCTCGTCCGTGAGCGGCGGGAGTTTCAGGCCCGGGTGCTTTTTCACCATCTCGCCCCAGGTGGTGGTGTCAGCAAGACCATCCGCGAGGCCGAACTCGGTTTGCAGGAGTTCGTGGACGCTGCGCACAATGTAAGAGACGACGGGCTGCGGGGTGTAGAAAACGCCGCGCTGCACCTTGAGCTGCTTGTTGTAGGCACTGAGGAAATCCTCGTAGAAGTGGACGACCGGGTCTTCGCCGCGGGTCTTGTTGCCGAATTCGATCAGCACCGCCTCCATGTACGTGTCCGGGCTGGTGAGCAAATCGGTCACGTCGCTGATGCCGAGTTCGTCGAAGTCGATTTTTCCTCTGCGGCTTTTGATGCCGAGAAAGATGCCGAGCATCTCTTTCAGAAACGGGCTGGTGAAGTAGTGCGAGAGATCGTCCTTCACGAACGCCGTGCCCGCGCCGGGATGCGTGCGCCGGCACGCGAGCGAGAACAGCCCGTAGGTGATCGTCTGCGCGAACATGTCGGCGAAGGCGGCATCGTCGAGATCGTGGATGAGGCCGATGCGGAAGGCGCGCTGGAGCGTGCGAATCTCACCGGTGCCGGCCTCCATTTCCAGAATTTTGGAGACACGAGCGCGGATGCGGCGGGCGAGCACGGCGAGCGCGTGGGCCAGCTCCGCCGAGGTGCGGATGACGTGGCCGTGGCGGATGCGGAAGGCCTCGGACCACTGGGCGCGCCATTTTTTGGGATGGGTGGCGAAGTCATCCTGCCAGCGGAGTTTTTCGCCGAGAGTGCGGACGACGTAGTCGAGTTTGAGCGGCGTATCGTCGTCGTCCCACCCTAGGACACGCAGCTCGGCGAGGTTGAGGTCGGGGCTCTCGACGAAATGGGCGAAGGTGAGCGCGCGGTCCGAGTCCTCGCCGTAGGCCGAGATGAAGAGCAGGTCGGACGACTGCCATGCCTGGCGTTCCGACCTGTTGGCGGATTCGCGTTTGCGCACGGCGAGCGCGCGCAGGATGCGCCGCATGGCGACGACCGGGAGCCGCTTCTTTTCGAAGTTGATGAAGAAAACACCCCACGGTTGCCCGCTCGCGAGCGGGCGGAGTTGCTTGATCTCCTTGATGCGGACGGCGGCTTTTTCATCGAGGCCGAGTTCGGCAGCGGTGTAGTCGAAGGTGATTTCGGCGGTGTCGTCAGACTCGATGGGCCAGTCGAGCACGTCGCGCAGGTAGGCGACGAGCTGGGGCAGGGTCTTGATGCCGCGGAGCCGGTCGAGGTTGGCGGGAGACATAGTCAGTTCAGCTCCATCCAGCACTTAAGCACTGGCTTCACGCCGACCGGGGCCTGCACTTTTTTCAGGTAGGTCTGCGTGATGTGCTTTTCGAGTTTCACGCGGATGTCGCGGAGAGTGGGCGGGGCGATGACGCACTGGCGCGGCGTCGGTGGTTCGCAGCGGACCCAGCCGTGAATCTCCTCTGGCTGGTCGAGGATTCGGCCGTCGGCGACGAGCCAGAGGTACCACACGGATCGGCCCGAGGCCTCGTCCCACTGCTTGGTGTCGCGGTTCTCTCCCGGCAGCGCGTAGCAGAAAAACACGGCCTGCGTGCCGGGCTGCGGATGCGCTTTGCCGCTGAAGACGCGACCGGGCACCGCCGCCAGCCGACCGGCCAGCTCGGGATCGGCCGCGAGCAGCCGCTCCAGCTCCAACTGCATTTGTTCCGTCTGGGTGGTCGAGCCTTCGAAGGTGCTGAGGAAATCCTTCAGCGCGTCGAAATCGTCTTCGGGGCGGAGGAGCTTGCGGCCCTCGATACCAAAGACCTTGGAGATGCGGAGCGTCTTCAGCGCGACCTTGCCGAACAGTTTGAGCAAGTCGTCGAGTTCGTCGGGCGGGAGAAAATTCCAATACACGACGCGACCGCGGCGGGATTTTTCCTTGGGGTGATCCTTCACGATGCGTGCCTCGATGTCGGGACTGAGGCGACGATCTACGCGGCCAATGCGCTGCATGAGGCGCACGGGATTCCAGTGGAGGTCGTAGTTGATGAGCCGGGTTGCGTCTTGAAGATTCAAGCCCTCCGCCAGCACGTCGGTGGCGATCAGAATGCGAGTCTCCGTGAGGCCCTTCACGGTGAGGTCGGCGGACGTGATGCCGTTGTAGTAGGGGGAGAATTGCTGGAGTGCCTCGGCGCGATCGCGCTTCGTGGCGCTGTCCACCTCATCGACACCGTCGAGGCCGGCCTTCACCAACTCGCGTTTGAGGTAGCGCGCCGTCGCCATGAATTCCGAGAAGATTAAGACCTTGCGCCCCTTCAATCCGGAGTCGGTTTTGAGCAGTTTGATCAGCGCCTTGAGTTTGTCGTCGTGCGCGGGAGTGAACTGCTTCAGCTCCGCCAAAAACTGAACGAGGGTGTCGAGGTCGCCGTAGGTATCCGCGAAGATTTCATCCAGCTTGTAGTTGTCGCGGACCAGCGGTGTGAAATGGTCGGCGAATTCGTCGGCGAGTTCATCGTCGTTCTCTTCGGACTCGTCGTCGGCATTCAGCTCCTGCCGCCGTTCGCGGATGTGATCGAGCAACTCGGAGTGACGGGTTTGCCATTTCTCAAAACGGGTCTGCTCGCCCGGCGTCTCCGAGTTGACCTTCGCAAAGGCCAACAGCTTCAACAGCAGGTTCTGGCAGGATTGTTCAAACGCGGTGATCGAACTCTCGAACCGTTTCAAAAACTGCACGCGGATGAGCCGCACCAGCCCGCGCTGGCGACCGGCTTCAAAATCTTTGATCGTCGTCGGGTCGCCCTTGAAGTACGCGAGCGGATAATATGGAGCTAAAGCGAAGAGCGGCTTCTCCCTGGCGAATGCCACCTCGATACGACCGAGGATGTGGCCGTAGGTCTTGGCCACGGAATAGCCAGCGACCCGCGGCGGCTCTTTGACGGGAAACTGTGCCTCCTTCGCGCCCTGCTGCAATTGGCTCTGCTTGACGAAGGCGCGGCTGCGCTGAACGACGAGTTCGCGGAAGAGTCGGTCGTTGAAGAGAACCTGTTCAGCCTCGACCTGGTTGGCGTCGAAGAGTTCGCCCAGCCCCGCACCGCTGACGATCGTAGCGAGCTGTTTTTCGAGGGTTTTGAAGTGACCCGGCAGCGAGTGGATGCCAAGCGGGGCGCCGGCGAATGCCGCCGGTCGATCCACGCGAGAGAACAACTCGATGAGATGCTGAAAATCGGTGAGGTGGTTGTTGACCGGTGTCGCGGTGAGCAGGAACACCTGCTTGCCTTCGCAAAGATCGTAGAGGTTCCAGTACCGCGAGCCGCCGGACTCGGGACGCAGGCCGCGATTTCTAAAGTGGTGCGCCTCGTCGACGAGGATGACGTCGGCCTGATTTTTGAGCTGACGAAATTCATCCGGAAAATCGCGGCCGTCGGCACTGACCCCACGCATCAAATCGGTGTGGTTGTAAACCTTGAATGAGAGAAACCCGTTGAGGAGGTGCGGGAGGTAGCGGCGAATATTACGTTCCCAGACGGATTCACGGCCGGACTTGGGCACGAGCAGCACGACGCGCTTCTTCTCAAACATCACGAGCCGCTCGATGAGCATCAGGCCCACGAAGGTCTTGCCGAGACCGACACCGTCGCAGAGCAGCGCGCCGCCATGCTGACGCGCAATACCGATCAGTGAGCGGTAACCGTCGAGCTGGTATTGGTCGAGGACCGGGTGAAGGGCGGACTGCGTTTTCTCCCACTCGTTGGCAGTCAGCTCGTGACGCGTGAAAAGCTGGTGCAGCGCTTTCGCGTAAACTTCGAACGGCGTGTAGTCGCAGACGTGCCGCTCCAGCGTGCGCAGGATGTCGGGAGTGACGTCCTCCGCTTCTAGCCAGTAGCGCTCATACCATTCCTGCAACAGTGCGACCTCGGGGCCACGAATCTGAACGTTAAGCTCGATGTTATCGACGAGCCCGGGGAACGTGAAATTGGAGGAGCCGACAAGGGCGAACGAGCCGACGACGGCGGCGCGTCCGTGAGTAAGGTAGGCTTTGGCGTGAAACTTGTCTTTGCGATAGACCTTGCAGTGGATTTTCTTCGACCGGATGCCCTCAACGATGGCGGGAACCCCCGCGAGAAAATCGTTCTGCGCCTTTTCGGCTTCGACGCTTTCATCGAGCTGCGCGGTAATCTTGGCGAGCCCGGCGACGAAGGCATTCTTGGTCCGCATCGAGACCTCGTCGCCCATGAGGATGCGGATCGTGTCCACGTCCCGCCATTTGCCGTCGAGCGCGAGTAGTGCGCCGATTTCGAAATAGCCGGTCGCAATGTCGATGGCGCTGGAAAGCGAGCACCAGTCCGAGAGGTAGGAACGGACTTTCCAATCGGCGTCGCTGTTATCGACGATGAAGAGCTGACTGCCGGTGCGCAGATCGCTCATGCGCAGTCCTCCGCGGAGCGGTTGTGAGGACGGGTTGCGCACTGCGCAGTCGGCAGGGCGCGGGCGAAATCACGGAAGATTCGGGGCACGGGCGTGAACAGTCGCGTGTTGTTCAAGCCAGTGTCTGCGGGAGTCCTCCGTGGACTCATCCTTGGTGCCCGAAAACGAAAAAGGGACGCACCTACTTACGTCCCGCATCAGGCACCTAGGAGAGCCCACAAGAAGACGCTTTCGATGCGCCCCCAGTCGGGGCGCACGTCGAGCGCGGTTTCTTGAGTCCTCGAAATTTCCTAGGTTTCGATGCGGACAGCAGCCGAAGCTACGCGAAATAGATTAGATGAAGTTGGTTTAGTTCGTCAGGAGTCGAAGGAGTTTTCTCTGAACTCCCCAGTGCGTAGGGCCGCGCGCGGCGCGGCGCAAGCGCGGTTGTGAGCGAGAGGACTCCGCGTTTTCCGTGACAAATACGGATTGGTGGACTCACCCAACGCGCCCCTCCCCCATGTGCGAACGCGCGATCACCGCTGCAACCTTTCCTACCACGTGAATTGCCGCTGGCCGATCACCCATCAGGTCGTAGTCTGTTTGCCATGGCCATGCTTCGTCTGCCATCCACCGTCTACGACGACTCGCTCAGCGATTTCCTGTCCGGCCTGGCGTTCACCGCCCGTCAGGATGACGGCCGAATCGAACTCGATTTTCAGGATGTGCAGTTTTACGTGCCGGCGGCGCTGGCCTCCCTCCTCGCAACGGTGCATGGCTGGATGCGCGCGAAACGGTCGGTGACTTTTCTAAATGCCGAGACGTGCCCGGCGTTCGGTTACCTGCAGCGCATGGATTTTTTCCGGCTCAGCGGCGTCGAGCTGCCCGAGTTTTTTGTGCGCCACCCTTCCAGCGGCCGCTTCGTGCCGCTGTGCCGGGTCGACGCCGGAACGCAGCGTGGCGTGCAAGAACTCTGCACTGCCCTCGCCCGCTGCGTGTTCGCGGAATTGGCGGACGGCGACGATCCTGAAATCGCCGGACCTTTCGATATGGTGGAATACGCCACCTCGGAGTTGATCAACAATGTCATTCAGCACGCCCGAGGTCCGGGCTATGTCGCCGCCCAAGTCTATCCGCAAAGCGGTCTCGTGGGTCTGGCGGTGGCCGATTGCGGGATCGGCATCCGGCAGAGTTTTGCCGAAAATAATCCGCCGTTCTGGGATCCAGCCATGAGCCACCTCGATGCGGTGCGAACGGCGCTGCAACCCAAGGCCTCATCGAAAACCCACCTCCCGTCGGCCTGGGGTGCGTCCGTCAATGCCGGGGTGGGCCTTTCGATGCTCAAGGAAATCGCCAAACACGCCGCTGGCATGTTCACCCTGCTCAGCGGCACGGGATTCTATCAGCACAACCACTTGGAACGACGACGCCTGCCCACGGAGCTAAATCTTTTGGAAACGTATGCCGGTACAGTCTGTTCGCTGCAGCTCCCCAAACAAAGACTCGGCAATCTGCAGGAAATTCTGCAAAGTTCGAAAAAGGGATTAGGGTTGCTGCAACCCGATCATCGATTCGACGACCTTTTCCAATGAACCTGGAGCTCAATCTCGCCAAAGACCTCGGCACCTTTCTCGCAGAAGGTGCCTTGGCGGCGGCCTACCGCCTGCAGCACATCGATCCGTTCTATCACGCTTATGCCGAGATCGTGCTGGATTTCAGCGGCGTGAGAAACGTCAACAGCTCTTTCGCGAATGCCCTCATCGCTCCGTTAATCGAACAGCACGGCGAGTTGGCGCTCAAGAAGCTGCGCTTTCACGGCTGCAATGCGGTGGTACGGGTGATGGTCGAAAGTGCACTGGTACTCGGCGTCGAACAGGCCGCCGCCCACGGCAAGCGCGAGCTGGCCTGACGACCTCGCTTGTGGGGAAGTCCCGGCGCCTCCGCGCGCTCCGCGTCCTCCGCGTTTATTTTCCGCCCGGGTCCGGCCCGCCTGAACGATAACTCGACGCACGCTTAATCGACCCGGACTTTCCCCGCCGCAACTTGACTTACACCTGACCCAGCTTGACTTTCACTTGCCTTTCGCGACCGGTGCTCAGCTCGGCGGTGCTGCACTACCGCTTTCAGGCGACCCATCCGTTTGCTGATGGCAACGGACGCACGGGCCGCGCCCTCGCCCTGTGGGAGTTGTATCGGCGCGGGTTCGACTCTCATCACGTTTTCTCGGTGGATGAATTTTACTGGGAGGACCGCCCGCGCTACTACGCCGCATTGGAGGGGTGGAGCGGGGCGGCGGCGACCTGACGGCGTGGCTGGAATACGCGGCGGAAGGATTGGAGGCGACGCTGGAGCGCGTGTGGCTGCGGATGCAGGATCTCGCGGCCACGAAGCGCCGGCGCAAGCTGGTGCTGCGTCCCCGGCAGGAACAACTGCTCCTTCTCCTGCGCGAACGCGGCCCGCTGGCGCCCGCCGCGCTGTGGGCCGCGCTGGACGTGTCGAAACAGGGTGCGCTTGATTTACTCAACCCGCTGCTGGCGGCTGGAATCGTGGCGCTCGAAGGCACGAAACACGCCGGACGCTACCGGCTGAAATAAGACGAACCGGCGCGCCTCCAGGCTCAGCCGTCTCCATTCAGTCGATGTGCGTTTTACCGCTGAAAACGAAACCACTGAAAGGTGGAACCCGATGTCCTCATCGGGTTTTGATCCGTACGCTCTCAAATCAGCCCGTTGGGGACAACGGGCTCCACCTCGGACTGAATCGTTACGGCTCAGCGAGCCCGGCTGCATCGATCGATTTGCCACGATCACCACTCCGCCAACGGCGCGATCGCCGTCGCGGCCGCCGTCGTACTCTGCGGCACGAGTTGCACCACCAACCGCTGCGATTTTCCCGCGGGCACCTGCACTTCGAACCCGATCATCCGCGTGCCTTTGTTGCCGGCATCGAGATCCGAGGGCGGCGGGTCCGTCGGATAAATCTTCAAGCCCGCATCCGCCGGCTCGAGCACGCGGAAGCCCAGCTTCTTTCCCGCCTGCGTCAGCGTCGCCCGGCCGGGGCCCTCCACGTTGACGTCGGCATGCGTCACCATTGCCCAGCGTACGGCCGTGGCCTTGCCCAGCGTCGTAAATTCATCCTGGACGCGCACCGTGCGATCCGCCTGCAGCACCACGCCGCGTCGCGCCCGCGCGAGCTGACCTTGATAGATCGCGCCGGTGTCGACCACCGTCCGACCTGATTTCGCCACCACGATTCGCGCGTCGCCGGCCACCCGCTGCATCTGTCCGTCGACCATCAGCACGTTGTGACTCGAGGTGCCGAGCCGGAAAATCGTCCAGCGCTGGGCGTCCTGGGTTTTTCCCCACAAGTTCACGCCCTTCGACTCGAGTGAATTGTATTCTTGTGACCCGAGATCATCCGCCCAACGCACACCATCGGCATCCATCACAAACGCGCCGACGTCCATGTGCGCATGATTCAGACCCGGCGATCCACCCTTGATGGCCACAAAACTCGCCGCGGCGTCCCAACTGCTCCGGTGAAACGCCACCGGATTCGGTCCCTGCGCCGTCCACGAGAGCGCGATCGGCCGGGTGGGCTGGGCTTGGTTTGGCGACATCCACAGCAGCAACATCGGCGCCGTGCGCTCCCGGCCGCCCCGTCCGGCACGCCGCTCGCGTTCATCCGGCGGCGCGAGTTTCGCCCATTCGCTCCACAGCAGGTACGGTTCGTTGCGCTGGGCCGCGAACCAGAACATCGCCGGCGACACGCCCTGGCCGCCGCGGCCACAATCGCTGTAGTTAAAGTACAAGCCCGACGGTCCGGTCACATGCAGGTAATAGTCGGCGGTAGCCAGGAAGCCGGGCTGCTGCGAGAGTCCGAAATCCGTGCCGAGCGCGGACTGTAGCGCCGAGATCAGGATCACATTGTACGTGGTGCCATAACCCCAATAGCCCGGGCCCTCGGGATACGCGCCATCGGGCACGTACTCGTGCATCGAGACCGGCACGGTGTTGACGGCGCGGGCGATCAGTTGCGCCGCGAGGGCGGGTTCGCTCTCCGCGATCGCCAGTGCGCCAACGGTGATGCCGCCGTTGCACACCTGGTTCCAGTTGTTCTTCGATTTCGTCCAGGAGTTGCTCTTGAGACTCGCGTTCAACCCTTTCTCCACCATCGCGGCGCGCAGCAGCCTGCGGGTAGCGTCATCGAGTTCCGAATACAGCCAGTCATAGCCCACGCCGACCGCCGCCGTCATCTCCGCCACGTCGAGGAAGTGGCTCGGGTTCCAATCGGGGAATTGAGCCACCGCCACCAGTTCCGCCCGCGCGCGGTCGAGATATTTCTTCTCCCCCGTCAGCCGCCAGGCGAGTCCGAGATGCAGCACCCGCGAGAGGGCGGTGCGGGATTTGTCGAGCAAGCGGCGCCCGATCTTCACGTGCTCGACCGGCCGGCTCGCCAGCTCGCGATCCGCGTCGCGCAGGAGTTCGGCCTGAATCCGTGTCATCACCGGATTGGCGGCGATCTGCTGCCGGAGCCTGGTTTCCGCGCCGGCGGCCAGGAAAAGCCGGGGATGCGCGGGCGACATGGCCTGCAGACGCCGCGCCACCTCGGTGGACTCGACCGCCGCCGGGGCCGTGACGGCGCCCCAGGCGGCAAATGCGGTGAACAACGCGAGACCCCGGCGATGCAGGAATGTCATGGCACCCACCAGTGACGCCGCGCCCGCCCGCCCGGCTACGACGGATTATTTTCCAACGCGGATACCGCAACCGAAGGAATCGAACCGCTGGTCACCTTCCGGTGAATTCTTGATCACCCAAAATTCCATCTGATTTCATTCGTGTTTATTTGTGCCCATTCGTGGTTTCTCGTCTGGATCGAAACGGAACGGGAGTTCGCCGCAGCCCGCGACGAAGCCACCGACCCTCGGCGGTCGGCCCAAGGCGAAAACCGAGTAGTGGGTGCGGCATGCCGGCTCGCGCCGGTCAATTTCCCCAGCGGCCCTCGATGAAGATATGGTTGCCGCCCCGCCGCTCCCAGCGCGGCTCGATCCATGAACGATGTCCGCGCGGCGGCTGTTCGTAGTGACCCGCAATCCACACATGCCGGTTGCCGCGCCAGGCCCAGTAGCCGTTGATCCACACGTAGCCCGGCCCTGGCCGGCTATAGACGACTTCATATCGCGGCGACGGCGGCGCCGTCATCACCACGATCTGCGGTCCGGGCGACGGCGCCATCACCACTTGCGGCGGCGGCGGCGGAGCCATCACTACCGCAGCGTCACTCCAATAACCCTCAATCAGAACGTACCGTTTGCCGCGCTGCTCCCAGCGAGGTGCCACCCAGATCGCGCGTTGTCGCGGGGCCGTGGACCAGCGGCCCGAAACCCAGACGTGTTTGCCAAGGTGCCACGACCAATGGCCGCCGATCCAGACATGCAACGGCGATGGCCGCTCATAGATCACTTCCCGCTGCTGCGGCGGAGGCGGCGCCATCACCACAATCTCCGGTGGGGCCGCCTGCGGCTGCGGAGCCTGGACCACGGTCGTCCGCATCGGCGGAGCTTCATCCCAATAACCCTCGCGCAAGACGTAGCCGTTGGCCTGCCGCTCCCACTTGGGCTGATGCCAGACGACATTGGCGGCCGGCGGCGTATCCCACCGACCGGCCTCCCAGACATAAGCTCCTTCCAGCCAGCGCCAGTGTCCTGGCACCCATTGATGCAGGGTCGAAGGCTGCTCGCCCGGCGTGTCGGCCAAGGCGGGATCCAGCGGTCGGTCGACGACCGGCGCCGGCGGGACCGTCGGCGCGTCGGGGATGGCATTCGCCGCGAAACTCCCCGCCGCGGAGAAAATCAAAAGGGCGATTCCAGGGGCCAAGGCATGAAACCGGCAGAATTTGGTGCTCATACGGTGGCGTTAGACGCCCAAACCGGCCGAATGTTTCCCCGAAGTCAGCCGCGTTCTTCGCAGTGAGAGGGCGTCGAAAAGGTCTTTCGGAGGGCGCCGCGATTGAAGAAACGGCCTGAGTTTCCCTACGCGGCGGCCCCGAGTGAAATTTTGGGCGAGGGTCACGGAAATTTGAGCAGACAAGCCGTTGGCAAAAAAATGGCGGGTAAAAGATGGAATCAACGGCAACGAGGTTTGTATTTTTTGCCCGCCATCTTTTTGCCTCTGCCCGGACCAGGGCCGTGTTGTCCGTGGACTTGCGCGCCGCAAAATCGGGACGACGACGGGCGTTTCGTCTTTTGAGGCAACGACCAAGCTTGCCCGCCGGAGGCCGGATTGCCGTCGCCGCCGTGCGAACTGTCCGAGCTAGATCTTCACCTCGACCCGCTTCCCGCCCTGCGCGGCGGATTTGTAGATCGCCTCGATGATCACCATGTCGCGCCGGCCCATCTCGCCCGACACCGGCGACTCGCGGTGCTCGCGCACGCACCTCGCGAAATCATCGATCTGCACCGCCTGCTGGCTCGGCGGCACCACCAGGCCCAGCGGACCCTGGTTGGTCGCCACTTTCAGCGCGCCATACTGAAAGGCCGGCGCAAATTCGATCCAACCTTTGGCCGCCTCGGCCCGGAAGCGATCCCCGCTGGCATTGTAACTTGTCGAAAACTCCGCCTTCGCCCCGTTGGCATATTCCATCGTCCAATCGATCCCTTCCTCGACGTCGCGGAAAAAATCCGGCCGCGTCTTGGGATGCTCCCTCGCCGTGACCGCGACGGGCGCAAAGACCGGTTGCGCCGTACCCGTCGTGTCCGCCGCCATGCCCGCCGCCTGAATGCAATAAATTCCGATGTCCATCAGCGGCCCGCCGCCCGCCATCGCCTTTTCCACGCGCCAGACGCGGCGGTTGACCGTAAACGCCAGTCCGCCGGTCATCTTCAGGAACGGCCCGAATTCCTTGTCTCGCGCCAGCCGCTTGAGCTCGACGTAGTGCGGCTCGAACTGCAGCCGGTAGCCGATCGACAGCTTCACCTTGTTCACCCGGCACGCCGTGAGCATCGCGTTACAGTCCGCGACGCTGTTCGCCATCGGCTTCTCACTGATCACGTGTTTGCCCGCCCACGCCGCCGCGATGGTATGCTCGGGATGCAGTGAGTTGGGCGTGACGACATAGACGATGTCGATCTCCGGATTGTCGACCAGCCGCGACATCGTGGCGTAGTTGTAGATACTTTTCTCGGGAAACCCGAACTCCTTCGCCCACGCCTGGCCTTTCTCGCGCGAACCGGTGACGACCCCGCGCAACTCGACGTGCTGGGTGAGCTTCAGCGCCGGCTTGAGCTGGCCGGTCGCGTAGCCACCGAGCCCGCACAACGCGATGCCGAGCTTCTTCGCCGGCGGCGCGCCCTGGGCGTCCGCGCGCCGCGTGAGCAGCAGCGCCGCCGCGCCGGCCGACAGGTTTCCAAGGAAGGTGCGACGCGACGGCCAGCGGGGTGTTTTCATACGCGGGCCGACCCTCGCCCACCGCGACAGCGGACGCAAGCCACGGACGCGGCCCTTTTGCCCAAGGGATTGGTGGTTTGGGCCCAAGCGAAAGCCGCGAAATCAGCGGTAAATGGTTCGAAAAGGATCGCCGCAGCCTGCGGGCATTTTCAGAGACAGCACCGCAGCGAGCGCAGCGCAGCGCCGCCGCAACCAAACCGGAACTCCAATCCTTTGCACAGAAGGCAACGAAGCAAACGAAGAAAGCGGAGACGAACGACTCTTCGTTCTCTTGGTTGCCTTCTGTGCAAATACCGTGGCGGGAAAATGCCTGCGGCAAAACCACAAACTCAGATAGAGCAGGGCGGACTTTCTCCCGGACTGCGCCGGGAAAAAGAAGCTGCGCCGCCGCGAGGCCCATGCGCTGAAACTTTTTTGTCCTTAATTTTTCTGTCTTCCCGGCCTTTTGAACCGGACACTCCCGACAGAAAACTTTTCGACCGAAAAATTTCCAATCCCCGCGCCGCACCTGAATTTTGCAACGCGGAGAACGCGGAGGAGAAAATCTCATTCTCCGCGCCCTCCGCGAGCTCCGCGTTAAAACTCCGTTCAGAGCATTTAGACAAACATGTCGGTCTCTACGTTTGGATTGTCAGGCAAAGCGCGCAGAGAATCGAAATCAGCGTGCTCACGGCGAGGGCCGGGAGGCAAAAAGATGGGAGGTAAAAGATGAAATCGCTCGCAACCCAGTTCTCATTTCTTGCCCCGCATCTTATTGCCTCCCCGCCTTGGCGGAGGGAGACGAATTTCACCACGGAGATTTCCGGTCTCCGTCTTCGCCCTTGCCTGCCGTCCCCGCCCGCAGCTTTGCTTCTCCCGCCGCGTCTGGCCCAACGCAGACCGAAATAACCCTATGACGATAAGCCGCACCTTGTTTCCCGCCCTCGCGTTCGCCGCGGCCGTTACCGCCGTCGCCGCCGCCCCGCGCGAGATCTCATTTCAGAAAATCACCCTCACCGGCGAATATTGGTGCGATGGAATCAACGCCGCCGACCTCGACGGCGATGGCAAGCTGGACATCGTCGCCGGCCCGTTCTGGTACGCGGGTCCCGATTTCAAGACGCGGCACACCTTCTTCGAACCCGTCCCGCAGCCGCTGGAAGAAAAGCCCACGAACTCGATGTTCTCCTTCGTCCACGATTTCAACGGCGACGGGCGGCCCGATATCCTCGTGCTCGGAAGAGTGCTGTTTCACGAGGCCCATTGGTTCGAGAATCCCGGCGCCAGCGCCGCCCGCCAGCCCGACGCCCGCTGGAAAAAGCACCTCGTCTCGCCCCGTGTTTTTGGCGAAGCTCCGCTCTTCGAGGACGTCGATGGCGACGGCAAACCGGAGATCGTCTCGATCTCCGGCACGGTCGCCGCCGACAAGGTGAAGCAATGGGGCTGGTACCAACCCAACTGGGCCGAGCCCACGAAGCCGTGGCGCTTCATCCCGATCACCGAGAAGGCCGAATTCAACCACTACTACCACGGCGAGGGCATCGGCGACATCAACGGCGACGGCCGCAACGACCTCGTGCTCAACGAAGGCTGGTGGGAACAGCCGCCCAAGGGCGCACCCGCCGGCACGCTGTGGCAGAAGCATCCGTTTGTTTTCAGCGACGACCGCGGCGGCGCGCAGATTCTCATTACCGATGTCAACGGCGACGGACGCAACGATGTCGTCACCGCCAAAAACGCCCACGGCTGGGGCCTCTCGTGGTTTGAACAGACGCGCGCCGCGGGCGGCGGGATCGGTTTCGTCGAACACAAGATGATGGGCACGCGCGAGGAGGAGGCGAAATTCGGCGTGGCGTTCTCCCAGCCGCACGCGCTCGCGCTCGCCGACCTCGACGGCGACGGACTGCCCGAGGTGATCACCGGCAAGCGGCGCTGGGCGCACGGCCCGAAGGGCGACGTCGAGCCGATGGCGACACCCGTCAACTACGCGTTCCTGCTCCGCCGCGACCGGAACGCGCCCGGCGGCGCCAAGTTCATTCCGCAGTTGATCGACGACGCCTCGGCCCTCGGCACGCAGGTGGTCGCCGTCGACGTGAACGGCGACAAGATCCCCGACATCCTCACCGCGTCGAAGCTCGGCGCGTTTGTGTTCATCACGAAACGGAAATGAAACCATGGTTCGCGCTCATTCTCCTCGTCGCCTCCGCCCGCGCTGAAATCCAAATCGAGCGCCTCTTCCTGCCCCACGACGCGGCGCCGAGCAGCTTCGCCATCGGCCTGCCCGGCGGCCTCAACTTTTGCTTCGATCCCGTGCGCGGCGGGGTGAGCTACGCGTGGACGGGCGGTTTTCTTGATCTGACTTCCACCCGGCCGGGCCCGGGCAAATTCATCAGCGCCGCCAAACCGCCCGGCCCCCTCGTGTATCAGGAGACCGGAGTCGCGCCGCTCCGCCGCGGCGATCCCGCGCGCGTGCCGGTGGTCGAGTTCACCGGCTACGCGTTGCACGCCGCCGCGATTGAATTTCGCTACACGGTCGACGGCGCGCCCGTGCGCGAGGAGATCCGCGCCCGCGCCGACGGCACTGGGCTCATCCGCCGCTTCACCTGCGCGGGCGGCACCGACACCACGTGGTGGCACGTCACCGCCGGCCGCCCACCCGCCCGGCTGGCCCGCGAACCCGGCGGCACGTTCATGCTCGAAATCGTGTTCGCGAAGGAAGCGAGATGAAACCCGCGGTCCCGTTGGCTGCGGCTCTCCGCCACCGCCCTAAATTTCACCCCTGGCATCCGAACGTGTACCCGACGGAAGAGGTCAGCTCCGATGGAGGCGGGGTGCCCCCACCCCGCGAGATACGGCATGCGCCATCCAACTCCCGCGGGGTGAG
Organism: Opitutaceae bacterium; assembly: GCA_005792355.1. Lineage (GTDB taxonomy): Bacteria > Verrucomicrobiota > Verrucomicrobiia > Opitutales > Opitutaceae > ER46. Next base: position 39,209 of record SXSC01000184.1, read on the forward strand.
GGCACCCCGCCTCCATGGCCCGCTCTCCACCTTGGCACTTGCCGCGATCGCCTTCGTCGCGACCTCCCTCCGCGCCGGCTATCTGATCGAAAACGTCCCCTACCCGGCCGAACTCCGCGGCGGCATCTCGGCGGTCACCTTCACGCCATCGGGCGCGCTCGTGGTCGCCACCCGCGGTGGTGAAATCTGGATTCGCCGCGATGGCGCCGCGCCGCGCGATCCCGCCACCTGGCGCCGCTTCACCCGCGGACTTGATGAACCCATGGGCCTCGTCGCCGAATCCGAACGCGTCGTCTACGTCGCCCACCGGCCCGAACTCCTGCGCGCCACCGATACCGATGGCGACGGCCAGGCCGACACTTTCGACGCACTCGGAGCCAAATGGGGCCTCTCCCAGAACTACCACGAGTTTTTCTTCGGACTCTGCCGCGACCGCGCCGGCAATTTCTACGGCTCGCCCTCGCTCGACTCCACCGTGTCGAGCAGCGCCGAACACAAGGCGGCGTATCCAAAACTTCCTGTGCGCGGCCAGCGCAACTACGAAGCGGTCCTCGAACCTTCGGGGCACCGCTCCGAGACACCGTGGCGCGGCTGGGTGGTGCGGATCACCCGCGAGGGCCTGTTCGAACCTTTTGCGAATGGCTTCCGACAGACCAACGGCATGGCGGTCAGCCCGGACGGCGACCTCTTCGTCACCGACAATCAGGGCGACTACAAACCGTCCACCGGACTGCTCCACGTTGAGCGCGGCGATTTTCACGGCCACGCCGCGAGCCTGCTCTGGGAGCCGGGTTTCGATCCCGCCGCGCTCTCGACCGAAAAACTCTGGCAGCGACTCAAGACCCCCGCCGTCGTCTTTCCCCACGGGCCGATGGGCAACTCGCCGGGCGAACCCGTCTGGGATACCACCGGCGGAAAATTCGGCCCGTACGCCGGACAGGTCTTCGTCGGCGATTACAGCCGCTTCGTCGCCCGGGCGTCGCTCGAGAAAATCGCCGGCGCCTGGCAGGGCGCGTGTTTTCCGTTTCTCGGCCGCAACGAAACGCCCGGCTATGTCACCGGCGACAAGCTCAAGGCCGGTGCCACCCGCGCCGTCTTCGCGCCCGATGGCAGCCTGTATCTCGCCGCCACCGCCGGGTGGGGTGCGGGCGAGGACGGACTCCAACGCGTGCGTTGGGACGGCCGCGCCGCCCTCGAAGTCCGCGAGATGAAACTCACCGCCCGCGGCTTCCGGCTCACCTTCACGCGTCCGCTCAGCGCCGCGACGATCGCCAATCCCGCAAGCTACGAGCTGAACCGCTTCCGCTACTACTATCACGTGAAGTATGGTTCGCCGTGGATCGACGAGGCACGCGTGGCGGTCACGCAGGTGCTCGCCGCCGACGACGGACGCAGCGCCGAACTCGTGCTCGGCGAACTGCTGCCCGGTTTCATCTACGAGCTGTCGGTCCCGACCCTCCGTACGTCCGAGGGCGAGCCGCTCGCGAATCCACTCGGCTACTATACCGTCAACCGCCTGCTCAATGGTGAGCGCACCGTCGGCGGCACCACGCGCCTGCCCCGGCCCGAGGAGACCGCGCTCGGCGCCAAGGAGGCCATCGCCGACGTCACGTCACCCACGGCGTTGATTGGGGCCGGGGAAAGAATCTACCGCATGTTCTGCGTCGGCTGCCACCAACCGGATGGCCGCGGCATCGTCGGCGGCGCGGCCAACTTCGTCGACGACCAGAGCCGTCTCGCCAAGCCCGACGCCGAGTTGCTCGCGGTGATCGACAAGGGCAACGAGGCGAAGGCGATGCCGGCCTTCGGCGCGATCCTCAGCCCCGGCCAGCGCCGCGCTGCCCTGGCGTATATTCGCGCGACGTTCGGAGAACCGATCCAGAGGGTCAGGCCGTGAATTGTTAATTTTCCCGCGAGCGGTATGCGCGTAATGAGGTCGCTACTCCGGTGTGAGCACGGCGGTGGCCATCGCCTGTTTCCATCCGGAGCGCGGCCGAAAGGGCCCTGTCTCTGCGGTTCATCAATGCTCTTTTGGTTGCGCCCCTGTGCCGCGCTGCGAAGAGGGCGGGCTAAAACGTCCCCTTCAGCCCGAGGATCCACGCGGAACCGTAGTCCTGGCGCTGGCGGAACTGCGCGTGCGGCGGGGTGCTCGGCCCGGCGATCTCAAAATCCTCCGTGGCGTCGCCGACATTGCGCAGGCTGGCGAACACCGCGATGTTCTTGCGCAACGCATAATCGGCGTAGACGTCGCGAAAGAGCCGCTTCGATCCCCAGTTGTAGGTGCCCGGCTCGATGCCGCGGCCGGTGACCACGCCGCGCCGTTGCCGACCGCGATAGTTCCAGTTGAGCTTCACGTTGAATTTCGGACGCGAAAGGCTGATGCCCCAGCTGCCGCTGCGCGGAATGTAGCCCGAAAAATTATCCGCGCCATCGCCGGTCGCCCGCTGCGCGCTCGCATTCGCAAACACCTGCACGCCCCTGGCCCACGGCGGCAGCAACGTCAGCGCCTGCTTGTAGTCGAACTCCAGGCCCGTCATCCGCACCGTGGTCTGAAGGTTGTAATTCGTCGACACCTCGTAGCGGCCGTAAACCGCCGGATCGAGGTCGTACAACTCGAGGAATTCCGGCGTCGCCGGAAACACGACGCTGCCAAAGAAGTTCTTAAAATCGCGCTGGAAGGCGCCGAGCGACACCTGCCCGACCCGATCGAAATAATACTCGAACCGCACTTTGGCCGTTTTCGCACTCCAGGCCTTGATGCCGACGTTGTTGACCGAGATCCGCGTGGCGGTGGTCACCGGCAGATCGGTGTCCGGCAGCGTGAGGCCGTTCATGTATTGGTTGAAGTCCGGCCGGCCGACGGAGAGATAGTACGAGGCGCGCGCGATGAGGTTGTCGCGCACCTTGAAGCTCGCGTTGAGGTTGGGAAACAGCCGCAGGTATTCCTTCCGCGCCTGATAGCCGCGATCCAGAAACGTCAGCCGCGAAACACCGAGTGTGTCGGTGGTCGGGATGATCGGCAGCGGACGTCCGTTCGGCGTCGCCCGGATGAAATTTCCCTGCGCGTCGCGCTGGAAGTTGAGCGTCGGATCGGTCAGCGGGCCCTCGGCGGCGATGTTCGTCTGCTCGGCGCGCAGGCCGCCGACGAACTTCAGGCGGCGCTCGAAGAACGCGGTGTCGCCGCGCAGGTACGCCGAGGAAATAACCTCCTGCGCAAACTTGGACTGGCTGATGAGGGAGCGGTAGGCGCCGTTGGCATCGAGACTAAAATAGTTGGGGCGCGCCTGGTAAAGCTCCCACAACTTCTCCTGGCTCACCCAGCCGATCTTGCCGAAGCCGAACGGCGCGACGCGCGTGGAGAAATTGTCGTCCAGCACCGGCCCGGCGCTGTCGTCGTTGCCGATCGTGTTCGTGCTCGCCCGACCGTCCGCGCCGACGAACGTCCACGAGGGGTTGTATTCACGCTTGTCGCGGACCGACTGGCGCATTTCCACGCCGCCCTTGAGCGCCAGCGGCACTCCGCGCACGTCGAGATCGCGCCGCAGATTCGCGTAGACCGTGCGCTGCAGATCACCCGATTCACGCTCGGCGTTACTCGCCGTTGTCAGCGCATAGTTGGCGAGGTTGTAGAAATCGACGGGCGCACCCGCCGTATCCGTCACCGTGATGCGGCCCGGGCGCAGGTAGAAGATGTCGTCGAACGACACCGTGACGCCGGAACGTCGCGCCTGCGAATTGTTGAAGTACCCGCGATAACTGTCGCGGTAGTGATTGCTCGCATGCGAATGCCCCGCGCCCGCCTCCGCGCGCCAGACCGGGCCATCGTGACGATAGGTGAGGGTCGGCATGTAGGTCGTACCTGTAGAACGCCAGTTCATCTTCGACAGCGGCGCCAACTAGAACCCGACACGTAAGTATCTGGTTTTACGTGGGCGCCGGCCTGCGTGAGCGGTAGTGCTTGGGGCCTTTACGCAGACCCCATGATCACCCCGGCTCAAC
>SXSC01000185.1 GCA_005792355.1 Opitutaceae bacterium
GAGCGCCAGCGAGTGGACCACCGGCGCGCTCCACTCGCTGGCGCTCGCCGCTACTTGTCACGCTACTTTGCGGTCGGCACACTAGCCCGGAAATTTCCGAACGCGGCAACCACGGATTACATGGACCAATCCCGGATGAATCCTGCCTAGCCCGGCCATTTCACACTCTGCTCGCGAGCGGAGTCACAAGGTGTTCGAGATTTTCTTCTACGTTCGCGGTCCTCAGGGATGTCCGGGCTAAGTTCAAAACCGCTTGGCGGTTTTGTTTTAGCCCGCATGAACCCCAGATATCCAAGCTCACGCCGCCCGAAACTCGTCAAGCGCAGGGAGAATTCCGCGGAAAGTGTGAAAAATGCGGGCTCGATCCGTGCCGATCCGCGGCATCCGTGGTCCCACCGTGGTTTTTGGGATTCTTTGCTTATTCGACCGCGAATTTCCGCCAGGCCGCGATGCTGCGGGTGAGCACGTCGCGGGGCTCCGCCTTGATGTTGTAACCCTGGAAGCCCACCGGACCCGTGTAGCCGATCGCGCGGAACCGGTGGACGAAGGCGCCGAGGTCGTAGCTGCCTTGATCGAGCGGTTGGATGAGCCGGTCCCAGCCCATTTTCTTGGTGTCGCCGGTGTCGGCACCGCTGATGGTGACAAACATCAGGCGGGGCAGGGCGGCGCGCAGGACCGGGGTCGGGTCTCGCTCCACTCCCTCAACCTTGAGCCAGTGGCAGAGGTTGAAGGTCACGCCCACGTCGGGGCGGTCGATTTTGTCGGCAACGCGCATCGCGTCTTCCACCCGCTCGACCCAAAAACCGGTGTGCGGATAGAGGGCGACGCGCACACCCTGCGCGGCGGCGGCCACTACGATGGCCCGGATCTGCGAAACCGCGAAGTCATCCGCGTCTGGCGATGACGGAGGAAAGAACTTGCCGTCAGCGCGGGCGACTTTTTGCACCGCGAGCCAGAGCACGGTGTCGCGACCCCGCATCGCGGTGAGCCAGAGCCGGAGTTTCTCGTTGGGCGCGGGCTGGGCGGGATCGAGGGTGATGACGTGGTAGCCGTTGAAAAATTTCAGCCCGCTGGCGGCGATGGCGGCGGGCATGATTTCGTCGAGGGCGCGTCCGCCGAAGCCATCGTAGCCGAGTTCGCTCAGCATCGCGGGTGCGATGTCGGGGCCGCCGCGCGCAATGTTGTCCATGGCGAAAAACGCATTCGTGGGCGCGGCGTGAGCAGGGCCGCCAAGCAACGGAAGGATGGCGACGAGGACGAGGGGGAGGGCTTTGGGATTCATGGTGGCGGCGGCCATCGGACCGATGGCTGCCATGATCGATCCAGTTCGACCATGGCGGCGACGATTTTCGGAACGCACCCAGTCGTCAGCCCGAAGATTTCACACTTGGGTCGTAAACGGGGTCATGTCGATAATCCGAACATCCGTGGCACCGGCCATTCGGTTATTCGTCCACCGCCGGAGTTTTGGATCGATTATCGACCTGACCCCATCGTCCGTTCTCGGCGACGTGGCCGAATTCGTCGGCGGAGACGACGTTCTTGAGATTGTCCGCAAAGCGCTGCTCGGCGATCGCGATTGCGGCACCGGTCCTTTTGCGCGGGATACCGCCCGCCGGTGGCGTCTGCTAGCCAGAAGGCCGACAAAGGTCCGCGGAAAACAACGGGAGCCACCTGCGAACTGATTGACTGCGGCCCAAGAAAGGCGCGGTCGGTCTGCGGGCTACCTGTTCTTCTTTTTGTTCTTCTTCGCGCCGCCGGCCGGCGAATCTGGGGTGCTGGCGGGGGCCTGCTCGGCGCTCCACTTGTCCCACAAGGATTGCAGTTCCTTCACTTTCGCCGGCTGCGCCGCGGCCAGATCCTTCGATTCGCCGAGGTCGGTCGCCAGATTGTAGAGTTCGGGCTGGCCGCTGCCACCTTTTGAGACGACGAGCTTCATGTCACCGTGGCGGACCGCCCATTGGGGGCCGTAGCGCCAGTAAAGAGTCTGGTGCGGGCGCGCGAGATTGGCGCCGGTCAGGTACGGCAGCAGATCCACGCCGTCGAGACTCCACGAGGAATCGAGCCTGCCCCCGGCGGCGGCGACCACGGTCGGCAGCACGTCCAGATTCATCACCGGGAAATCGTAGGTTTTGCCGGCGGGGATTTTCCCCTTCCATTGGGCGAAAAACGGCACGCGCGGGCCGCCTTCGAAGGTCGTCATCTTGAAACCACGCAGCGGACCGTTGCCCGAGGTCGTGCTCGCGGTCGGCCCGCCGTTGTCGGCGATGAAGAAAATAATCGTGTTCTCCTCCTGGCCCAGCGCGCGGATTTTCCCGAGCACACGCCCGATCGCATCGTCCATCGCCACCATCATGGCGGCGAAGATCTTGCGGTTGCCTTCGGGCATTTGGGAAAAGCGGTCGAGGTAGGTCTTCGGCGCCTGCAGCGGCGCGTGCTGTGCGTTGAACGGCAGATAGAGGAACCACGGCTTCGATTTGTTCTTCTCGAGCCAGTCGACGGAGCGCTCAGCGTAGGCGTCGGTGGTGTAGAAATTTGGATCAGTCACGGCCCGGACATCGTCGGAGATTCGCGAATCGACAAAGTTGGTCGGGTGGAAAAACGGCGTGTTGTTGAGCGTACCGTAGAATTCGTCGAAGCCGCGCTTGGTCGGGCGGTTTTCGGACTGGTTGCCGAGATGCCATTTGCCGACGGCGGCCGTGGCGTAGCCGAGCGTCTTCAACCGCGTCGCCATCGTGGTTTGGTCGCGGCGCAGGCCGACGGTGTTGGCCACCGAGTTGAATTCGTGGCCGAAGCGGGTCGGATAGCGACCGGTCAGGAGTCCGGCGCGCGACGGGCTGCAATAGGTCGCGGCGACGTAGCCGTTGGTGAAGCGCAAGCCGTTTTTCGCGATCGAGTCGATGTGCGGCGTGGGAATATCCTTGTTGCCCTGGGCACCGGTCTCGCCCCAGCCGAGATCGTCGGCGTAGAAGATCACGACGTTGGGTTGTTTGGTCGCGGCGCCATGCAGCGACAGCAGGGCGGGTAGGACGGTGGCTACGGCGAACCGCAGGCAGCGGGCGGAGCGCCGAAAATTTGAGGGCGATTGGAGTGCGATCATGGTGGTGAGGCGCGGAGGTTTTGAGGGCGGGCGGATTGAGGACAACGAACGAGCAGGGGAGTGACGGCTCCCGGGGACCGGGGTTTCAGGAAGGCGGCAAATCCGGTCGCCTTTCCGGGTCGAGCATTCCCCGCCCGGAAATTTCACAGCCGTGAAGAGGATTCTCAGAGAAATTTCCGCCCGCCCTGCCCCGACAGGTCGGGGCAAGCCGGGCAGAGCGACTTCGTCGCGGTTGGCCCCGACGAAGTCGGCCCGACCGGGCGAACCCCAGCGAGTCGGGGTTGGGCCAGCCGCGTGCCGGGAACCGTGGAGCGCGTGGCGCCGGCGACGCCGAGCGCGGGGTTGCGAACGAAGGTGCGGTTGTTTCCCCGCACGCGATCATCGTGGTGTTCGAAGCCGGTGATGGGGAACTCATGGGTGGGGACGGAACGGATTGACCCGCTATGGTTCGGCCCCCGTGCGTGTATCGTATTGCAATCTTTTGCAGCAGTAACCAGATCAACCAGTCGGTTGTTTTAGAAAATCCAGCCGGAGAACCTCCTCCGGCCTCTTCGCTCCAGATCACCCCATATCCCACCCTTCATTTCCATGAATGTATTGAACGAATTTTCGCGAGCGGCTGGCTTTTCACGAGGAGGACCGCGGCAGGCGATCCTCTGGTTTTTCCTCGCGGCGTCAATGTTGCCGGCCGCGGAGCTCAAACTGCCGCCGGCGTTGGCGGCCAAGGTCGATTACGTCAAGGACGTGCAACCGTTTCTGGAGAAACACTGCTACGAATGCCACGGCAACGGGAAGCAGCAATCGGGTCTGCGGCTTGACCTCCGGCAAAACGCGCTGCGCGGCGGGGACTACGGCCCGGTCATCGTTCCCGGCAAGAGTGCGGAGAGCAAACTGATCCGCAAGCTGGTGGATGGCGACGGCGGCGATCAGATGCCGCCAGACTACGAGTTGTCTCACGCGGATATCGGTCTGTTGCGCGCCTGGATTGATCAGGGGGCTGATTTCCGGAACGACGTCGCCGCCGAAGCGCCGCCAATCGTGATCGATTCGAAGCTGGCGGCACTGATTGCCGCGGTGCGTTCGGCGCCACGGGCCACGGTGGAGTCGCTGCTGAAGGCCAATCCGGATCTGCTCATGGCGACGGATCCCTCCAAGTCTACGCTGCTGCATCACGCCGCCGGCTTCGGAACGTTCGAAACGTTACAGTGGCTGGTCGACTCCGGCGCGGAGGTGAACGCGAAGAACAGCCGCGGGTCGACGCCGCTGCACTGGGCGATCCACGACGAAGCGAAGGTGCGTCTGCTGCTGGCGCGCGGTGCCGGCGTCAACGCGAAGCTGTCCGACGGTCGCACCCCGCTCTACCAGGCGGCCTTGCTGGGGGACGGCCGTTCTATTCTGCGCCTGCTGCTCGAACACGGCGCCGATCCAAATCTGCGCATGGGCAACGGGCGTTCGCCACTGATGGCGGCGGCCGGCCGCGGCGACACGGAGGCACTGCGGCTCCTGCTCGAGGGAAAGGCCGCGGTCGATGCGAAGGACAGTGCGGGCCAGACCGCGCTGATGATGGCATCGACCCACGGCAGCCCGTCGGCGGTCCGGCTGCTGCTCGAGCGCGGCGCCGACGCTCGCGTCCAAACCAAACGCAACGAAACGGCCCTGGGCAACGCCGGCACCGCGGGCAACGCGGAGGTCGTGCGCCTGTTGCTGGACCACGGCGCCGACGTAAACGTGCGCAACCTCCGCGGGTACTCGCCGTTGATGCTGGCCGCCAGTTCCGACACGATGCCCGCCGAGGTCGTGAAAATGCTGCTGGCGAACGGCGCCGACACGCGTTTCACCGGGGATTACGATGAAACCGCCCGCGACCTGGCGGCCAAGCGCGGTCACACCGCTGTGGCCCGCCTCCTGGGTGCGGTGCCGCCGGCAAAGCCCGCTCCCGCAGCGGTGCGGCCCATCCGGGACCAGCGCCGGAATTCCATTCCCGTCGCCGTCGAACGTGCGCTGGCGATGACCGAAAAACAAAGTTTCAACTTCATCCGGATCGGTGGATGCAACTCGTGTCACGGTCAGGATCTGCCCTCGGCGGCCGCCGCTTTCGCCCGCGGGCGCGGACTGACGGTACCGCGCGAGATCCCCCAGTTGCCCGCGTCGGCCATGCCGTCGGCGGAGCGTGTCATGGACTTGGATTTCGTCAGCGTGGCCAGCAAGGCGTGGGAAATCTTCGACTTTGGCATGAACGGTGCGCCGAAAAACGCGTACACCGACGCGGTCGTGCGACTTTTCATGGCGACGCAGTCACCGGAGGGGCACTGGCCGGCCAGTGAAAGCCTGCGGCCGCCGATGAACGTCGGTACATTCCAGGCGGCGGCCCTCGCCATCTACTCCCTGCGACACTATGCACCCGCCGGTCACGAAGCGGCGAGCGAACGTGCGGCGTCGCGGGCGGTGGCGTGGCTCAAGGGCGCGAAACCCGAAAAGACGCAGGACCGCGCGTTCCACCTGCTTGGTCTTGCCTGGGGCGGCGCGTCGCCGGCCGCCGAGGTGACCCGCGCGCTCGCGGCCATGCAGCGGGCCGATGGAGGCTGGAGCCAGCTCCCCGAAATGGAGTCCGATGCTTACGCGACCGGACAGGTGCTCTATGCGCTGAACACGGCCGGTCGGATGACCGCCTCCAGTCCAGTGCAGCAGAACGGCGTCAATTATCTGCTTCGAACCCAGGCGGAGGATGGCACGTGGCAGGTGAAGACGCGGGCGATCTGGCTGCAGCCGTATTTCGAGAGCGGCTTCCCGTACGAGAAAGACCAGTTCATCTCCGCTGCCGGCACTGCCTGGGCGGCGATGGCGCTCGCCGCGGCGCAGTCGCCGTCGCTCGTGCAACGGTAGCGTCGGCGGGCGGGACCGCGAAAACTGAGGGTGGATTCTTCGAGATAGTCGCCGGCCTGGCCCTCAACCACCACCGATGCGAGCGGATTTCCGAGCTAAACCTCCCGCAGATTCAGCAAGACCACAGATGTTTTTCATTTTTGGCTCAACATCTGTGGCCTTTCTGAATCTGTGGGAGGTTCTTCATTCGCTTTGGCTCCGATACCCCGAAACTTGCCGAAGTTCGTGAGCTGGTTCGAACGGCTTCGGCCTGGTTGGTGTAGCTGCGAGCGTGAGCGAGTGGACGGCGGACCACTCGCTCTCGCTCGCAGCTACCAGAATTGGCATCCGTGTGAAGGGCATGATGGATGGTTTGGTCAAATGCCCCGGGGAGCGTTTCTTCGGTCGGTGGCAAGGAGGCTCATGCTACCGAAAAAAAAGTCGGCCTGCCGACCATCAAAAGGCGAGGTTATGCACCGTGGGGCGACGGCCGAATCCTGCAACAAATGATGTGCCGCAAAGACCTCACACTTCACTCCCGCGCGGAATCCGAAGCGCGCAGGGTGCGTCGGGTTTCGCCTGACCCCGCCGGATCGGCGTCACACGCCCCAGCCGGGACGGTAGGCATAGCCGGGGCCGATGAAGCGGTTGGCGAATTCGTGATTGGTGACGCGGCCGACTGCGGAGTCCCAGGCGAGCGTTGTCCTTGCTCGGATCGCGGCCACGCCGAGCAGGGCAATCTCCGCCAACGGCGCGGCGTAGTCGAAATTCGAGCCGCAGCGGCCACCGTTCCGGATCGCGTTGGCCCATTCGACGTGCGGGCCGCCGACGACGCGCGGGATGGTTTTTGGCGGCAGGGATCCCCTCATCTCCTGCATGCGCGCCTCGGGCAGGAGCCGGGCGGATGAGCTGTGCGATCCGACCCACATGATGCCCTTGTCGCCGTAAAAAATGCTGCCGCCACCGGCGCTGAATTTGAATCCCTCCACCGGTTCGGGTGGCAGCAGGCCGCCGTCGAACCACTTCACCGTCACGGGTGGCCGCGCGCCACGGGCGGGAAACGCATAGGAGAGCGTGTTGATCGCGGGAAACGTGTCTTTCTTTTCCTCGCTGCTGGCCGCCTCGATGGTGGTCGGGGCGTCGAGGTCGAGGGCATAGTAGGCGGCGTCGAGCTGGTGACACGCCCAGTCGCCGAGGCGACCCGTGCCGTAGTCGGTAAAACCGCGCCAGGAACTGTGGCTGTAGATCTTGCGATACGGGCGCTCCGGCGCGACGCCCAGCCAGAGATCGTAGTTGAGGGTGGGCGGGGGTGTCTCGACGGGCGCATCCGAGGCGGTCTCGAGATTGAGCGAGTATGAGGCGCCGGCCGAGGTGTTCCACGCGTGGACGGTGTGGACGCGACCGAGCAGGCCAGCCTGCACCCATTCGCGTGCGAGGCGAATGCCCTCGGCGGCGCGGCCCTGGTTGCCCATCTGCGTGACGATGCCCGCCTTATTCGCCGCCGCGTGTAGCGCGCGCACCTCGGTGATGCAGCGGCAGAGCGGCTTTTCGACGTAGAGATGTTTGCCGTGGCGCACGGCGGCCATCGCAATCGGGAAGTGCATGTGGTCGGGCACGCTGACGACGACCGCGTCGATCTGATCGGCCATCTGCTCGAACATCACGCGGAAATCGCTGAACCATTTCGCCTGGGGGAAACGCGCGAGCACGCCGCCGTTTTTGGCGATTTGGGCGGGCGTGCCGCGGCTGCGGGCGAAGTCGACATCGCAGAACGCGACCAGCTGCTCATTTTGGAGTGCGGTGAGCGCCGACTGGCCGCGTCCGCCCACGCCGATGAGCGCGATCTGCAGTCGGCCGTTGGCCGGCGAGGGCGCGGCCCCGCGCAGGACGGAGCGCGACAGCAGCACGCCGCCGGTGGTGAGCGCGGCGGTCTTCAGAAATTGCCGGCGGGGGGTGGAAGAGAAAGGCGGATGAGTGTTCATGAGTGCTGGGCGAAGCATTGGGGGAGTTGACGTCACGGCGTGCGGTAAGGTTGCTCGCGCGGTTCGGAACATTTTGCAAAACTGATCCGTGATCGGTGCTTCGGCACGGCGCCAGCGTCAAACCGGCAACGCGGTCATCACGCGGCAGTGCGACATCGCAAACGCAGATTGAATTTAACAATCGATGCAGACGAGAAACCACGCCTGGACACGAAAAATCCAATTTCGGAGCAGGCTCCACCCTCGTTGCTCCGGCGTGCGATTCAATGTCTCGATCGGGACACTGAATCGCATCGAGCACGGCGTTGTTCTGGACGGCTGCATGAGAGTCAGGTTGTGAAAAGGGGAAAACCAGTTGCGCGCAGCTGACGGTGTCACGATTCACGTCATGACTCCCTGCTCTTGCTCCGGTGATCTCCACTTTGCCCCCGGTGAACTTCGGTTCGCAAGTTTTCATGGTCAGCCGTCTCCATGCAGGCGAGGTGCGTTTTACCTCTGAAAACGAAACCACCAAATGGTGGAACCCGATGTCCTCATCGGGTTCTGAGCCGTACGCACTCCCATCAGCCCGTTGGGGACAACGGGCTCCACCGCGGAATGAATCGCTAAGGCTCAGTGGCGTGGCGCCGCGCAGCCCCGGCGTCCTGCGCGGCGAAGGAATGAAAGACCGCTTTGCCCGACTCACGCACCGCCGACACGTCGGGGGAGACGGGCAGGATGCGACTTCCCGCCGCAGGCTCCGCGCAGGCGGGCAAGTGAACACTCGCCCTGCGGTTGGCTACCCCGGAGCAAGCTCCGGGGCATCAAGGCCAAGCGACCGCTGCGCGGAGCGGGTTCGTGGAATCGCAGGAGCGAACGCAGCAAGTTTGCCCGCCGGAGGCGGCGCCAAAGGCGACCAGGGCTGCGGGGAATGGCCCCGCCTGCGATTCAAGATGACGGCGCGGCCGGCAGCGCCGGATCGCTCAAGCTTCAACCGATTCGGCGCGCGAGTCGCGGCGGGAGAAAGGCAACGCGGCGGGCCCGCCTTCGCGCGAGGCTTGCTGCATTCGCGTGCGATTGGATGTCACGATCGGGACATCGAATCGCACGCGGCGCTGCGTAGTCCTGCACAGAGCGACAGTAGAAACTGCCATGGAGGCGGGCCTTGCGCAAAGCCCGACGCGGGACGCCTCGCCCACGACGGGGGTCAGTAGCGGGCGGTGATCCCGAATTTGTAGCTGGTGCCGGGACCGGCGGAGTAGCTGGGGATTTCGCGGCCCCAGGCGTGGAGGTAGTCGTTGTTGGTGTAGTCGCCGGTGAGATTGTAGACGTCGAGATAGAGGCTGTAGGTGCGGTTGAGCAGGTAGTTTGCCTTGAAATCCCACAGCGTGCGCGGGTGCTGGTAGATTTCGTAGAACATGGTGCCGGGCACCACGCCGGCGCCCGTGCCGAAATTGCCGGAGGTGGCGCTGCGGAAGAACTGGCTGCGGTGGTTCATCATCAGGCGCAGGTCGAGGCCGTAGCCGCGCCAGGTGAGGCCGGTGTTGTAGCTGCGGGGCGTGAGGTTGGGCAGGCGCGAGACGGTCGTGGCGCTGCCGTAGTCGCCCTTGGTGTCGATGTAGGTGAAATTGGCGTACGAGCCCAGGCCGCGCCAGGCGCCGGGGAGGAAGGTGTATTGCTGCGAGTAGTTGAGTTCGACGCCGCGGATGCGGGCGGAGCCGATGTTGCGATTCTGCGTGATGGTCCAGCCGGCGTATTCGCCGTTGAAGCCGTTGTCGGGGCCGTCGGGCACGGTGGAGGTGAAGCCGCGGAAGTAGTCGGAGATCTGCTTCAGAAAAACGCCCGCGGAGAGCTGGCCGATGCCGGAGAAGTAACGGGCGACGGAGATGTCGAAATTGTCGGAGGTGTAGGGGCGGAGGCCGGGGTTGCCGGCGGAGAGGCGCTGGTTGTCCTCGTCGGGGACGATGCTGGGGAGCAGGAGCGTGGGCGTGGGGCGGGTGATGGACTTGGAGTAAGAGGCGCGGGCCTGGGTATCCGCGGTGAGACTGAGGACGAGGTGGAGGCCGGGGAAGTTCTCGCGATACTTGGTGCCGAGCGAGGAGAGGCCGCGAAAATTGTCGAGGGCGCGCTGGCGGGCGGCGGCGGGCGTGGCAGTCGCCTGGTTGTTGTTGGTGGCGTTGGAAACGCGGCGGTAGTTGGTGCCCTTGGTGCTGGTCTCCTCGGTGCGGATGCCGGTGAGGACGCGGAGGCGGCCGAGCTTGGCGTCGATCTGCACGTAGCCGGCGTCGATGGTCTCGTGAAAGAAGGCGTCGTTGAGCAGGGACTGGTAATGTGTGTTCCAGACGTCAGAGGCAGTCTGCATCCAGTTGGCGCGGTTGGCGAAGAGATCGTTGGTCATGCCAGTCTCGGGGAGCTGGAGAAATGGGAAGGGGCCGTAGCGGCCCTCGGACATGAGCAGGTTGTAGCCGACGAAGGAGCGGATGCCGCCGGTGGCGGGCGTGGTGGGCGGGCCGGCGTAGGTAAAATAGGTGAGGTCGCGGTTGGCCTTCTGGTAATAGTTGGCCTGCTTGGCGCCGAGCTTGACGGTGAACGGGACGCGCAGTGCGAAGGCGTGCGCGTAGTCGGCGCGGCCGCCCCAGCGCATGGCGGGGGCGGAGTAGGAGATGAGCGAGGCGTCGGGGCGGACGGCGTAGCTCGCGGGGTCGGACCAGCTGGGGCCGCCGGTCTGGGTGATGACGGGCAGGAAGTCGTCGTGGCCGCGGCGGTCGAGCGTCCACGCGACGCCGGTGAGGCGGGCGTTCACCTGGTTGAGCTGCGGGTAGAGTGTGCGGTTGCGCGAGTAGTTGAAATCGAGGTTGAGCTTGCCGGCGCCGGCGAAGAGGCGCTGCTCGAGGCCGCCGGTGATCGTGGCGCTCTCGCTCTCGCGAATGTAAAGCACGGACTCGAGATCGAGCGTGCCGTTGCGCGCCTGGACGAGATCGTAGGTGGAACCGGGGAGGAAATTGGCGGCGGTCGTGCCGGTGGTGAGCTTCCAGCGGAAATAGGAGGGCGAGGAGCCGCTGCGGCGCTTCACGCGGTTGTAGGTGCTCTTGAAGTAAAGCGTGGTGTTCTCGGTCAGCTTGTAGTCGGCGTTGAGGCCGAGGTTGAGGATTGGCGACTGGCGGCCGGCGCCGCCCCATTCGCCGGCACCGGCGGCGCGCTGGAGAGGCTCGTTGGGCGCGGCGGCGGCGACGAAGAAGCCGGTCTGCGCGGCGGAGGCCTGGCGCGGGCCGTATTCGGAGATGAGGCCGTTGCCGATGTTGCGCATCACCGTGCCGACAACGCCGAGATTGTTGCGCCCGCCAAAGACGGAGAACACGTCGGAGTAGCTGAGGTTGACGAGGTCGAACTCGGCGCGGTCGCGGTAGGGCACGGAGCCGTGGTCGCGGCCGTTGGCCCAGGCGGTGCCGAGGGTGAGCGAGATGATGCGGCCGGGATTGCGGTCGTAGGCGCGCTTGGTGCGGAGGTTGATGTAGCCGGCGATGGCGTTGCCATCCATGTCGGGCGTGGGCGACTTGATGACCTCGGCGGCGGCGAGCGTGCCGGTGGAGACCTGGCCGAAGTAAACGTTGCCGTTGCTAATCGCGGTGCCGCCGGAGACGGCGACCTGCGCGCCGTCGATCATGAGTGACGAGAAATCCTGCGTCATCCCGCGCACGTAGATGGCGCCGACCTCGCCACCGGCGCCGTCGATGGCGACCCCGGCGAGGCGCTGGATGAGTTCGCCGACGGCGGCGCCGGGATTGCCGTGGGCGTCGATGGCGGCGACGGTGCGGATGTTGGCGGCGTTGCGCTCCTCCTGGATGGCGGCGGCCTGGCCGTCGGCGAGGCCCTTGACGACGAACCGCTCGAGGAGCTTGACGGAGGATTCGAGGGTGAAGTCGCGCACGGCGGTCTGACCGGCGGCGACCGCGACGGAGGCGCGCTTGTCTTCGAGCCCCGGATACCGGGCGACGAGCGAGACGGAGCCGGCCGGAACGGGGAGGCGGTAGCGGCCGTCGAGATCGGTGGTCACCTGGGTGGCGGCGCCCTCGACGGCGACGACGACGTTGGGCAGGAAGTCGCCGGTGGCGGGATTGGAAACGCGGCCGGTGACGAAGGCGGACTGGGCGTTGGCGAAAGAGACCACGACGATGGCGAACAGGCACGTGAGGACGCGAATCATGGGAGCGGGGTTTCGGGTCATGGGGCGGAGGTTGAAATTGGAAACGCAGGGCTGACCAAGTCCTGCTTGTGGGAGCACGTCGGCCGGCGCCGGTTGACGTTGGGAAAAACTGCGGACTGCGATCAGAAATTGATACGGGCGCTCAGGCGGCAGGTGCGGCCGGGTTGCCGGTGTCGTCGGAAGCGGTTGCGGTTTTCGACGTGCGAAACGTCCGGGCTACGCCATTTCCCAGCCCTTGCGGTAGGCGCGGCGGACGATGGCCGCTGCCTCGGGGGCGTTGGTCGCCTTGAGGTTCTTGGCGTCCCACTGGATCCGCTTGCCGACGCGCAGGGCGAGATTGCCGAGCAGCACGGTCTCGCTGAACGGACCGGACGCGGCGAAGTTGGAGAGCGCCGGCGTGCCGGACTTGATCGCGTTGAGCCACTCGACGTATGGGCCGCGGCCCTCGTCGGCATTGGCTCCGCTGCCACTAGCCTTGCCGTCCTTCGCATCGGCGTCCTCGGTGACGACGTTTTGGCCGCCTGCGACTCGCGGGATCGTTTTCGGAGGCTCGGTGAAACCGTTCGCCAGGGACTCGGGTTTGAAGACCCAGTCCTGGCGCGATCGGCCGAAGAACATGCGGCCTTTTTCGCCGACGAGCAACATGTCGAAGCGACGGAAGACGTGGTCGGCCGTCGGGAAGTCGGCTTTCCACAACTCCTCGGGTGGCGTGTGCTGGTAGACCCCTTCCTTGGACTTCACCCCGTCGTACCACACGAACTTCACCGGTGCGCCAAAGTAACTCGTGGGAAAGTGATAGTTTACGGTGGACCATCGAGGTGCGGCGATCTCGGTGCCGCCTTCTTGTTTCGTCTCGACCCAGTCCGGCGCGGTCAGCCCGAGGGCCCAGTAGGGCATGTCCATGATGTGGCAGCCCATGTCGCCCAGTGCGCCGGCGCCGAAATCCCAGTAGCCGCGCCATTTGAACGGTGCGATTTCGGGGCTGTAATCGCGGAAGGGGGCGGGGCCGATCCAGAGATCCCAGTCGAGCCCCTGCGGCACCTTTTCGGCCTTGGGCCACGCCGCCATGCCCTGCGGCCAGATCGGCCGGTCCGTCCACGCGTGCACCTCGGTGACCTTGCCGATCACGCCGGCGCGAATGAGTTCGACGCCGCGCCGGATCGGCTCGCCCGCGTGCGCCTGATTGCCCATTTGGGTTTGCACTTTGAACTGGGTGGCCGTCTCCGCCATCCGCCGCGCCTCCCACACCGAGTGCGAGATCGGCTTCTGACAATAGACGTGCTTGCCCTTGCGCATGGCGAGCATCGACGCGTGGAAGTGGTGGTGATCGGGCGTCGAGACGGTCACCGCGTCGATCCCCGGCATCGCGGCCAGCATCTCGCGATAGTCGGTGAAGTATTTCGCGGCGGGAAACTTGTCGAGCACCGTGTCGCCGGCCTTGGCTTTTTTCTTCCGGCCGAGTTCCGGATTGCGCGGGTTGGCCACGTCGCAGAGACCGACGATCGCCGCGCCCGCCCCGGCGACCGCCATCGTGTCGACGTAACCCTTGCCGGCGATGCCGATGCATCCGACCTGGATACGGTCATTGGCTCCGCGGGCCGACGCGGGAAGAATGCGGAAGCCAAAGGCCGCCACGGCGGAAGCCCGGAGGAAGTCGCGACGGTTCAGGCGGGGAGTGATCATGGGATAGGTTTTCGCGCCAGTCGTGACACGGTGACCGTGCCGTGTCACCCGTGAATTATTGATTGAACGTTGGCGTTGCATCTTCTGTTGGCGTGCCTACCAGCAGCCGGGATGCCGGTTCGTCGCGCTTGGATTTCGGTGATTGGAAAATCCTCCTGCGATCTAATCTTCCTACCCCAAGGCTCCCGGATTCAGGGTGGGAAAATTAGATCGTAGGAAGATTTCCAGTCGGCAGAAACCTCTAAGCTGTCACCATTCAGTCAGTCCACCGATTGTCTGGCCGAGTAACGCTGAGCCAGCCGCGCGACGACCTCGTCGTATTCGGCGAGGATGGGAGGGCTCACCGCCAGGTCGAATTTTCCCTGCGCCCACGTCTCCAAACAACGCGCCTGCTCACGCCAGAATCTGTTTCACCACCTGGCCGTGGACGTCGGTGAGGCGGTAGCGGCGGCCCTGGAATTTGTAGGTGAGGCGCTCGTGATCGATGCCGAAGAGGTGCAGCAGCGTGGCGTGCAGATCGTGGATGTGCACGGGATCACGCGTGATGTTGTAGCCGTATTCGTCGGTCTCGCCGAACGTGATGCCCGGCTTCACTCCGCCACCCGCCATCCAGATCGTGAAGCAGCGCGGGTGATGATCGCGGCCAAAATTTCCCGCGGTGAGCAGACCCTGGCAGTAATTCGTCCGGCCAAACTCGCCGCCCCACACCACGAGCGTGTCGTCCAGCATTCCGCGGCGCTTGAGGTCGCTGACCAACGCGGCCGTCGCCCGATCCGTCTGCTGGCACTCGCGCTTGATCCCGCCGGGCAGGCCGCCGTGATGATCCCAGTCCTGATGGTAGAGCTGGATGAATTTCACACCGCGTTCGGCGAGACGACGGGCGAGCAGGCAATTGGCCGCGAAGGTGCCGGGTTGCCGCGCGTCGGGGCCGTATTCCTCGAAAATGTGATCGGGCTCATCCTTCAGGCTGGTCACCTCCGGCACGCTGGTCTGCATGGCGAAGGCCATCTCGTAGTTCGCGATGCGCGCGGTAATCTCGGCGTCCGGCGTGCCGGCGAACTGGTGCTCGTGCAATTCGCGCAGGCGGTCGAGCGCGAGCCGGCGATTCTCAACGGAAACACCGGCGGGGTTGCCAAGGTAAAGCACCGGGTCGCCGCCGGAGCGGAAACGCACGCCTTGGTGTTTCGCCGGCAGGAACCCCGCGCCCCACAGATGCGACATCAACGGCTGGCCCTTCTTGTCCTTGGTGAT
Organism: Opitutaceae bacterium; assembly: GCA_005792355.1. Taxonomy (GTDB): domain Bacteria; phylum Verrucomicrobiota; class Verrucomicrobiia; order Opitutales; family Opitutaceae; genus ER46. Next base: position 15,062 of record SXSC01000185.1, read on the forward strand.
CAGCACCACGAACGACGGGAGGTTTTCGTTCGCGCTGCCGAGGCCGTAGTCGAGCCACGAGCCGAAGCTCGGTCGACCGGGAATCTGCGATCCGGTTTGCATGAACGTCACGCCCGGCCCGTGGTTGATCGACTCGGTGTACATCGAGCGCACGAAGCAGAGGTCGTCGACGATCTTGGACGTGTGCGGCAGCAACTCGCTCATCCAGGTGCCGCTCTGGCCGTGCTGCTGAAACTTGAAGGGCGAGCCCGCGATCGGAATTGAACTTTGGTTGCCCGACATGCCGGTGAGTCGCTGGCCGCCGCGGACGGTGTCAGGCAGTTGTTCGCCGTGCTTCTGGTTAAGCAGCGGCTTGTGATCGAAGAGGTCGAGCTGCGATGGCCCGCCTGACTGAAAGAGATAGATGATGCGCTTGGCCTTGGGCGCGAAGTGCTGGCCGGTTGTGATGATCGGCGCAGTCGCGGCGCCAGCGATGCCGCCGAGCAGTTCAGAAAGGGCGATGCCCCCGAGTCCGAGGGCGAGACGGTTCAGGCATTCGCGGCGGCTGAGACGGAGCCAGGGCTCGCCGCCGGTGCAGAGAGGCGGGCGGGGAAGGTGCGATGTCATCGAAGAGGGGAGTCTTGAAAGCGGGAATCGGTCATCGTGAAGCGGGGAATCTCCAGACAAGAGGTCGGTTTGTTACGGGCTCGGACTACTCCGTTAGGTTGGATGGAGGCGGGGTGCCCTCACCCCGCTGTTCTTGGTTTCGCCGCGCATGCCTCGCGGGGTGGGGGCACCCCGCCTCCAAGGTAGGCGTACTGCGATTCGGAGCGAATCAGGATTCAACATGGTTATAATGGACGATGTCAGCAGTGCCACGGTGATTCACCTTTTCACGACAAACCCATCGTGGTTCATCAGGGTGTTGACCAGCGTGGCCGCGGCGGCGATCTCGGGTGTCGGCAGCGTGGCGTCGCGCGGAGTGTCGCCGATGCCCACATGGGCGGCGGCGTGGTCCGGATGCTGGCGAAACCACGCCAATTGTTCGTCGTACATCCGGCCGAGAATCTGGCGCTCCGCCGCATCGGGCGGGCGGCTGGTGAGACGGAGAAACGCCTGCTCCACGAGTTCATCGCGGCGGCCGCCGCAGTCGCGGTGCAGCGTCTCGCCGAGCACGCGGGCGGCTTCGACGAACTGGGGCCCGTTGAGCAGCACGAAGGCGTGCAGCGGTGTATTTGTGGTGTCGCGCCGCGCGACGCAGACGACGCGGTTGGGCACATCGAACGCCTCCAGCACCGGCGCCGGGCCGTTGCGGCGCCAGAACGTGTACACGCTGCGGCGGTGGAGTTGTTCGCCTTTCCCGGCCGGGGCGGGCTTGAATGACTCGGGCAGGTCGTAGGTGTTTACCGGTGGACCACCGATCTTTTCGACGAGCAGGCCGCTCGCCGCGAGGGCGTTGTCGCGGATCATTTCGGCGGGGAACCGGTGGCGCGGTCCGCGGGCGAGCCAGATGTTTTCCGGATCGTCCGCCATCACCTCGGGGCTGGCGAAACTGTGCTGCCGGTACGTGTGCGAGAGCACGATCGTCTTCAGCAGCTGCTTCACATCCCAACCGGAGCGGACGAACTCCACCGCGAGCCAGTCGAGCAGCGCGGGGTATTCCGCCCGGTCGCCCTGGCTGCCGAAGTCATCGACGGTCTTGACCAAACCGCGGCCGAAGACGCCCTGCCAGAGACGGTTCACCGTCACGCGGGCCAGCAACGGGTGCCGCGCGTCGGTGAGCCAGCGCGCGAGGCCGAGACGGTTCTTCGGCAGCTCCGCGGAAAACGGAGGCAGCGCCGCGGGCGTGCCCGGCTCAACGGCTTCACCGCGCTGACTGTAGTCGCCGCGTATCAACACGTACGCCGTCTTCGGCTGCGGCAGATCGCGCATGACCATGATCTCCCTGGCCGCGTCGGCGATCCGGGTCTGGAACGCGCGCGCATCGCCCACGGCGCAAAGTTGCTGGCGGAACGGCACGTCGTGGTTTGCCAGATACGTGTCGAACCACGCGGCGCGTTCGCCGGCGGACAACGCGGCGGAGTTCTGGGCGCCCAGGCCCGCCATCGTTCCAGGGACGAAAATCTCGCGCGCCTCCAGGGCCGTCAGCTCGCGTTCGAACACGCGCAGATCGTCGACCAGTCCGCCCTTGAATCCCTTGTCGCGGAATCGTTCGCCGAGGGCGATGAAGTCACCTCCGCCGCCGGTGATGTCTTTCGTGAGCCGGTCGCGGATGACCTCGGTGCGCGCGGGTTCGCCGTCGACAAAGATCCGCAGGCCACTCGCGCGGCTCGAGCCATCGTTCGCCACCGTGACGTGCACCCACTTTTTCACTGGCAGTGGATCGAGCGCGCGGATCGAGATCGCGTCACCCGGCCAGAAGTGAATCAGCGACCACTTCAGCCGCCCTTCCTCGATCAGCAGTTCGTAGCCGCGGCTGCCGGCATCGGTCCACGCGCGTGAGCGATGCAGCACCACCGCGCGCTCCTTCACGTCGGGCGTCTGGAGCCGGAGCGAGATCGAGAACGGCTCGTGGCGGGAAAAATTGCCGAGTTTGGTGTTGATCGGATGATCTCCGGTAAGCTTGACGGCCTGCCCGGTCCGGCCCGGGACCGATTCGTTTTCCCGGGGGGTGGTGGCGAGCTGGTCCGCGTTGATCGCACTGGCGAAGCGGCCGGGTTCCGGCGTCTTTTCGGCGGGCGCTTCGTTGGCCACGGCGGGCGGGGCGGCGGGATCAGCCGCCGCCGTGCGCGGCGCTGACGAAGCAGCGCCCTCCGCTGGCAGGGGCGAGGTGTCGCGTCGGTCGAAGTCGAAGCGCGCGAGTTCGCCGGGGACCGTCGTGGGCAGGGTCGGCAGCGCCACCAGCCAGTTGGCAAAGGCCGCCCGTCGGGTTTCGCGCAAGGCGGCGAGTTTTTCTTCCGCCGATCTCACCGTGGCGGTGGCGGCGGCGTACTTTTGCTGGTGCGCCGCATCCGGCACCCACATCGCTGGGGTGGGCGCGGACTGCGTGAAGAAGGAGTAGAGCCCGGCCTCGTCGACGTCGTCGAAGAAGGCGAAGAACTGATAGAAATCCCTCTGCCGCAGCGGATCAAATTTGTGATCGTGGCAGCGACAGCATTCCAGCGTGAGGCCGAGAAACGCGGTGCCGAAGGTCGTGACGCGGTCGTTGATGTAATTGACGCGATACTCTTCCTCGACCGAGCCGCCTTCGCTCTCCTGCGGGTGCAGGCGGTTGAAGGCGGTGGCGAGTTTTTGTTCGTCGGAAGCATTCGGCAGCAGGTCGCCGGCCAGCTGCCACGTGACGAATTTGTCCCAGGGGAGATTTTCGTTGAAGGCCTTGATGACCCAGTCGCGCCACGGCCACATGTCGCGCTCCCGGTCGACCTGAAAACCGTAGCTGTCGGCGTAGCGCGCGAGGTCGAGCCAGTCGACCGTCATGCGTTCGCCGTAGCGCGGCGAGCGCAGCAGGCGATCGACGACCCGCTCGTACGCCGCGGGGCTCCGGTCATGGAGAAACGCCTCCACCTCGGCCGGCGTTGGCGGCAGGCCGGTGAGGTCGAACGACACGCGACGGATCAGGGTCGCGCGATCGGCCTCGGGCTGGGGCGATAATCTCCGCGCGGCCAGTCCCGCAAACACGAAGCGGTCGATCGGGGGTTGCGGGGCGGCGCCCACGCGGAACGTCGCGGTCTCCGGTGGCAGCGTAACGGGAGCGAGCGGGACGAACGACCAGTGCGAATTATATGGCGCGCCCTCGTCGATCCAACGTTTGAGGGTGTCGATTTCCGTGGGAGAGAGCCGGCCCAGCTTTGAGTCGGGCGGGGGCATCATCTCATCCGCTTCGGTGCTGCTGACGCGCAAGATGAGTTCGCTCTCGGCACTCTTGCCCGGGAGGATGACGGTTGTGCCATCCTTTTCGCGGAACGCGCCCTCTTTGGTGTCAAAGTGCAGCTTCGCTTTGCGGCCCTGCTCGTCCGGCCCGTGGCAATGGTAGCACTTGTCGGAAAGAATGGGCCGGACGTCGCGGTTGAAGTCGACGGGCGCGGCGGTAAAGGGGAGGGTGGTGGCGAGCCACGTGAGGGCGGTGCCGAGGCGGACGCTGGAGGTGACCGGGAGCTTTGGCTTGCGTTGGAAACTCGCGGTTGCACCCGGGCGCCGGTTGAAGCTCCGCGCCACGCACGGCGCAAACCCGGGTGGAATATTCGGAAAGTCTTTAGGCATCGGGGTGGCGAACGGTGGGCACTGTCTAACGAGGTGTCCACCTTGCCGCCGGGCGCAACAAAAGAGTTTGGGCTACGGTGGGCTGGCCCGGTGGATGGCGGCCGCCAGCACCGTGGCTTCCGAGACGGGCGGGCCGCGGGCAAACGGGCGGTCATGAGACCGGGGAACAACGTGTCACGACATGGCTTCGTCGGAAGCCTCTCGAGCGATAGAACCGATCACCAAAAAGCAACCTGACGCCGTCGGATTGGAATCTTTCCCCGATAGCAAGTTAGTGCACGGAGCGTGGGGATGCGGATTCGAGCGTGGGGCTCCGCAAACGAATGAATTGACAGTGCAACGGGCGACCGCGATTTTCGCCGACCCTTACGGCGGTCATAGCTCAGTTGGTTAGAGCACAAGATTGTGAATCTTGGGGTCGCGGGTTCGAGTCCCGTTGGCCGCCCCATTTTAGGTATTCCAGTTTCCCGGCGAATCCCAATCGTGGGTTCACCCCGATGCGCCCGATCTTCACCCTTTCCCACCTTCTTTTCGGCGCGCTGGCTTTCTGCGTTGGCCTCCCAGAGTCGGTGGCGGCGCCCGTCGCCGCTCTGCCGTGGGAGTGTCGGTGGGCGGATACTCCGCCCGTGATCGACGGCCGCGCCGACGAGGCCGTCTGGCGCCGCACCGCCGTGATCACCGAATTCGGCCAAGCGTGGGCGGCCGGGGCGCCCCGCGTCAGGGAACAGACCCGGGTTCGGCTGCTCTGGGATCGCGAGTGGCTCTATTTTTTCGCGGAGTTGGACGATGCCGAGGTCACTGCTGACGTGCGTGAGCACGACGGGCCGCTGTGGGAAAACGATGTATTTGAGATTTTCCTCAAACCGTCGGCGGATCATCCCGGATATTTTGAGTTCGAGGTGAACCCCTTCGGAGCCGTCCTCGACGCCTTTTTTCCCGGACCGGAAAGCCGGAAGGATCGAACGCAATTGCGACGCGGAGAATTTCACCTTGAGGTCAAGGTCGTCGTGCGGGGGACGTTGAACGACGCCCGCGACCGCGATGGCGGCTGGTCGGTGGAGGGGCGCATTCCGTGGTCGGACCTCAATGCCGCAGGAGGCCGGCCCGCGCCGGGCGAGACGTGGGCGGTGAATCTCGCCCGGGTGAACGGCACGGGCGCCGCCACCGTGTTGTCGAGCGCGGCGTCGCTCACCCAACCGAGTTTTCACCGGACCGACGAATATGCGGCGCTGCGTTTCATCGGTCCGGAGCCAATCCCGCGCGTGGTGTGGGAAAACGCGCGCCTGGTCGGCTCGCCCGAGGGGCCGACCGGCTATGCGGTGGTGCCGTCGTGGCCGCGGCTCGAGGCGAACTCGCTGGTCGCGCTCGCGCCGGCGTCGGCAGCTGCGGCCGGGTGGATTTGGTTCATCGAGCAGCGGGACGGGCGCGATGGGCCGATGCGCTTGCGACGGGTGCGCAGCGACGGCGATGGCACCGGGGCGGAGACGTTGCTCGAACTGGACGATCTGGCCTACAGCCTGGTGTTTCATCCGCGCTTCGCGGAGAACGGTTTTGTTTATCTCGGGGTGAACGGACCGCGGACGACCCCGCCGCGGTTTTCGCGGGTCGTGCGGTATCACGTGCGGGAAGGCCGGCCCGATCCCGCGTCGCGCACGGCGATCATCGAGTGGCCGAGCGACGGTCACAATGGCTGTGCGCTGGCCTTCTCCAGCGACGGACATCTCTTCGTTTCGAGTGGCGATGGTTCCTCGCACAGCGATCTCCATCGGGTCGGGCAGGCGCCGCGCGACCTGCGGGCCAAGCTGCTCCGGATCGATGTCGATCACCCGGCGGAGGGGAGAAATTATTCGGTGCCGCGGGACAATCCCTTTGTGGACGATGCGCGCTTCGCGCCCGAAACCTGGGCCTATGGTCTGCGCAATCCGTGGCGGCTGACCTACGATTCGCTGAGCGGTCAGCTTTGGACAGGGGAGAATGGTCAGGACTCATGGGAGTACGCCCATCTCGTCCGGCGCGGGGCCAATTACGGTTGGAGCACGTACGAGGGCGGGCACCGCTTTATCGAGCACCGGCCGCTCGGGCCGCATCCGGTCACGGGGCCGACGATCGAATTTTCACATGCGGAATTTCGCTCGCTCAGCGGCGGAATCGTGTATCGCGGCAAACTGTTGCCCGAGCTGGTGGGGGCGTATGTCTTCGGTGATTTTGGGACCGGCCGGGTCTGGGCGGCGAAACATGACGGCGCCCGGCTTGAGTGGTCGCGGGAACTGATCGACACACCGTTTGCCCTCACTCACGTGACGGCCGATGCGGCGGGGGAGCTGATCCTCGCTGATTATGGCAGTGCGTCCGGTGCGCGCGCCACGAGCGGCGGCATCTATCGGCTTGGGCGGGCTCCGGTGGCGCCGGAGCGCGACCGGCCGTTTCCGCGGCGCCTGAGTGAGACGGGGCTGTTTGCCAGCCTGGCGCGAGCAACCCCGGCGCCAGGTGTGCTGCGGTACGCGATCAACGTGCCCGGCTGGCATGACGGTGCCTCGTCGGAGCATTTTCTCGCGTTGCCGAACAACGGGACTCTCGAAGTTCGCCTGGTCAAGACCTGGGAAGCGCCGAATGGAACTGTCCTGGCCCAGACGCTTGCCCGCGAGGGCCGGCGGATCGAGACGCGGGTGCTCCTGAAACAGCAGAACGACTGGGCGGGCTACACCTATGTGTGGGATGCGGCGCAGCAGGACGCGGAACTTGCGGAGAAGGCCGGGGCGGATCTTCAGTTTGGCGATGGGCCGTGGCGCGTGCCCAGCCGCGCGGAATGCATGATGTGCCATTCGCGGGAGGCTAATTTCGCGCTCACGCTGCGCAGCGGGCAGTTGAACCACGGCGGTCAGCTCGCGGAGTGGGAGCGGCGTGGACTGCTGGAGATCGACGCCACGGCATTTGAACGGGGGCGCCGGTCAGAGGAGCGGGGCGGTCGCGCCGGGCGGTCGCAACCGGGCCAGCGCCGCGCCCCACCGACTTCGTTGTTGCCGGGCGATCGGGGAAACCTGCCGCGCTTTGTGCCGGCGCAGGAAGTGGGCGCCGGGCTCGAGGTTCGCGCGCGCAGCTATCTCGCGGTGAATTGCGCCCATTGCCACACGCTCAATGGCGGTGGCAACAGTGCGATGAACTTCGAGTGGTCGGTCCCGGCGGAGCGGATGCAGGCGCTGGGCGAGTCACCGCAGCATGGTGATTTCGGGTTGGCCGGGGCGCGGATCATCGCGGCGGGCGACGCGAGCCGCAGCGTGTTGGTGCCCCGGATGGCGATGCGCGGACCGGGCCAGATGCCGCCCGTGGGCAGCCGGGTGGGGGACGCGGAAGGAATGCGCCTGCTGATCGAGTGGATCCAGTCGCGCCGGGAGTGACCCGGCTTGCCACCGGCGGTGGTTGACGCCAAATTCCGTGAGCCATCATGCCGCGACTGCGACTCGTCACGTTCAACATCGCGCACGGCCGCGGTCTCAACCCGATTCAGGGGCTGACGTCGCCGCGCATGCTCCGGGTCAACCTGCGGCGGATTGCTGCCCTGTTGGATCGGCTCGCGCCGGATGTGGTCGCGCTGCAGGAGATCGACGAGCGTTCGCGGTGGGCGGGCAATTTCGATCATCTGGACTATCTCCGCGTGCACACCCAGTTTCCGCACTCCGTTTTTGGGATCAATAATCGGCGCGCGGGCCTGCTCAATCTCTGCTACGGCAATGCCGTGCTCTCGCGGCATGGCATTCGCGCCGCTGAAACCGTGGTTTTTGGGCAGCGCCGCCTGGGCGAGAAGGGCTTTCTGTATGTCGAACTCGAGGTCGACGGCCGCTGCCTCCCGGTGGTCAACCTGCACCTGCACTTCAGCTCCCGTGCGGCACGGCTGCGCCAGCTCGAACTGCTGCTCGCCTGGCTGCGTGAAAAGCACCGGCTCCACGGCAAGCGGTGGGCGGTGCCGCCCATCATCTGCGGGGATTTCAACAATCCCGGCACGCGCGACGATGCCACCGCCTCGCTGTTGAGCCATCTGTCGGATTACTGCGACTACGCGCTGCATCCGGCCATCGGCAAGACGTTTCCCTCGCCGCTGCCCCGGCGGACCCTCGACTTCATCTTTCTGCCGGCGGGCTGCCGGAACGTGCGCTGCGAAGTGGTCCGTTCGCTGCTCTCGGATCATTTGCCGGTGGCGGTGGAGTTCGATTTTTAGCCCGGGAAAAATTTGATGTCTTTCGGGCGGCTTTCCCGTCATTTTTGCCGGTCCATGTCCCGCCTTCAATCTGCGTTTGCCCGCGCCCGTGCCGCGAATCGTGCCGCCTTTGTCGCCTACGTCTGCGCGGGAGATCCGGATTTCGAAACTTCCCTGGAGATCTGCCGCGCGCTGCTGGCCAACGGGGTGGACATCCTCGAGTTGGGAGTGCCATTCTCCGACCCCCTGGCGGACGGCCTCACGAACCAACTGGCGGCGCAGCGGGCGCTCGAGGGAGGAATGACGGCGGCGCGCGTCTTTGAACTCGTGCGGCGGGTGCGGGAATTCAGCGAGGCGCCCGTCGTTTTCTACACCTACTACAACCTGGTGTTTGCCAATGGCGTCGATGCCTATGTGCGCGCGGCCCGGGCGGCCGGGGTCGACGGTATTCTCACGCTGGATTTGCCGCCCGAGGAGGCGGGGGAGCTCACCGCGGCGGGCGCGGCCCACGGGGTCGACACCGTGTTCATCATTGCGCCGACGACGCCCGACGATCGGATCGCGCCGATCGCGGCGGCCACGACGGGATTCCTGTACTACGTTTCGCGCGAGGGTGTCACGGGGGTGCGCGCGCAAGTGGCCGGCAACATCCCGCAGGCGCTCGCGCGCATCCGCGCGCGCACGGCCCTGCCGGTCGTGGTCGGGTTTGGGATCGGCACGCGGGCGCAGGTGACCGAAGTCGCGGCGCACGCGGATGGCGTGGTCGTGGGCAGCGCGTTGGTGAACTGCATTCGCGATCACCTCGGGGATCGGGCGGGGCTGGGGCCGGCGATGGCCGCCCGCGCGGCCGACCTGGCCGCGGGAGTGGCGCGGCCGGGGCTTTAGATCATCTCGTCCCGCGCCCGGGTTCCGGTGGAATCCGCTTGCGACGGCCCCGGGGCCGGACGTCTTCTTACCGCCGCCATGCCCCGTAAAATCCTGCTCATCGACGACGACCGGATGCAATTCCGGCTGACGCAGGCGTACGTCAAGAGCTTTCAGCACGATCGCTACGAACTTGAGTGGGCGGCGACCTACGAAGACGGTATCCAGAAACTGATGTCGGGGAAGTACGACGCCTGCCTGCTCGACTATCAGCTGGGCGACCGCGACGGGCTGCAACTCATCCGCGATGCGATGTCGCAGGGCTGCCGGACGCCAATCGTGTTTTTGACCGCGGAGAAGGCCAGCCGGGTGGACATCGCGGCCATGAATGCGGGCGCGCTCGACTATCTCGTCAAGGGCGAGTTTACGGCGCGGATGATGGAGCGCTCACTGCGGTATGCCCTGAAACTGGGCGAGACCTTGGAGGCCCTGCGCCGGATGGCGACGCGCGATCAGCTCACCGGGCTGCTCAACCGGCGCGAGTTCGAGCGCATCTTGATCGAAGAGGAAGAGCGGGTGCGCCGGTTTAAGCATTCGCTCGGCCTCGTGATGGTGGACATCGACCATTTCAAGCGGGTGAACGACACGCACGGACACATGGCGGGCGATGTGGTGCTCCGGGAAGTGGCGCGGCGGGTCGCCGAAACCGTGCGGACGGTGGATCGCGCGATGCGCTACGGTGGTGAAGAGCTGGCGCTGACGCTGGTGCAGACGGATCGGGCTGGCGCGCTCGACCTCGCGCGGCGGGTGTGCCAGGCGGTGGCACGGGAGCCGGTCTTGGTGAGCGAAACGCTCGCGCTCAATATCACGGTCAGCGCCGGCGCGGCGGCCATGCCACAGGACGCGGACTCGGGACCGAAATTGTTGAACGCGGCGGACAAGGCGTTGTATGCGGCAAAAGCCCGGGGGCGCAATTGCGCGGTGGGCTTCAGCGAGATCTAGTGTGCCACGTCACGCGGGGCACATGATGCGCAGGCTGGCGGGCCGGACGGAGAATTCCACGCGCTGGCCCGCGGTGTGAACCTCGCCATCGGTGTGCAGGAATCCGGCGGCCGTACGTTCCACGACGAAGCGTTCGCCCCGGCGGAAAAACATGTCGGGCGAGCGGTGGAGAGTGCCGCGAAACATCCGCGCGACCAGGGGCAGCGCGTTCCAAGGTGAAAGCGGCGGCACGGCGCACAAGTCGAGCGCGCCGTCGTCCACGCGGGCGGTCGGCGCAATCCGGGCATTGTTGCCGTATTGGCTGGCGTTGGCGACCGCGAGGGTGAACGCCCGCCGCCGTTCGCGCGCGTCACCCTGGAGGATGGTGTATTCCTCGGGGCGCCACGCCACGAACGCGCGCGAGCTGGTCGCGAGGTAGCGCAGGAATCCGCGGCGGCGCAGCTGGTTGAAACGATGGGCGATCTCCGCCTCGAAGCCGAGGCCGGCGGCGGTGAAAAACGGATGGCCATCGGCATATCCCGCATCGATGAGCCGCGGGTTGCCCGTGAGGAGAATCTGGAGGGCGCGCGGCACCGGCCCGTGGATCTTGAGGTGGCGCCCGAGGCCATTACCCGAGCCGCACGGCACCAGACCAAAGGTGGCGGTAGTTCCGATCAACACGGCGGCGACTTCGTTCATCGTGCCGTCACCGCCGACCGCCACCACCAGTGTGCAACCTTCCGCGAGGGCGTCAGCGGCCAGCTCGGACGCATGGTGGGGGCGTTCGGTCAGCCGGAGGAGGCCACCGTGGAGCGCCGCAAAGGCGCGGACAGCCGGCAGGGCGCGGGTCGCGGCTCCGGAGCGGGGATTGAGGATGAAGCAGGTTTTCAGCGGGCGGATACCTTTTGACCACGCATTACACGGATGCCACGGATGGAAAGCACAAAACCGTGACCACCACCCGCGTTCTGCATCTGCTCACCGGATCTACGGCTGTCGGCAAGACGGAGTGGGCGTTGCGTTGGGCGGAACGGCAGGCCGCGGAAATCGTTTCGTGCGACTCTCTCCTGTTTTATCGTGGCATGGATGTGGGCACCGCGAAGCCGACCGCCGCCGAGCGTGCCCGGGTGCGCCACCATCTGATTGACACCTGCGCGCCGCCCGAGCGGATGGACATCGCGCGTTATGTCGGCGAGGCGCGCGCCGCAATTGAGGAGATCGCCGCGCGGGGCCGCGCGATCCTGGTGACGGGCGGCAGTGGTTTTTACCTCAAGGCTTTTTTTGCGCCGGTGGTTGACGCGGTTGAGGTGCCGGCGGCGGTGCGCGCGGAAGTGGCGCAGCTGACCAACGAGGAAGCGGTGGCGCGGTTGCGAACGTTGAACCCGACGGGGCTTGGCGCGCTGGACGTGGCAAATCCACGCCGGGTCGCGCGGGCGCTTGAGCGTTGTCTGGCGTCGGGCCGGACGCTTCCGGAGTTGGCGGAGGCGTTTGCGGCGCAGCCGGGGCCGTTTGCGGATTTTCGCGTCGAGCTGACCCGGCTGGAGCGCGCGCCGGAGGACCTTGACCGACGCATCGGGGAGCGGGTCGCGGCGATGTTGCGGGGCGGTCTCGTCGAGGAAGTGCGCCGGCTGCGGGTCGGGGGCTTCGAGAAAAACCCCAGTGCGGCGCGGGCCATCGGGTATCGCGAGGTGCTGGCGATGCTGGACGGCGGGCTGCCGGAGCGGGCGCTCGCGGCGGAGATGGCGAAGAACACCCGGGCGCTGGTGAAAAAACAGCGGACATGGTTTCGCACCCAATTGCCGGAACATCGGGTGCTGGCGGCCGGCAACCTGCAGGATGAAAGCAAGTTGTTCGGTGGGTGGCACCCCGGCGGATGAAACGCCAAGTCTCGAATGTAACGTAATACGTTACATGTTCGGAACGGTTCCCCCGGGAGGCGAACTTCAAACATGTAACGTATTACGTTACATGTTCGGCGGGGTTCACGCGGGAGACGGACTTCAAACATGTAACGTAATACGTTACATTCCCCGCGGGAATTCGGTGGTGGAAAGACCGGGCACCCGACCGCCTGAGGTTGGCCCGCGAGCGTCGGCGGAGCGGGGTGGTTCGCGCGCCCGCTATCTCGTCCGCCGGTAGGTGTCGCGGTAGTAAACGAGGGTGTCGATGTTTGGGACATCGATCAGGCCGCTCTCGCCGGTCACGAGGCAAAGTTTCGAGCCGCGGCGGCCGAGTTTGGAGGTGTCGGGCGGAACGGCGCCCTGGCTCTTCCGGCCAACCTCGGAAAAATCCACCCGGCCATCGGGCAGCACCACGATGATCCGGTCGCCGATCGCCCCGCCCGTGGCATAGGTTCCGGCCAGCTCCGCCCGGCGGGCGGCGGCTTCCCGGGCATCGGTCAGCAGTTTGACGTCGGATTTTTGCTGCACGCTTTCGACGGAGGAAACTGAATACACGGTGTAGCCGTTGAGCAGCAGACCGGCGGCGAGGATCGCGGCGGCGATGCCGCGGTGCGACGAGAACCGGGCGGGCGGGCGGGCGGTTTCCCCGGACTCCGTGCGCACGGCAAACGGTGCGACGGTGCCGGGAAGACGTTCGAGTTGGGCGAGGATTTCCGCCGGGGTCAGCTCGGCGTAGGGTTCGACCGAATCGCGGGCGTTGTAGAGGTAAAGTTTTCCGCGGCCGGTGCGGACGTGAAATTTCCCCGAGCGGCCGATGATCTCGAGGTAGGGTTCCGCCTCGTGATTTTCGGCCACGGAGAGACGGCGGAAGCGCTCAAGCAACCCGGAGATCTCGCTGGCGGAGATCTCGCCCAGCGGGGTGGAATCGAGGGAGGGATCGGCGCGGCTGGCGTCGGCGGAGAGATGCACGGTGGCGACCCGGTACATGGTGCGAGCGGGGCGGGAATCAGTGCTCGATCACGAAGACCGGCTGATTGCGAAATCCGAGCCGGAAGGCGCCGGTGTCGAGGTTGCCGTCGTCGATTTTTTGATCGATGTCGAGGAGTTGCTGGCGGTCGTCGGTGACGCGATTCCCGCCGGCGCTCAGGATGAGCAGGGCGGCGCGATAGCGTTCACCCTGTTGGAGCGTGTCCCGGCCCCACGTGTAGGAGCCGCCAATGGGCGAAACGCGCTCCCAGCCGGTCGCCGAGAGATAGGATTGCATGCCGGCGGGAATCTCCGCCGGCGCCGAGGTGGCGGCGGGCCAGTCGCTCTTCTCCTGCGCGTAGGTTTGAAAAGCCGCGGCGAAGACCCGCAGATCGTTGACGACCGCCGTGGAGCGGGCGTTGCGCTGGACCTTTTTCAAGGCTCAGACATCCTGACCTGCACCTGAAGCGAAGAGGTGGAGAGAGGAACGAAAAAGAGACCTGAACCTGAGTTGGGCCGGTCCGGGATTGAAGGCGGGAACCAGCCGTGGCAAGGGAGACGAATGCCGCAAATTCA
>SXSC01000186.1 GCA_005792355.1 Opitutaceae bacterium
AAAGCAATCGCGAGTGCGCGTGTAGCGATGTGGCTGAAACGCTAACACCAAGCGTCGACCTGGAAATGCCGCCCGGGCCGCAGCAATCACCGCTTGCATTTCAACCGGGTGGTGACCGTAATCGTCAATTAGACCACCGAGTCGCAGACCCATCGCCAGATGGCCTCCGGACTCTCGATGCCGCTCGGTTTCAAAAATGGCACCGACGGCTCGTTCCAGGCGGCGATCAACGCGATCAAGGCCGCCGCCCAGCCACAGACGTTTCTCGGCATCAATCTCGAGGGCGCCGCCTCCGCCATCGTCACCCGGGGCAATCCCGACTGCCACGTCGTCCTCCGCGGCGGCTCCGGTGGGCCGAATTTCTCGCCCGCGCACATCGCACAAACGGAGACGCTCCTCGCGAAGGCCGGGCTCTCGAAGGCCATCCTCGTCGACTGCTCGCATGACAATTCCGCGAAGCAGCCCGAGCGCCAGCCCGAGGTGCTACACGCGCTCATCGCGCAGATCACCGACGGCAACACCTCCATCATGGGCGCGATGATCGAGAGCACCCTCGAGGCCGGCAGCCAGTCCTTTCCCCAGCCAAGGGAAAAACTCCGCTACGGCGTCTCCATCACCGACGGCTGCATCGACTGGCTGACCACGGAAAAACTCATCCGCGACCTCCACGCCGCGCTCGCCCCGCGGTTCGCGTGATCGCTTCCGCCGCCATCCGGTCGCACCGCCAGTAGCTGGCGCCGTCAGCTCGCGCTAATTCCCTTAACACGTCGTCCCGTCGAAATTCGTTCGTGTTTTTCGCGCAATTCACGGTTACGCCTTTCTCCTCCTATGAAAACTCCCATTCGCGTCGCCGTCACCGGAGCCGCCGGCCAAATCGGCTACTCCCTCCTCTTCCGCATCGCCTCCGGCGCGATGTTCGGACCCGACCAGCCGGTAATTCTGCAGTTGATCGAAGCCCCGATCGAGAAGGCCCTCAAGGCGCTCGAGGGCGTCGCGATGGAACTCGATGACTGCGCGTTCCCGCTGCTCAAGGGTGTGGTCCAGACCTCCGATCCCGCCGTCGGCTTCAAGGACGCGAACTGGTGCCTCCTCGTCGGCGCCAAACCCCGCGGTCCCGGCATGGAGCGCGCCGATCTCCTCAAGGACAATGGCACGATCTTCATCGGTCAGGGCCGCCTCATCGATGCCGTCGCGGCCGCCGATGCCCGCGTGGCCGTGGTCGGCAATCCCGCCAACACGAATTGCATGATCGCCGCTTCGCAGGCGAAGCGCCTCACCCCGGATCGTTTCACGGCCATGGTGCGCCTCGATCAAAACCGCGCCCAAACCCAGCTCGCAAAAAAGGCCGGCGTCGATCTCACGACGGTCAAAGACATTTTCATCTACGGGAATCACAGCCCGAGCATGTTCCCGGCGTTCGCCCACGCGACGATTGGCGGCCGGCCCGCGACCGACGTGATCACCGATCACGCCTGGCTCCAGGGACCGTTCTGCGAGACCGTCGGCAAGCGAGGCGGCGCCATCATCGCCGCCCGCGGCCTCTCCTCCGCCGCCTCCGCCGCGAACGCCCTCGTCGATCACGTGCGCAGCCTCGTTACGCCCGGCACGATCCACTCCGTCGCGGTGAAAAGCGACGGCCGCTACGGCTTCGACGCCAACGTCTGGGCCGGCATGCCCGTCCGCACGACGACGCCCGGCAGCTACGAAGTCATCACCGGTTACGCGATGGACGACTTCGCGAAATCGAAAATCGCCGCCACCAACAAGGAACTCGTCGACGAGCGCGCGTTCGTGGCGGAGATGATCAAGTAACGCATTTTCCGCCTGCGGCGCAGATTCAGGCAGGTTTTGCGCCGCCAAACCTACCCAATCAACCCCCGCAGCGCCTTGCTGATCTGAAAAGCTGCGCGCACTTCCTCGAAGGCGTCGACCAGCTCGGCCGGGCCGCCCGCGCGCGGAAACACGATCTCCAGCGTGGCGCCCGTGCAGCGAACCTCCGCCTCGACGTCCGCGACCGCAATCGTGCACTCGCGGCAATCCGACGGATACCGCACCCCCAGACCGCCTTCGCCGTCGAGCCCCTCGATCGCGTCGATCACCGCCTCGACGGACACGCCTTTTTTCAACCCGAAAAGAATCTCCGTGAACTTCCCCGCGAAGATCTCCTCAAATTCCGTCGTGCGCACGAGCTCCGGGCTGCGCAGTTCGCGCAACGTCGTCGTGATCGTAAACCGCGCCGGATCCCGTTCCTCGAGCGCATAGAAAATCTCCACCGCGAAATCCTTGGCCGCCAGTAGCGCGACCGGGCTGACCACACTCAGCGACACCTGCTTTCGCTTGTAACTCAACCCGGCGCGCACCTGTTGAAACAGCGCCTCCGCCTGGCCGGAAAGTTCACTCTCACAAATCTTGCCCAGAAACGCGTTGGTCACCGCATTCGCCGCATCCGGCACCGTGTGGTGGCCTTGCTTGAAACCATCGAGCGTCTTCACAGCTCCGCCACCCCGGCCAATGAAGCCGATCTCCGCCAAAACACCCGAGGGAAGTGGACTCGCCATTTCGCTCCGAGCAAACCCACTGCCCGCCACCGCGCCAGCCCGCATTTTTCAATTTCCACCGCGGGCCGCGCTACTGCCGCTACCGTTCGGACGCAGAATTTCCGATTCCAGATCGATACTGCGAGGGGGACAGTCCGACGCAGCGGACAAAGGCGCGCGAAAACACCACCGCGCTGTGGTAGCCGACACGCGGCGCGATGGCCTCGAGTTTTTCGCCCGTGGTTTCAAGCAGCTCCTGCGCGCGCTGGATCCGCATGTAGCTCACGTGCTCCATCGGCGTGCGCCCGAGCTCATGCCGACAGAGGCGGCGCAGATGCTCGGCGCTGAGCGAACACTCGGCGGCGAGCGTGCTGAGTTTCCAATCCTTCGCGAGATCGCGCGCCACCGTCTCCCACAGTTTGCCGACGTGCGTGCTCGTGCGCCACGGTCGCGCGAACCGGTGCGTGAAACCGTGCACGAGGCTCAGCCAATGCCGCACCATCGTGGAGTCGCGCTCGCCTTGCCACTCGGCCCGCAGACCCGCCAGTACGCGGCCGAGTTCCTCGGTGCGCTGACTGAGCCGCAGGGGCGAGTTGGCGCCAACGAGCGGGCGCGTCCAGGCGGCCTCCTCGTAGCGCACCCAGCCAAAGTGCCAGCGCTTGCCGGGCACGGCGTGAAAGGCGTTGAGCACCCGCGGCGGCGCGAGGCAGAGGGAGCCCGCCGCAACGCGTTGCCAGCGTCCCTCCAACCACACGCGACCCTCCCCCTCGAGCGTCGCGAGAAAAAAACTGCCCGACGGAGACAGCCGCACCCGGCTGTAAGGGGAACAGACCGTGTCGATGCCGAGCCACGCGATGTGCTGCGCGGCGAGTTCGGGACACTGTTTCGCATCGAGCGACCAGCGCCGCGTGCGCGGACCGTCAATCGTGGTTTCCTGCCAGGTTGTCGAAAGCGGATCCATGGGGTTCACCGGCACCCTGCGACTTGCGCCAAGTCCGCGGCGCCCGCAAGTAAATGTGCAAAATCGTCAGGCGAATGTGTGAGGCGCGATCTTGTTCCAAACCCATCGTCGGCGGAATGTGCCACTCATCGCCCGCCTACTCGGAAAATTTTCTGCGACGCCCGCACCCCGTTTGCTTCGCCCAATCAACTCCACCCCGCCCATGAAACTGCCCTCCTCGTCCCGCCGCCTCGCACTGTTCGCGCTCTGGTTGCCCACACTCTTTGTCGGTCTCGTCGCATCGCTCCGTGCCCAACCCGCCACCGGCACCATCGAGGGCCGCGTGTTCAACCCCTCGACCGGTTCCTATGTCGAACGCGTCCGCCTCACGGTCGCGCGCACCGCGCTTGAGACCTTCACCGATGCCGACGGCAACTACCGCCTCGCGGGCGTGCCCGCCGGCGCCGCGCAGGTGCTCGCGTTTCGCACCGGCCTGCCGCCGACCACCACAAACGTCACCGTCGCCGCCGGCGGCGTCGCGCAGCACCCGATCAATTTGTCCGCCGCCGGCGCCGGGGCGCCGGGGAAACCGGGCGAAGCTGGCGTCGTGAAGCTGGCTGCCTTCGTCGTCGGCTCGACGAGCATGGACAGCGCGGCGATCGCAATCAATGAGCAGCGCTTCGCCGCCGAGATCAAGAACGTCGTCTCCGCGCAGGAGTTCGGGCAGGTCGCCGAGGGCAACGTCGCCGAGCTGCTCAAGTTCATGCCCGGCGTCGCCATCGACTATGGCGGCGGCAACGCCCGCAATGTCATGCTCGGCGGCGTGCCCGGGGCCAATGTCCCCGTCACCATCGGCGGGTTCGATCTCGCGAGCGCCGGCGTCGGTGGCACCGGCCGCGCCGTCGCGCTCGACATGGTCTCAATCAACAACGTCTCGCGCATCGAAGTGCTGCACTCGCCCACGCCCGAATCGCCCGGCGCCGCGCTCGCCGGCTCCGTCAACATGGTTCCGCGCAGCGCATTTGAGCGCGCGCGCGCCGAGCTGCAGGGCAGCATTTTCGTGATGATGCGCGACAACGACCGGCACCTCAACAAGACCCCCGGCCCCACGCACGAGCCGCGACGCAAGGTCCATCCCGGTTTTGATTTCTCCTACTCGCTGCCGGTGAACCGGCGTTTCGGCTTCACGATCTCGGCCAGCAACTCGACGCAATACTCACCGCAGGACTTCGTGCAGCTCACCTGGCGCGGCGCGGGCGCGGCGACCAACGGCGCGGCGTTTCCCCACACCACGCCCGACCAGCCCTACCTCACCGACTTCGCCGTGCGCGACGATTTGAAGGAGACCGGCCGCACCTCGTTCGGCGTCAGCGTGGACTACCGCCTCACCGAGCGCGACCGGCTGACGCTCGCGTTTCAGGCCACGCAAAACTACGTGGATTTCTTCGCGCGCACGCTGACGTTTTCGATCACGCGCGTCGCGCCCGGCGATTTCACGACCCGCTCCACGCGCGGTGCCGTCGGCGCCGGCACCCTCAACGTCCTCAACAACTCCATCAACCGCACCAACCGGACCACCATGCCGACGCTCGCGTGGCGGCACCATGGTCCGATCTGGCGCGCCGAGGGCGGCATCGGTTTTTCCCGCGCCACCAATGCCGACCGCGACATCGATCTGGGCTTCTTTAACAACATGACCGCCGTGCGCAGCAACGTCACGGTCGCGTTCGCCGACATCTTCTACCTGCGCCCCGGCACCATCACGGTCGCCGACGGCACGACCGGCGCCGCCCTCGATCCCTACCGGCTCGACACCAAGACCGTCACCAACACGACCTCGAACCCGCGCGACTCGAGCGACCTCCGTCGGACCGCCTTCCTCAACGCCAGTCGTGAATTCGCGGGGCGCGTGCCCTTCACGCTCAAGGCCGGCCTCGAAATGCGCGTCGCCGAACGCGACACGCGGGGCATGAGCACGACGTTCACCCACACCGGCACCGAGAGCGCCGCGCAGTTCATCGACGCGGAATTTTCCCAACGCATCGCGCCCTTCGGCTTTCCGAAAATTGACTGGGTCAGTAACACGAAGCTCTGGGACCACTACCGCGCGACTCCGGCGCACTTCACCATCAACGCCGACGGCCAGTATCGCTCCATCGTCAGCAACTCCAAATTCGCCGAGGAAACGATTTCGTCCGCCTTCCTGCGCGGCGACGTCGCGTTCCTCGACCGTCGCCTGAAAATCGTCACCGGAATCCGCGCCGAGCAGACCAACATCGAGGCCGCCGGCCCGCGCAGCGATCCGACGCTGAATTTCCAGCGCGATTCCGCCGGCCGCCTGGTCCTCGGCGCCAACGGCCGCCCCGTGGCCCTCGCCACCGATGCGCTCGCGATCTCGCGGCTCACGTTTCTCGACCGTGGACTCAAGGCCGAGAAGGAGTACCTGCGGCTCTTCCCCAGCCTCAACGCGAGCTACACGCTCCGCGAAAACCTCATCGCACGCGGCGCCTACTACTGGTCCATCGGCCGGCCGGACTTCAATCAATACGCCGGCGGCGTCACGCTGCCCGACACCACGCTCGCCGCGGGCGTCAACAACCGCATCGCGGTCAACAACCCCGGCGTGAAGGCGTGGACCGCGAAGACCACCAAGCTGCGGCTCGAGTATTATTTCGAGCGCGTCGGGCAGATCTCGGTCGGCGCGTTCCGCCGCGACTTCACGAATTTCTGGGGCACGCGCGCCGCCGCCGCCACGCCCGAGCAGCTCGCGCTCTACGACCTCGATGAGGCGACCTACGGCGGCTACGAGATCTCGACGCAATACAACCTCCCCGGCGTGCTCACGATGACCGGCCTCGAGTTCGACTACCGGCAGGCGCTCACGTTTCTCCCGCCGTGGGCGCGCGGCGTGCAGGTCTTCGCCAACGCCACCGCGCTGCGCGCCACCGGCGAGGGCGCGGACAATTTCGCCGGCTTCATCCCGCGCAGCGGCAGTTGGGGCGTGAGCCTCACGCGCGAGAGCTACAACCTCCGCGCGCACTGGAACTATCGCGGCCGCCAGCGCCGCGGCATCGTCACCGCCGCCGGCAACGAGCCGGGCACCTACAACTGGGGCAGCAAGCGCCTCTATCTCGACGTGCTCGGCGAGTTCAATCTCTCGCGCCGCTTCGCGCTCTTCGCGAATCTCCGCAACCTCAACGACGCCACCGAGGACTTCGAGATCGCCGGCCCCAGCACGCCAGCGCACGCCCAGTTCCGCCAGCGTATCGACTTCGGCGCGCTCTGGACCTTCGGCCTCAAAGGCAAGTTCTGAATGCAGGGCGGGGCTCCGCCCCGCCCTTTCCCCCCGCCTCACCTCACCGCCATGAAACGCCCTCTCCCGCTCGCCTCCCTGCTCGCTCACGGCCTCTGCCCCTGGCTCGCGCTGCTCCTGCTCCTCACCGCTCCGCTCGCCGCTCAGCCCGCCCGCCCTGAGCCTGTCGAACGGACCACCGGCGCCATTGAAGGTCGCATCGTCCACGCAGCCACCGGACGTTATCTCGTCAACGTCCGCGTCACCGTCGAGGGCACCTCGCTCGAGACGTTCACCGACGAACTCGGCGCCTACCGCCTCGCCGGCCTCCCCGCCGGCAGCGCCACGCTCAAAGCGTTTTTCACCGGCCTCGCTCCCTCCCACACGCCCATCGTCGTCGCCGCCGGCCAGACCGCGACGCGCGACGTGACGCTCGATTCCCCCAATACATCCTCTCTCCCGACCACCCCGTCCGCGACCTCCCCATCCGCCACCGAAGCCGTGAAGCTCGACGCCTTCGTCGTCGCCACCACGCGCGAGATGGACGCCGCCGCGCTCGCCATCAACGAACAGCGTTTCGCCGCCAGCGTGAAAAACGTCGTCTCGACCGACGAATTCGGCGCCGTCGCCGAGGGCAACATCGGCGAATTCCTCAAATTCCTCCCCGGCGTCTCCGTCGACTACGTGGGTGGCAACGCCCGCTCGATCTCCATCAACGGCGTGCCGCCCGACAACGTGCCTGTCACCCTCGGCGGTCTCAGCATGGCCAGCTCCAGCGGTGACGGTGGTCGCGGTCGCTCGTTCAACATGGATTTTTTCTCCACCAACAATCTCTCGCGTGTCGAAATCGAATACTCGCCGACGCCCGAGTCGCCCGGCTCCGCCCTCGCCGGCACCGTGAATCTCGTTCCGCGCAGCGCCTTCGAGCGCACCAAGCCGCTCTTCAACTACAGTGTCTCCGCGCTGATGCGGGACAACCACAAGAGCCTCAGCGCTACGCCCGGCCCGCGCGGCCACGCGACGAACAAGATCCGCCCCGGCGCCGATTTCAGCTATTCCGCACCTGTCAGCAAATCCTTCGGCTACACCGTCTCGGCCGGCTCCGCGTCCCAATTCTCCCCGCAGGATACGCCCGTGGCGCTCTGGCGCGGCGCCAGCGCGATCACCAACGGCGGGGCGTTTCCCTACACCACCCCGGACCAGCCCTACCTCTCGCGCTACTCCTATGAAGACGGCGGAAAATTCACGACGCGCCTCTCCCTCGGCATTACGCTGGACTTCCGCGTCTCCCCGCACGACCGCATCTCGCTCGGTTTCCACGCCGCCCGCACCACCATCGGCTACTACAACAAAGCCCTCGCCTTCCAGATCAACCAGGTCGATCCCGCGGCGTTCTCACTCACGGCCACGCGCAGTCGCGCCGGCACCGCCGAACTCATCCTCGCCACCGAGGGCCGCGAACGCGTCAACCAGACGGCCATGCCCACCCTCTTCTGGTATCACCGCGGCCCCGTCTGGAAATTCGAGGCCGCCGGCACCTACTCCTCCAACGTCAACCACCACGTCGATGTCCAGGTCGGCCGCTTCTTCAACGCCACCTCGCGCCGCACCGGCCTCACGATGGCCTTCGACAACATCCAGCCCGACTACCCCGGCCGGCCCAATCGCATCACCGTCACCGATGGCACCACCGGCGCCGTCGTCGATCCCTACAGCCTCGCCTCCTACTCGCTCGCCACCGCCAACAGCAACGAGAGCGTCATCGCCGACGCGCGCCGCAACGCCTACCTCACCGCCAGCCGCGATTTCCGCGCGCCGATTCCGTTCTCCCTGAAAACCGGCCTCAACTGGCTCGTCTCCCAGCGCGACAACGCCTTCAGCCAGCCCATCTACAGCTTCGTCGGTGCCGACGGCCGCGCGAGCACCACCCCGGTGGGCAACGACGATTCCGCCGCACGCTTCCTCGATCCGTCGCTCTCGCAGGAAACCGCGCCGTTCGGCTTTCCGCTCACCCAGCGCATCGGCAACGACGGCCTGTATCAATTCTTCCGATCCACTCCCGCGCAGTTCACCACGGTCCCCGCCACTACCCACATTTCCAGCGTCAACAACTCGCGCTTCGCCCGCGAACGGATCAGCGCCGGGTTCATCCGCGGCGACATGGGCTTCCTCGAAAATCGCCTCAAACTCGTCGGCGGCCTCCGCGCCGAGCAGACAAATCTCGACGGCGAAGGCCCGCTCAACGACCCCACCCGCAACTACCAGCGCGACACCTCCGGAAAAATCGTCCTCGGCGCCAACGGCCGCCCGCTCGCGATCACTTCGGACGCCCTCGGCTCGGCCCAGCTCACCCGCGTCTTCCGCGGCACGCAGGCAAAGAAAGAATACCTCACGCTCTTCCCCAGTCTCAACGCCAGTTACGCGCTCCGCGAAAATCTCACCGCCCGCGCCGCCTACTACCACTCCATCGGCCGCCCCAATTTCGATCTCTACACCGGCGGCGTCACGCTCCCCGACACCGAGTCGCCCGCCTCGCCCACCAACGTCACCACCGTCGCCAACATCGCGATCAAGCCGTGGTCCGCGCGCACCAAAATGGTCCGCCTCGAATATTATTTCGCCGGCGTCGGCGTGCTCTCCGCCGGCGCCTTCCGGCGCGAATTCGAAAACTTCTTCGCCCAAAGCAACGCCGCGGCGACGCCCGAATTCCTCGCGCTCTACGGCCTCGATCCTGCCGTTTATGGAAATTACGACGTCGCCACGCAATATAACCTCTCCACGTCCACGCGCGTCGAGGGCTTCGACATCAACTACAAGCAGGCTCTCACCTTTCTGCCTCATTGGGCCCGCGGCATCCAGGTCTTCGGCAATTTGAGCCGCCAGCGCGTCACCGGCGGCGCCGCCGATTTCTTCTCCGGCTATCAGCCGAAAGGCGCCAACTGGGGCGTCAGTCTCACGCGCGCCCGCTACAACCTCCGCGTAAATTTCAACTACCAAGGCCAGCGTCGCCAGGGTCAGATCACCGCCACCGGCACCGACCGCATCGGCCCCTCGATCTACAATTGGCGCGACGACCGCCTCTACATCGACGTCCTCGGCGAGGTTTCCCTGCGCCGCAACCTCGCGTTCTTTTTCAACCTCCGCAACGTGAACGACCAGACCGAGCGCATCGTCATCTACGGCCCCAGCACTCCCGCCAGCGCCCGCTTCCGTCAATCCACCGACTTCGGCGCCCTCTGGACCTTCGGCCTCAAAGGCTCCTTCTGAAAAATCGGGCGGGGCTCCGACCCGCGCTTTCCCGCCCGAGCCTCACTCTACGCCCAGGCCTCCTCGTTTCACTTCGCTCGCCCTCGCCTGCGCCGCCCTCCGCGCCGCCGTCTGTCCACTCGCCCCCATATCCAATCTTAGAAACGCATTGCAGTCATGAAAACCAGCACCAACAACGGCGGCGCCAACGATCAGAACACCGGCCCCAACGCAGGCATCACCACCACCCGCCCGAGCGGCCGCGCCCGCGGCTTCGACGCCATCACCAACTCCGCCGGTTTCTACGCCACCAATCTCCCCAGCGATCTCTACAACATCGAGCGGCTCACCTTCGCCAACGGCCCCCAGTCGATCCTCTTCGGCCTCGGCAATGCCGGCGGCGCCTTCAACAACGCCGAGTCGATCAATCTTTTTGCCGATCCCAATCGCTATCTGCCCGGCGGCACCGCCACCGCCCGGCAGACCGCCCTCAACCCCGGCGCCGGCCGGCTCTACTTCGAATCGTTCCCCACCGGCACCGAGGTGCGCAACGTCACCCAAGAGCTGCGCCTCACGACCTCCTACGAATTCGATTTCCAAAAGCACACGCGCGGCCCCGCGCGCCATCTCGGCCGCCACCGGCCCGCCGCGCTCGCCTCGCTCCGCGTCGACGAAGACCGCGCGCAAGCCTCGCGCGGGATGATCCTCGGCGGTGGCGTGCTCGACTGGGCCCGTGGCGTCCCGCGCCAGATCGTGCTGAACACGGTTTTCAGCTTCTGAACAGGATTCCCTCCTCTGCGCCGACACTTGCCTGCGGCCCCGTCCCGGCGCCGAAGCACCGTTCCGGCCGTTGACGTCGAGCCTTCCGCCCCCTCCAATTTTTTATGCCCAATCCCTGGACCGGAAAAGGAAACCCTTACACGCGCGAGGAAGTGCGCGAACGCCTGCACGCCAAACTGAGCACGGGCCACGCCCTCATCGCGGCCGGCGCCGGCACCGGCATCAGCGCCAAGTTCATCGAGAAGGGCGGCGCCGATCTCATCATCATCTATAACAGCGGCCGTTTTCGGATGATGGGCCACGGCTCCACCGCCGGCATGATGGCCTACGGCGACGCCAACGCCATCGCCATGGAGATCGGGGAATACGAGGTGCTGCCCATCGTCGAGGAGGTGCCGGTGATCTGCGGCGTCCACGCCACCGATCCCCGCCGCCGCATGTGGCACTGGCTCGGCCAGGTAAAGGAAATGGGTTTCTCCGGCGTGAATAATTTTCCCACCCACTCGATCGTCGACGGACACTTTCGCGGCGTGCTCGAGGAGACCGGCATGAGCGTGAAAAAAGAATACGAGATGGTCGCCCTCGCCCGGCGCATGGATCTTTTCTCGATCGTCTATGTCGGCTCACCCGAAGAAGCGGCCGAAATGGCCCGGGCTGGCGCCGATGCGATCATCGCGCACGTCGGCACCACGGTCGGCGGCAGCATCGGGGTGAAGAGCGCCGTCGTCTCCTGGGAGCACACCCTCAAGACCACGCGGGACATCATCCACGCCGCGACCCAGGTGCGGCAGGATATTTTCTTCTTCGCCCACGGCGGCCCCATCAACACACCCGAAGACGCCGCGCGCGTCATCAACGGCACCGCGTGCGTCGGCTTCGTCGGCGCGAGCAGTCTCGAACGCATGGGGGTCGAGGAGTCGCTCACCAACCTCACCCGTAAATTCACGGCGCTCACGCTCCCGGCCGCCAAAGCCTGATGGCTTCAATCCGAGTCACAGAGTTCACAGAGGCGCAAACCGGGTTCACGGAGCATTTTTTTTGAGCCTTCCTGGTTTCTCCGTGATCTCTGTGCCTCCTCCGTGACCTCTGTGTCGAAAAAATAAACCACCCATGTCGTCCCCCGCCGACCGCCGCTTCGTCCAAATCGCCGACGCCCTCCGCGAGCCCAACGCGTGGACCAACAACGAGTGGCTCTGCCGCCCCGACCTCGTCGCCGCCGACCAGCTCCTCCTCGTCCGGGCCAACATGGATGCGCGCCACTGCCATCCGTTCCATTACCACCCGCACCGGGAGGAAATCATCTACGTGCTCTACGGGCGCGCCGAACAGTGGGTGGGCGACACGTCTCGCGTGCTCAGCGCCGGGGAAATGGCGCACATCCCCGCCGGCACGATTCACGCGACCTACAACCCCCACGCCGAACCGCTCGTGTTCCTCGCCATCCTCTCCCCCGCCAAACTCCCCGACCATCTCGCCGCCGCCCCTGATCCCTTCGACGTGTCCACGCAGGAACCTTGGGCCTCGATCCGCCGGGGTCTGACGCCGTGCGTCACGAGAATTCCGAATGCCTCATAGTTCATCCCAGAAATCTAGAATCTAAAATCTATCATCGGTCATCTCGGAATTTCCAACCCCGCATTCCGAAATTCCCAGATTCAAGATTCCAGATTTCAGATTTTAGATTCTAGATTTCAGATTTTCCGTCTCCCCCGCCCCCTCCCGTCCCATGAAGCGCCTCCTCGCCCTTACCGCACTTTCAATCGCCGCCGCCCTCTCCGCTTCCGCCGCCGAGCCGCCCCTCCGCATCTTCATCCGCTCCGGCCCGAAAACCCACGGCCCCGGGGCGCACGACCATCCGCGCTTCCTCGCCGAGTGGGTGCCGCTCCTCATCTCCCGCGGCGCCGTCGCCTCCGGCGCCAACACTTTTCCCACCGCCGCGCAACTCGCCGATACCGACGTCCTCGTGCTCCACGCGCCCAACGCCGGCGACATCCCCGCTCCGGACCGCGCCAACCTCGACGTTTTCCTCGCCCGCGGCGGCGGCGTCGTCGTGATTCACGCCGCCGCCGTTTCGAAGGATACCGATTGGTTCAAGTCGATCATCGGCGGCTCGTGGCGGCAGGGCACCACCAAGTTCCTTGAAGCGCCGATGCACCTCTATTTCGTCGACCGCGAGCATCCCATTACCCGCCACGCCTCCAACTGGCAGATGGATGACGAGATCTACTACGACATGGATCTCTCCCCCGAGGCCCACGTCCTCGCCACCGCCTACACGCCGAAAGCGATCGACACCGGCGGCCGTGGCAACCGCGAAGCCCAGGCCCGCGCCGCCGAGGCCGTCGCGAAGAAAAAAGCCGTCAACATCTACGACATCCAGCCCCAGCTCTGGACCTACGAACGCGCGCTCCCGTCCGCAACCAAAGCTTATCGCGCCTTCGTCTCCCTCCCCGGACACCGCTACGTCAATTTCAACCGCCCCAACTACCGCGCCATTCTCCTCCGCGGCATCGCCTGGGCCGGGCAGCGCAAAAACGCCGACGAACTCTGTCGCGCCGACGAACTCGGCGAAGCGCTCCGCTACCCCGAGGGCGGCCCCACCTCGCCCGCGAAAGCTGCGGCGAAGATCCAAGTGCACCCCGAGTTCAATCTCTCCCTCGTCGCATCTGAGCCGCTCATCAACAAGGTGATGAATATCGACTGGGACGAAAAGGGCCGCCTCTGGGTCTGCGAAACGCCCGAGTATCCCAACGGCCGCCGCAAGCCCAACACGCCCGCCAACTCCGCGCTCCCGCGCTGGAAAGACTCCGGCTCCCTCAAGCCCTTCGTCGCCGAGCGTGACCCCGAGGACAGCATCTCCGTCCTTACCGACACCAACGGCGACGGCATCATGGACACAAAGAAAGTCTTCGCCGACAAACTCGAGCTCGTCACCAGTTTTGTCCTCTACAAAAACGGCGTCATCGCTGCCACCTCGCCCGACCTCTGGTTCCTCGAAGACACCAACCACGACGGCGTCGCCGACAAGCGCACCAAGCTCTACACCGGTCTCGGAATCAACGACACCCACGCCGTCATCAACAATCTCCGCTGGGGCCACGACGGCTGGATCTACGCGACCCACGGCTACAGCCGCGGCGACGTGACCTCCGGCGACGGCACGAAAAAATTCGGCCCCGACGGCTCCGGCGTCGTCCGCTTCAAACCCGACGGTTCCGCCTTCGAGCAATACTCCAGCCGCAACGGCAACACCTGGGGTCTCGACATCACCTGGGACGGCCAGGTCTTCTGGACGCAGCCCACGAGCGGCACCGTGTTTTTCCACACCGTCCTCCCCGAAAGCGTCCTCGCGAAGGGCAAGCTCCCCGGCGTCACCTCGGCGAAAGGCATGCTGACGAACCAGCGTTCCTTCCCCGCGATGGAGTGGCCCGAGCAGGCCTACGTGCAGATCGATCAGGTCGGCCGCTTCACCGCCGCCGCCGGTTGCGCGATCTATGAAGGCGGGGCCTGGCCCGCGAAGTGGAATTACAGCTACTTCACCACCGAGCCCACGCTCAATCTCGTCCACCACCAATTCGTCCGCCGCGACGGCGTGAGCTACTCCATCGAAAAAGAAAAAGGCCGCGAGGAAACCGAGTTCATGCGCAGCACCGATCTCTGGTTCCGCCCCATCGAAAATCGCGTCGGCCCCGACGGCGCCCTCTACGTCGTCGATTTCTACAACCAGGCCGTCATCCATAACGACACCCGCGGCCCCGTCCACAGCCAGACCAACGCCGCCGTCCGGCCCGACCGCGATCACTATTTTTCCCGGATCTGGCGCGTGCAGCACAAGGACGCCCAAAAGCTCGCCGTCCCCACGCTGGATCGCACCAACCTCGCCGGCCTCATCAAGACCATCGAGACCAGCCCCAACGCCCACGTGAAAAAACTCGCCCTCCGTCTCGCGCAGGAAAATCACGCCCGCGCGCCGCAGCTCACCTCGCTCTCCCGCCCGATGGGCAGCTCCGCCCTCGCCCGCTACGAATCCGCCCGCACCGCCACCACGCCCGCCCAACGCGCCACCGTCCTCGCCGACTACGCCGCCGCCACCGATGACTGGACGAAATCCGCCTTCATCGCCGCCGCCAGCGAGCACGCGCCCGAGTTCCTTACCGATGCCCTCGTGAGCAAAGATCCCGCCACGTTCAGCGCCTTTGTCACCGCCCTCGCCAAGTCCGCCCCGCCCGCCAGCGCCGGCCGCCTCGTCCAAGCCGCCGCCACTTCCCCGGGCCCGTTGAGTGCCCACCTGCTCGGCGGCCTCGCTCAGCTCGAAGACCGCCTTCCCGCGCTCGACGCCCCGTCCACCGCCGCGCTGAAGACCCTGCTCACCGCTCCGGCCACCGCCGCCACCGCGTTTTCGCTCGTCGCCAAATGGGACAAATCGGGCGCCCTCGCCGACACCGTGACCCAAACCGGACGCCGCCTCCTCACCGAACTCACCGCCGCCAACACCCCGGCCACCTCACGCGCCGACATCGCCACCGCCCTCGTCGCTCTCCCGTCCTACCGCTCACAGGCACTCGCGAAAATCGGCGCCCTCCTCAGCGACTCTACGACCTCTGACGCGATCAAGACTCCGCTCCTCGCGACCGTCGGCGAACTCGCCGGCGCCGAAGCCGTCGACGTGCTCATCAACGCCTTTGTCCAGACGAAGTGGGCCCCGATCTTCGAGCAGATCCTGAAGCGTCAGGAATCCGCCCTCGCCCTTGTCGCCGCCATCAGCGCCAACCGCATCAGCCCCGCCGCGCTCGGACCCGCCGACATCGCCCGTCTCCGCACCCACCCCACCACCAAGGTCGCCCGCGAAGCCCTCGTGGTGCTGGGCGCGACCAACACGTCCACGAAAACCAAGGACGATCTCATCGCGCAATTCCTCCCCGAAGTTCAAAAATCCGGCGACGTCGCCAACGGTCGCACCCTCTTCGCCGCCGCCTGCGCCATCTGCCACAAACTCGGTGACGTCGGTCTGCGCGACGTGGGCCCGCCCCTCGCCGGCATCGGCGCGCACGCCCCCGGGGATTTGCTCACCGCGATCGTGGACCCCAATCGCCAGGTCGAGCCGAATTTCTGGCAGTGGAACATCACCACAAAAAAAGGTGAGACCTTCTCCGGCGTGATCGCCTCCGAAACCACCGCCGCTCTCACCGTGCGCAACCAGGGCGGCGACACCGAAATCAAGACCTCCGACATCGCCACGCGCGAAAATACCCGTCGCTCGCTGATGCCTGAAGGCTTCGACGGCCTCGGTGCCGCCGGCCTCCGCGACGTCATCGCCTACCTCGCCGCCAATGCCGGCCCGGCTCCAACCTCAAATCTCAGATCTCAGATTTCAAATCCACCTCCTGCCGCGCCCGCCCCGGCGACTTCAAATCTCAAATCCCAAATCTCAAATCCCACATCCTCGGTCCCCGCTGTTTCCCCATCTCCGAACTCCAATCTCCCATCTTCGACTTCGGACTTGACGCCCAAAGCCGGCGGCCGCGGCGATTTCCCGCTCCCCGAGACCACGCCTGTCGTCTGGGAAGCCGGCAAGACCCGCGTCCTGATCATCAGCGGCGGCAGCTCTCACAAGTTCGGCGAGTTTTTTGGCAAAGCCGACAGCGCCATCCTCCGCACCGCCGGCTACTCGGTAAACTACACCGAGGACCGCGACCAGGCCGCCGCCGAACTCGCCGGCGCCGACGTCGCCGTGATCAGCGTGAATCGCAAATTTTTCGACACCCCCGCCTATCGCAAGGCCCTCTTCGCCTTCGCCGCCGCCGGCAAAGGCATCGTCATGCATCACCCCGGCACCTGGTATGGCTACGCCGATTGGCCCGAGCTCAACGCGCGGATCGTCGGCGGCGGCGCCCGCGGCCACGACAAGATCGCCAAATATTCCGTCAACGCCCTGCAGCCCGCCCACCCGATCCTCAAAAACGTGCCCGCCACTTTCGAAGTCGAAGACGAACTCTACTACATCAACGCCGAACCCGAAAAAATCCCGCCCGGCACCTCCCCCATCGACGTCCTCGCGGAAACTTCGCCCTCGGTGAAGTTCAAGGCCCCGCACCCCGTCGTGTGGACCACGAAACATCCCACCGCCCGCATCGTCGGCCTCACCATCGGCCACGACGGCCGTGTCCACGATCTCGAGCCCTTCAAGATTCTGCTCGCGAATGCCGTGAAGTGGGCGGCCGGGAGGTAGGAAATCGTGTGCCGAGCGAAGCGACAGTCCGACAAAATGGCATCCACCTACGGCGGACAAGTCGGGCATCTTAAACCCCTCCCGGATCCAATCCCCCTGAAAATCCAGTTTCCTCCGCACCGCGGCCGATCGGAGAGGGAAAATTGCATTGGCGGCAGGGCCACTGTCCGCTCGCTCCCGGCTGACCCACCTGCGCGCACAGCTTATCGCCCTCGCGCTTCTCGTCGGTGCTTGCCTGCCAATGATCGCGCAGGAGCGACCGGACGATGTCCTGCTGTTCACGTACTTTCGCGACAACGGCCAGGCCGGCGCCTTCCTCGCACAGAGCGCCGACGGCATCACCTTCACGCCGCTCAACGGTGACCGCCCCATCTTCACGCCGCCGAAGTGGCCCGGCCAGGATCTCACACGCGACGCTTCGATCCTCTACCGCGACGGTGTGTTTCGCATGGTGTGGACCTCGCACTGGAAGGGCAGCGTCTTCGGCTATGCCGAATCGCGCGACCTCGTGACGTGGAGCGAACCGCGCCAGATCCGTCCCTTCCCCGAATCTCTCCCCACCGCGGATCAGCCGGAAAACATCTGGGCGCCCGACTTGCACTGGGATCCGTTCAAGCGCGACTTCTTCGTCCTCTTTTCCAGCACCACGCCGCGCGAGCGCACCGACGGCGATGGCAGCGACAACAAGGGCAATAACACCTCGCCCTTCGACAACCGCGTCTTCATCACCCGCACCACCGACGGCACCGCCTTCACTCCGGCCCACCTTTTTTCGATCAGGGATTCAGCGGCATCGACGCCGTGATGCGCGTCGATACCACCTGCGATCGCTGGGTGATGGTGATGAAGTGCTCGCGCGATCCCGGCGTCACACCGCTGCCTGGCCGCAACCTCCGCCTCTCCTTCACCAGCCTCGATCTCGACCGCCCGAAATTCGCGCCCGTCTCCGCGCCCATCGCCGGCACGCATTCGCCGATTTTCAGCCACCCGGACCCGATCAAATCCATGGCCGAGGGTCAGTCGCTCCTCCGCTACCGCGATCAATGGTGGCTCTATTGGGACGAGCCCGCCGGCCACGGCATGCAACTCGGCACTTCGCCTGACCTCGTCACGTGGACGCACGTGAAAAACCTCTCATTCCCCGCCAAAGCAAAACACGGCACCGCCTTTCTCGCTCCGCGTGCCGCCGTCGGCTGGATCGACCACACTCCGCGCTCCGCGCATCCACCATGAAACTCCGGCTTCTTTTTCTCTTTGCTGCCCTGCCGGTACTCGCCGGCGTCGCCAACGTCCACCGCGTGCCCGCCAACTGCGGCTCCACCCGCACCGCCCTCGGCCCCTACGGGATCGAGCGCTGGCTCGACGGCAAGAAGTGGGACGTGATCCACTTCAACTTCGGCCTCCACGATCTGTCGTACCTCTTTGCCGACGACTCCGACAAGGACGCCGCCGGCAACTACGCCACACCCCACAACGGCGGCCGCCCCAACATCTCGCCCGACCGCTACGCCGAGAACCTGCGCACCATCATCGCCCGCCTGCAGCAGACCGGGGCGAAACTGATCTTCGCCACCACCACACCCGTCCCGGAAGGCGACGCCGGCAAGTACGTGCGCGGTTCCGAAGCACCCTACAACGACGCCGCGCGCGCCGTCATGCTCGCCGAAGGCGTTGTCGTCAACGACCTGTGGGCAGTCGCGTTGCCGCGCCTCGCCGAGCTGCAGATCCCGCGCAACGTGCACTTCCACGCCCGCGGCTCCGCGGAACTGGCGAGGCAGGTCGCCGCCGCCATCCGCGCCGCGCTGGGAACCCGGTAACACCCCGCCGCAGATCCGACGGGGGCGGCCGCTCCGAGGCGGTAGTCGAGATCGTGGTCAGGTGTCTCTCGCCCGCATTCTTCCTGGATTACTCAGTCATTGAGTATTTTTACTCAATCATTGAGTAAACTTGACGCCCCCCTTACTGCCGGGCACGCTGGGTCATGGCCTTCGAGCGCGTGTTGGTCGACGAACTGGAGGCGGGGTGCACCCGCCGGATGCCGCTTGTGCAGGTGATCGCGGGGCCGCGGCAGGTGGGGAAGACGACGGCCGCGCAGCAGCTCGCGGCGCGGCTGGGTTGGCCGCAGGTGTTTGCCGCCGCCGATACGCCGCTACCACCCGGCCCGGAGTGGATCGAGACGCAGTGGCAGCTCGCGCGCACGCGGAAACCGGCGCGTGGACAGCGGGTGCTGCTCGTGCTCGACGAGGTGCAGAAGGTCACCGGGTGGAGCGAAGTCGTGAAGCGGCTGTGGGACGAGGAGCGGCGCGAGGGCGGCCCGGTGTTGCCGGTGCTGTTGGGTTCGTCGGCGCTGCTGGTGCAGAAAGGCGTGACTGAAAGCCTGGCGGGGCGTTTTTTCCTGCACCGGTGTCCGCACTGGTCGTGGCCGGAGTGCGAGGCGGCGTTTGGGTGGTCGCTGGCGGAGTGGATCTATTTCGGCGGCTACCCGGGCGCGGCGGCCCTGGCGGACGACGAAGAGGTGTGGCGGCGCTACGTGGCCGACTCGCTCATCGAGACCGTGCTTTCGCGCGACGTGCTGCAATTGCAGGTCATCACGAAGCCGGTGCTGCTGCGGCACCTGTTTGCGCTGGCGGCGACGTTTCCGGCGCAAGTGCTTTCCTACAACAAGATGCTCGGCCAGCTCCAGGATGCGGGCAACACCACCACGCTCGCCGGATATCTGCGGTTGCTGGAGACGGCGTTTCTCGTATCGGGGTTGGAGGCATTTTCGAAGGGGCAGGTACGAAAGCGCGGCAGCAGTCCCAAGCTCGTGCTGTGGAACAACGCGCTCGTCAACGCCCACGCGCTGCGCGGTCGCGCCGCCGCGCAGGCCGATGGCGCGTGGTGGGGCCGGCTGGTGGAGAATGCCGTGGGTGCCCATCTGCTCAATGGACTCACCGCGCCAGGATGGAGCGTGACCTATTGGCGCGACGGCGACTACGAGGTGGATTACGTCGTGAGCCACGGCACGGACATTTGGGCGCTGGAGGTGAAGAGCGGGCGGGCGGGGCGACTGAGCGGAATGCGGTATTTCCGCGAGCGCTATCCCAAGGCGAAGGCGTGGCTCATCGGGTCGGAGGGCGTGAAGCTGGAGGAGTTCTTCGTCCGGCCGGCGAGCGATTGGTTTGCGTGAAACGCCGCGATTCTGAGGTGGTGATGGCGCCACGCCGCCCACGGCCGCTTTCAACAGCCCAATCTCACTGCCGGTCGACGGAAGGCCGCGATTCTGAGGGCGCCGGCCCTTCGGTGTTTGGAAGCAATGGGTGTGTTGCGGGAGGACGCTGTCCAGCGCCAACTAGAATCCGTCATCAGCGCCAACTAGAATCCGTCTTGTTGATTTGGTAGGAATGCGGAGGAACTGAGGGCGCTCTCGACGGAGAGGTGGAGGCTCCTTGGTGGGAGGCCCTCCCATTGGGCAGG
>SXSC01000187.1 GCA_005792355.1 Opitutaceae bacterium
AGGCTTGAACAATAAAGTCCGAGTGGTGACCAGACGCTCATATGGTTTCCGAACCTATAGGGCAATGGAGGTGGCCCTATATCATAACCTTGGCCATTTGCCCGAACCGGAATGCGCCCATGAATTCTGCTGACCAAGCCAAACTTCGAAGGGACAGCCCAGTTGAACGGACCACCGGGGCGCAGGAAGGGTCCGCCACCACTGCAGGCTCGCGTTCGGGATTTGGCCCGGCTTGATTGGAGCACGCCAGTTGCCTCGGACGGATCCCGTTTTCGACCAGAGCATCCCGGCGTAAATCGTCTCCGCTCCTTCCTTCCATGAAGACACGTCGAACCTCGTTGCATCCTTCCAAGAACCAGCCGACCCGCCGGGACTTTCTGCGGGGAGCGGCCGCGGCTTCCGCGTTTACGATCCTCCCGCGCCATGTGTTGGGCGGGGCCGAAAAACCGGCGCCCAGCGGGAGAGTCAACGTGGCGATCATCGGCACCGGCGGCCAGGGGATCGTGAACATGAAGCAGTTGTTCAGCGAGCCCGACGTGCACATCGCCGCCCTCTGCGACATCAACCAGGAGAGCGATTACACGAAATTCTACTACGGCGGCAAAGCCGGCCTCAAACCGGCGCTGGAACTGGTGCGCGAAAAATACGGTCAGCCGTGTCCGACGTACCACGACTATCACGAGATGCTCGCCAAGGAAGACATCGACGCCGTGCTGGTGGCCACGCCGGACCATTCGCACGCGGTCATCTCGCTCGCGGCTCTCCGCAAGGGCAAGCACCTGTATTGCGAAAAGCCGCTGTGCCGCACGGTCCAGGAAACGCGGGTGGTCACCGAGGCGGCCCGCCAGGCCGGCGTCGCCACCCAGCTGGGCAACTACGGGCATTCCAGTGACGACATCCGCCTGCTCTGCGAGTGGATTTGGGACGGAGCGATTGGCGACGTGCGCGAGGTGCATGCGTGGACCAACACCGGCGCCCGCCGCTGGACGAGCCTGACCGATCGACCGAAGGATACGCCGCCGGTGCCCGCCGGTTTCGATTGGGAACGCTGGCTGGATCCCGTGCCGCGGCGCCCCTATCACCCCGACTACGCGCCGGTCTCCTGGCGCGCCTGGTGGGAGTTTGGCTCGGGCACGATCGGTGATTTCGCCTGCCATCACCTGGACGCGGCCTTCTGGGCGCTGAAGCTGGATCAAATGGAAAAGTTTCAGGTCGAGGCCAGTGCCAACGGCACCACCAAGGAAGCCTGCCCGTCGGCGTCGTTGATCTATTTCGACATTCCGGCGCGGGCCGGCATGCCGCCGGTGCGAATCAATTGGTACGAAGGCGGCATCATGCCGCATCGTCCCGCCGAGCTGGAGGCCGGCCGGAGCATGGGCGACAACGGCGTCATGTACATCGGCACCCGCGGCACGATCATCGGTGGAGGGTGGAGCCGTTCGCCGCGGATCATTCCGGAAAGCAAGATGCAGGCGTACACGCGACCGCCCAAGATCCTGACGCGCGTCTCCGGCCACCACCGCGACTGGCTCAACGCCTGCAAAGGCCAGGGCAAGGCCAGCAATCACTTCGACTATTCGGGGCCGCTGACCGAGTTTGTCCTGATGGGCAACGTCGCCCTGCGGGCAAAGAAGCCGCTGGACTTCGACTGGAAGGACATGAGGGTCACCAATCTTCCGGAGGCGAACCAGTACCTGAATCCTGGATACCGCGAGGGCCGCACGCTGTAACTGGCGCCCGCGCCCGCATTTTTCGCGCCGCGGCCCAAGACCGCAACCATCCTCCGGCGGGCGGGAGGATCTTCCAACCGGGGAACCAGCAGGGCGAGTTTTCGCTTCCGGCGCAATTTACCGGGGTGGGTCTGGTCGCAGCCGAGCCTGGATCCACCCGCCAATTCGCCACCCGGGAGTTGAGCGCGACTGCCGGTGGATATTTCTATTGCGGGTCACCGGTGCGCCGCTGAATCTTCCGGCTGCGGCGCCGAGGGCCCCCAGCCCGTTGCTCCGCCTTTCCCACCCAGTTCCCACTGTGAATTCTCCGTTTCCTCAAGGGCCCGTGGTCCAGCAGGGCTCGCTCACGATCATCACACCGGTTCCGCGCGATCGGGTCGACGAACTCAACCTCGTCCTCGACGCCATCGGCAGGGACGTGGCAAAAAATGGCCGGATCCTCAACCTGCCCGCGATCACGACGATCCACCTGTGCAGCTTCACGCTGATCAACGACGATCCATCGTTCGAGCCGAGTCTGGCGTTTGAGTGCAACCACGACGGCCCGCCCGAAGCCTGCCTCGCCGACCTGATTCGCCATGGTCGCGAGGGCCTGCTTGCGATCTACAAATTCTGCGCCGGCTTCTCGCCCGATCGGCTCGAGGACTATCTGCTGGATCACCGGGTGAAAACGGCGGCGTTTTACGTCGGTTGCCGCGGCCAGAGTGTCGGCGACATTCGCAACGCGTTCGGGGTGCGGCAGGCGGTGCAAGCGTTCGTCGACCAGCATCAGACTGAGCTCGCCAACTTGAGTGCGCGCGACGTCCACCGGCGGATCAAGCGCTTCCTCGTGGAGGAAAGCCCGGTCAAACCGCTGACGTCCGCCTGTACGCTGGACGCGCAAACCCGCAAGGCTTGGACCGTGACCAGCCTGCTGGTCCTGGCGGTGCTGGCGGCCATCGTTTTTCTGCCGGTGCTGGTGGGCCTTCCCTGGTGGGTCGGCCCGTTGGTCGTGGTGGGGTTGCTCGGCGGATATTTTTTCTTTCTGCGACTGCGCGAGAAGGCCGATGACGTGCCGCTCGTGCCCGCGAACCTCCCGATCGATCGACGGATCTTTGGGCACGAAGATGTCTTCGTGATGAATCACATGACCACGATGGTGAATGTGCGGCCCGGGAAGTTCCGGCTGGGGACGCTGAAGGTGGTGCTCTGGCTCATCGATTTGCTCGCCAGGATCTTCTTTACGCGCGGCGAACTCGGCGGCATCCCGACGATTCATTTCGCGCGCTGGCTGTTTACGGACCACGACCGCCGCCTGCTGTTCTACAGCAATTACGACGGCAGCTGGGCCTCGTATCTCGGGGACTTCGTCGACAAGGCGAACTTCGGCCTCACCGCCGTCTGGAGCAACACCGACCGCTTTCCGCCGTCGAAATGGCTCTTCTTTGAGGGCGCGATGCATATCGAGGCGTTCAAGGCGTGGAGCCGGGAGCACAACCTCTACACCGCCGTCTGGTATTCGGCGTATGGCCAGGAGACGCTTTGGAATCTGCGCAAAGACGTGCGCTTCCGCGACACCGTCGGCCACGATTTGAGCGAGGCCAACGCCGCGAAACTCCTCCGCCTCCTGTAACTTCAGCCTTCGTTTCCCATGCCCGAACTCCCAGAGATCCAAGCCATCGTCACGAGCGGGTTTGCCCACCTGCACCACGGACGGTATTTCTTTCTCCAAGTCGCGAACCGCAAACTGGCGCAGGCCTGGCTGCGGGCGATCCTTCCCCATGTCGCCACTTCGGCCCGCCGGCCCGACGGCCCGAAAAAGCGGCCGGACACGATTGTGCAGGTGTGCTTCTCGGCCACCGGTCTGGCGGCGATGGGCCTGGACCCAGGCAATCTCAAGGTGCAATTCCCGCGCGAGTTCTTCATCGGCATGGCCGGCGGCGAGCGGCCGAATGTCCTCGGCGACACCGGCGACAGCGCGCCCGATAAATGGCAGGTGGGCGGCGCGGCCAACTGGACCGACGACGACAAGCCCGTCTCCAATCTGCACCTGCTCCTGATGCTCTACACGACGAGCACGGCCGAACTCGATCGCGTCATGCACACGCATCTCGCCGATGCCGCCGCCGCGGGCCTGAAGGAACTCTACCGGCAGGACAGTCGTCGCGACCCCGAGGGCCGTGAACCCTTCGGCTATCTCGACGGCATCTCGCAACCCGCGATTTTGGGCGTTCCCGCCAAGGTGTTGCCCGGCCAGGACGTACTCCAACCCGGCGAGTTCTTGCTCGGCTACGAAAACGGATACGAGCAGCAGTCTCCGACGCCGAAAGTGCCGGCCGCCCTCGACGTGAACAACGTGCTGCCCGCCGGCGAACAGCCCGATCAAAAGGATTTCGGCCGCAATGGCACCTTCCTCATCTTCCGCAAGCTCGCGCAGGACGTTGATCTTTTGAACTCCTTTGTCTCCGACCTCGCGCGGAAGCCCGACGGCACGGTCGATCACGCCAGGAAGGATCTGATCGAGGCAAAGTTCGTCGGTCGCTGGAAAAGTGGCGCTCCGCTCACCCTCTCCCCCGACCAGGACGATCCGGCGCTCGGCAAGGATTCCAAGCGCAACAACGATTTCATGTTCCGGCCAACCGACGAGCAGGGTGACCGTTGCCCGGTCGGCGCCCACATCCGCCGCTGCAATCCGCGCGACGCGCTGATGGCCAACGCCAAGGGGGAAAAGTCGGTCACGATCTCCAATCGCCACCGCATCATTCGCCGCGGGCGGCCCTTCCTCGACGAACAGGAGCCGCTCAAGAAAAACCAGCAGGGCCTGCTCTTCATCTGCGTCAACGCCGACATCCAGCGCCAGTTCGAGTTCATTCAGCAGACGTGGATCAACAACGAGAAATTCGACGGTCTCTACGAAGACAAGGACCCGCTCGTGGGCAACGTCGACTCTCCGCCGGGCAGCACCGGCACGCACACCATCCAAGGCTGCCCCGTGCGCCATCGGGTCAAGGGCATCCCGCGCTTCGTGCATGTGCGCGGCGGCGGCTACTTTTTCATGCCCTCGATCAGCGCGCTGAAATTCCTGTCCGCGCTCGTTTGAAGCGCGCGGGCGGGACGGCTGCGGGGAAGTCGCCGCACGCGTCAGTCCCAAGACGGCGTCAGTCCCAAGACGGCGTGAGTCTCACCCGCGTCGGCCGGAAAACCTGGTTGTCACGCGCCGAAACGCCGGCAGCGTGAACGGTTCTTGATCATGCGACTCCCGACCGAAATTCATCCCCTGAATCTGGCCGTCAGGTGTGCGGGAGGCGTTGGCAGAGGTGCCGGCTAAGTTTCTGAGTTTCCCATCACCCATCTCCCCCATGTCTGCCCCCCCCCGGTTTGAGCCTTTCATTCCCGCGCATGTTTCCATGCGTGAATTTACGCTGCGCGCCGTGATTACGGGGACGATCCTCGGCATCGTCTTTGGCGCCTCGTCGCTCTATCTGGTCCTCAAGGTCGGGCTCACGGTGAGCGCGTCGATTCCGGTCGCGGTCATTTCACTGGCGATGTTTCGCGGCTGGGCGAAGGTCGGCGGGCGCGACTCGACCATCCTCGAAAACAACATCACGCAGACCGCCGGTTCCGCCGGTGAGTCGATCGCGTTTGGCCTGGGCGTGACGATGCCCGCCATTCTGATTCTCGGTTTCGATCTCGAACTCACACGCGTGCTGCTGGTGGCGCTGCTCGGCGGGCTGCTCTGCATCCTGATGATGATTCCGCTGCGGCGGGCGCTGATCGTGAAGGAACACGACACGCTGAAGTACCCCGAGGGGACGGCCTGTGCCGCGGTGCTCAAGGCCGGGGCGAACGACGAGTCGCGCGCGATGGCGTCGCCCTCCGCCCGGGCGGAGATGCGGGCGGCCGAGGCCGCCGGGCTCGGCAAATCGCCGGGCGCCAAGGTGGTGTTCACCGGATTTTTTATCGGGCTGGTCTACAAGACGCTCAATGTGGCCTTCAAGGGCTGGAAGGACGTGCCGGAAAAGGTGTTTGGCGCGCCGCTGAAGGCCGGTTCGGTGGGCGCCGAGATTTCGCCGGAGCTGGTCGGCGTGGGTTACATCATCGGGCCGCGCATCGCCTCGATCATGTGCGCGGGTGGCGTCCTGTCTTATCTCATGCTCATCCCGTTGATCAAATTTTTCGGGGAGGGCCTGACCACGCCGCTCGCACCCGGGACGACGCTGATCTCCGAGATGGGCGCCAACGCGATCCGCGGGGCGTACATCCTCTACATCGGGGCGGGGGCGGTCGCGGCGGGCGGCATCTTCAGCCTCGTGCAGGCGCTGCCCACCATCTGGCATGGCGTGCGCGGAGGGCTGGCGGACCTCGGCTTCAGCGGCGGCGGCGGAGCGGCGGCGGGAACCGTGCCCCGGACCGATCGCGATTTGTCCCTCAAGGTCGTCGGCATCGGCATCGTCGTCCTGATCGCCGTCATCATGGTGGCGCCGACGCTCCACATGAACTTCCTCGGAGCCCTGCTGATCATCGTGTTTGGATTTTTGTTTGTCACCGTGTCGTCACGGCTGACGGGTGAGATTGGCTCCAGCTCCAATCCCATTTCGGGCATGACCGTGGCCACGTTGTTGTTCACCTGCCTCGTGTTCCTGCTCGTGGGGTGGAAGGGCGGGACCTATTACGTGACGGCGCTCTCGGTGGGCGCGATCGTGTGCATCGCCTCCTCGAACGGCGGCACCACCTCGCAGGATCTGAAGACGGGTTACCTGCTCGGCGGCACGCCCAGGCTGCAGCAGTACGCGATTCTCCTCGGCGCCTTCGCCTCCTCGCTGGTGCTGGGCCCGATCCTGCTCAAGTTGAACGACGCCGCGATCGTCTACGTCCCGGCGGCGCAGGTCGCCCCGGGCTTGAAGACCGACGTGGCGAAACTCGAGACGGGAACGCAGTCACTCGTCGGCCCCCAGGCCAGGGGCGACGCCGCGGCCTATCGCGTGTGGCACAAGACCGACGCGGTCGGCGGGCCGGCCGGAAAATATTTTGTCAACGACCGGGGCGAGGCCGTCTGGCTCGTCGACCCCGGCATCAACGGCGCGTACAACAAGCGGCCGGATGGCTCGGAGGTGCGGAAGTTCGACGCGCCCAAGGCGACGTTGATGTCCTATATCATCAAGGGCATTCTCGATCAGAAGCTGCCCTGGGCGCTCGTGCTGCTTGGCGTGATGATTGCGGTCACGCTGCAGCTGTCGTTTGTGCCTGCGCTCGCGTTTGCGGTGGGCGTGTACCTCCCGTTGTCGGCGTCGTCGCCAATTTTTATCGGTGGGCTGGTGCGATGGCTGGTGGATCGGCAGATGCGCGGCCACGCGAACCGCGCCCACCTCACGGAGGATCAGCACGCGGCGGAGAGCGACAAGAGCCCGGGCGTGCTGCTGGCCTCGGGCTACATTGCGGGCGGGGCGATTGCCGGAATTCTCATCGCGTTTTTCGCAGGTGTGCTGGGCGACTTCGATGCCGCGGTGGCGAAGTGGTCCACGGCACACAATCCGTTCTTCGAGGGATCGAATGCCGACCTGCTGTCGCTCGCGCCGTTTGCCGTGCTGGTGGGCTTCCTCTACCTGGTGGCGCGGGAGAAGGTGCTGGCGCCGGCCAAAGCCCGACCTTAGCCCGAACCCCGGCTTGGTCGGGGCTCGCCCTGTCGGGGGACGGATATTTCCCTGGAAAAAATCTTCATGAGTGTGCTGCGATTGATCCCCTTCGTTCTCTTGGTTGCCTTCGGTTCAAATTCCGTGGCTGGAAAATGCACGCAGCAAAACCACAAACTCAGATATAGCAGTGCGGCCTTTTTTCGAGACTGCGCTCGAAAAAGTGGCGTGCTTCGCACGCAGCCGGATTTGCACCACCGAGACGCAGAGGACACAGAGAATACCGCCTGCCGAAAAGCCCGGCCAAGGCGACTCACTGACGGGGGGAAGCACTTTCCCTTCAATTTCTTGGTCTTCTCCTCAGTGTTCTCTGTGGTAAAATGGTCTGGTTATGCCGTTAAGCACTAGAACCAACATGTTGGTCTCTACGCTCGAATTGCTAGACGGAGAGAAAGAGAGGGCGCAGAGCAGAATAACGGGCGTTCATTTTCGGTGGTATTCTCCGTGACCTCTGGATTGGCCTCAGTTTTCTCTGTGTCTCGTCCATTGGTTTGGTTGGTTGCGGCTGCGCCGCCTTGGGCCCTCTGTGTCAAAAACCTGCTCCTTTGTTTGCGACCGAAGGCCGCGATACGAAATATCCGGGCGAGGTCGTCGGGCTTGCCGACGCCGATTTTTTCCGCAATTTTCATCGCGGTGTCGGCGCGACCGACGCCCTCCATCTGAAAAACCATGACCGATGATCGTGAAGCCATTCTTTCCCGGGTGCGCGGGGCGCTGGCGCCGCTGCGCGAACGTGCGCCGCGGCCGGCCTATGACTCCGACCTCGCGGTGATGCGTGGCCTGATCTCCGGCCGCGATCTCGCGGAGTTGTTGGCCGAGCGGATGAAACGGGTGAGCGGGCTCGCCCTCACCGACCCGGTGGCATTGGTGGCGCACCTGCGGGCGGGGAAGTGGCTGCACGGTTATTGCGATCCCGGGTTATGGCCGACGCTCGCGCCGCATTTCGGACCGGACTTTACGGTCGAGCACGTCTTCGATCGCCAACGCGTCGACGAGTACGCGTTCGGCATCACGCGGGCGGCGGGGGCGATTGCCGAGTCCGGCACGATCATCCTCGATGATGGTTCGACCTCGAGCCGGCTCGGGGCGCTGGCTCCGTGGGTGCATGTCGCCGCGGTCTCGCGGGCGACGATTTTTGCCGACGTGCCGCAGGCGGTCGCGGCGCTGGGCACGGATCGCAACGTGGTCTGGTGCACCGGACCGTCCAAGACGGCCGATGTGGAAGGTATTCTGATCGAGGGCGTGCATGGGCCCGGGGAACAGATTGCGCTGATAATTTAGCGGCGCCGCTGGAGGCGGGGTGCCTCACCCCGCAAGACAACGTCGGAGCTAAGCCGGCGTCTGAAAGGACCTGGGCGAAGCATATTTTTCGGAGGGCTGCGCTTCGTCGCAGCCGTTTTTTAATTCGCGGCGCCGACGAAGCGGCGCCCTCCGAATGACCTTTTCGACGCCGTCTTGAAGCTCCCCACCGATCACGGATCGAGATCGTAAATCTCGACGAGCGCAGTGCCGGTGCCGTTGTTCACGCCGGAAACCACCACAGTGTAGCCGCCGGGCGGGAGGCGCACGACCACGGCGGCGTCGTTGCCGCCCGCCGGCAGGGCGAACGCGCCCGCCGCGGCGAACGCCGCCTGCAGCGCCGCGCCACCGCCCCAGTTGTCGTTGGCCGCGACGGCAAAGTCCCGGCCGAGCGGGACCAGCGAGAGCTGCGGGTCGGCGAGCGTTTCTCCGACGCCAAATTGCGCGAGACCGGGACCGACGGCGCGAATGAGCAATTGCTTCGGGGCATCGCCGCCGATGACGAAGCCGGGCACGAGCGCCTGATCGCCGCGGCCGACGAAGCCATGGGTCGAGACGTTGACGAGCCGAACCGGGGCGGTGACGCCTTCCGTGTCGTACACTTCGGCGAGCGCGATCCCGGCCGCCGCGGCGATCTTGGCGGTGATGCGCACGGTGTAGCCGGTCGCCCCGGAGGCGCGCAGGGTCGTCTCGACCGAGGCATCGCTGGAAGTCGCCGTCGCGAGAGGAAACGCGCCCACGCGGTTGAACGCGCTCGCGAGTGAGCTCAGGCCACCCCAGTTGTCGTTCGAGGCGATCGCGGTCGTGTCACCGAGGGGAATCACGTCCATCACCGGGTCGGCCAGCGGGCCGTTGACGCCGAACACCCCGAGGGTGGGGCCGATGGCGCGGATGACGAGCGTCTTGTCGGCGTTGCCCTGGAGCACAAAGCCCGGCGTGAGCGCGCCACCGGCCGGAACGTAGCCGCGGGTGGAGACGTTGACGAGCCGGCTCGTGCCGCCGGTGTTGACGGTGAGCGAGGCAAAGGCGGAGGAAAGGGTGGTGGTGGCAGTCGTGGCGCTGACCGAGTAGAAACCCATGCTTTCCGCCGTCGCCCGGCTGATGGTGAAAGCCGCGCCGGTGGCTCCCGCGATCGGCGCGCCGTCTTTTTTCCACTGGTAGGCGAGGCCGGTGCCGGCGGCTCCGACCGTGAAGGTCGTGCTGGCGCCGAGTGCGACGTATTGGGATTGTGGTTGCGCCGTGATGGCGGGGGCGACCGGGCCGGCGGACACGGTCAGCGTGGCGGCACTGCTCGTCACGAGGCCGATCGAATTGGCAACCACCACGGTGTAGCCGCCAGCGTTGGCGGGCTGCACATTGTTCAAGGTGAGGGTCGCGTTGGTCGCGCCGGCGATGAGGGTCCCGTTCACCCGCCACTGGTAGGTTGGTGCCGGGCTGCCGGTGGCGCCCACGGAGAGGGTGACGGTGGTCCCGGCGGTGACGGATTGGCTCGTGGGCGGAGAAATGACGGCGGGGACCGTGGCGGGGAGGTCGGAAATGATGAAACCAATCTGCGTGGGGCCGAAGCTGTCACCCAGGGCGTTGGCTTTCTCGTAGGCGAGGATGGAGATGGTGTACGCGCC
Organism: Opitutaceae bacterium; assembly: GCA_005792355.1. Classification (GTDB taxonomy): domain Bacteria; phylum Verrucomicrobiota; class Verrucomicrobiia; order Opitutales; family Opitutaceae; genus ER46. The sequence continues at coordinate 10,321 of SXSC01000187.1, forward strand.
GCTGCGCGTGGGCGTGCCGGTGATGGTGCCGTTCGAGCCGTTGAGGACACCGCTGGCGTTGGCGTTCGTGACGGTGAGGCCGGGTGGCAACGTGCCGTTGACGCGAAACGAACTCGCGGGAATCGCCGCGCCGGTGACGGTGAACGCGACGGGTGTGATGGCCGTTCCGACCGTGCCAAGGACGTTGGGGCTGCTCACGACAAAGCGGGTGGCGCCGGCGAGCGAGTGCACGGCTCCGAGGGAGGCAGCGGTGCCAAACGCCGCCCGAAGCAGGGCGACGATCCGTGAGGGCGCGGCGGATCCCGCGGCCTCGGTGGAGGCGACGCGCAACGCGGGGGTCCGCTGGAGGAGCAGCAGCAGCGACGTAGTCGAGAAATTGAGCCAGCGGACCCGGTTCATGTCTGGGAGCTCAGTGGAAGGAGGCGCAGACGCAAGAAGCGCCGGTCTTTCGACCGGCGCTTCGCGATTCTGTTACGCCATTATTCGACGGGCGGCAAAGGGACCAACTCATCGCGGGTGAGTTTCCCGTCGCCGTCGGCGTCGAGCGCCCGGAGACTCGCGGCGGCGTTGGCGATTTCAGCGGCCGAAAGCGCGCCGTCCGCGTTGGCGTCGAGCGCGAGCATCACCGGGAACACCAGATGCGGCCGATCGCCAGGGGGCCGTCCTTTTCCGGCCGGCCGGGCCGGGGCATCGGCCGGACGTCCGGGGCGGTCGGGGTGCCCGGCGGGAGGAGAGGGGCGCAGTTCGTCGAGGGAGACGTTGCCGTCGGAATTGGTGTCGAGCGCCTTGAGGGCGGTGGCGGCGTTGGCGATCTCGGCGGCGGAGATTTCCCCGTTCCGGTCGGCGTCGAGCGCGCGGAGGACGGGGTGGAAGCGGCCGGGGCCGCCGGGCCCGCCGGGCCCGCCTGGCCCGCCTGGCCCGCCGC
>SXSC01000188.1 GCA_005792355.1 Opitutaceae bacterium
CGCCAACGTCGAAATGCAGGAGGAGGTCGGCGCGGAGAATATCTTCATCTGTGGCCTGACCGTGGAGGAGGTGGAGGCCCGGCGGGCGAGCGGTTACAAACCGTGGGATATTTATCACCATGATGCCGAACTCCGCGCGGTGGTCGACTGGCTGGGCAGCGATTATTTCACCCCGGGGGAGCACGGGGCGTTCGGCCACGTGCACGGCAGCCTGTTGCACGGCGGAGATCCCTACATGGTGCTGGCGGATTTCCGCAGCTACAGCGACTGTCACGCGCGGGTCGATGCGGCCTACCGTGACGTCGCCAGCTGGGCCCGCATGGCGATTCTCAACACCGCCCGCATGGGCAAGTTCTCGAGTGATCGCAGCATCCGGGAATACGCGAACGAGATTTGGAAACTGCAGCCGATCCCCGTGCCCTGACCGTCGATCCGGTTTTTTCCGCGGCGCGGCGATCGCCGGCCGCGGGAGAGGAACCGGGAGGTCCATTCGTTGTGACCCGGCTGAAAATGCTTCGATTGCGAAGTGGCGTGGCATGGCTGGCCGCCCTGGCGGTGCTCGCGCCGGCGGCGGAGGTCGTGCGGCCGTGGATCCTTCCGCCGCTCGACGGAGAACTCACGGGTGAGTTCACTCCTCTGCTGCTCCCCGGGGCGCCGGCCCTGCGCTGGAAAATGACGGTTCGAACGACGCAGCCCCGCGTGCGGACGCTGGAGTACACCGTAGAGGGGCCCGGCCTGACGGCGCGCGGCGGCGCCGTCCTGGATCCGCGCGGAGAGGGCGATTGGAGCCTCGCGGAGGCGGCCATCGATCTGGCAAAGTGGTTCGACTGGATCGCACCACAATTTGGGGCCGCCACGGCGGGCCTGAAATTCAGCGGCGGACTCACGGTGCGTGGCATCGGCACGTGGCGGGAAGGAAGGTTGCGTGGACAGGCGGCCATCACGCTGCGCGACGGCCGCCTGGAAGATCCCGCACACAAGGTGCTCGTGGAGGGTCTGGCCGGAGCCGTGACGATCGCGGAGATACACACCGGGCGGACCGCGGCGGCGCAGGTGATCACCTGGCAGGGCGGGAACTACGATGTGATTCCGATCGGCGCGGGGAGGATCGAATTTGCGTTCGATGGCGAAAAACTGCGGGTCAGCGACGCGGTCATTTCCCTCCTGGGCGGTGAATTGCAGGCTGGCTCGCTGGTGTTTTCCGTCGCGCAACCCGAGTTCTCGGTCACGGCGCAGATGCGGGGGATCGACCTCGACAAAATCCTGTTTCTGCTCCCACCGGTGCTGTCCGCGGCGCAGGGACGACTGGACGGGCGGATTGCACTCCAGCGCGATGCGGCCGGCTTTCAGCTTGGCCTCGGGCAGTTTTCCGTGAGACCGGGGGAATCCGTCGACCTCCGTCTGGCTCCGACGCCCGGCCTGCTGTCGGCGAGATTGCCCGCCGCCGTCCGAAAGAACTATCCCGGGCTTTCACAGCTGGAGCTGGGCGGAATCCCGCTGCGGGCGGAACTGCTCAATGTGACCCTGACGCCGGCCGGGGACGCCCAGGGCCGGACGGCGACCGTGCACCTGGTCGGTGGTCCGATTGATCCGAATCTGCGCGCGCCCGTGGATCTGAACATCAACGTACGGGGCTCGCTGGACTCGCTGGTGAAGTTCGGGAGTGATTCGCGGCTGCGATTTGGCGGACGACCGTGAAGAAACTTTCGTTGATTCTCCGGGCCGCGCCAGCCAGACTCGAGCACATGAAGACCATTCCCGCCCTGATCTTGCCGTGCGTGGTTGTTTTGGGCGGATGCGTGAGCGTCAAAACCGAGCCAATCGAGGTGAAGCCGATTCACATCACGGTCGACGTAAACGTCAAAGTTGACCGGGCGCTGAACGACTTTTTTGGCGACCTCGATCGCAAGGCCGCCGCACCCAAATCCTGATTCCTCCCATGAAATCCAAATCCATCCTCGGTCTTGCGTTCCTGATTTTCGCCGCGTGCTTCCTGCCGCCGGCGATCGGGGCGGAGAAACTTTCGGCGGTGCGGGAGCGCATGGAAAAGCGGCTGGAGGCCGTGAATGCGCTCAAGCAGAAGAAAGTGATCGGGGAAAACAACCGCGGATTTCTCGAAGTGCGCGGTAACGTGCACGGCCCGGAGGACCAGATTGTCGCCGACGAAAATTCTGATCGCCGCGTGGTTTACGCCGCCATCGCGGCGGAGACGGGGGCGAGCGTCAACGACGTGGGCCGCCAGCGGGCCGAGCAGCTGCTGTCGCTCGCGAAGCGGGGCCATTGGGTGCAGGATCACTCGGGGGAGTGGCGGCACAAATAGCGAGATGATGGCCGCGAGGTGAACGCGCGGGGCCGGAGATTCATGTCATCATTGCCGCGATCGATGCGCCGATGAAACAGCAGAGCGATCCGCCGATCAGCGCCTTCACGCCCAGGCTTGCCAGCACGGATCGTTGATTCGGGGCGAGGACGCCGATGCCGCCAATCAGAATGCCGATTGACGCGATGTTGGCGAAGCCGCAGAGCGCGTAGGTGAGGATCACCTGCGCGCGGCGATCGGTCAGCTGGCCCGTTTGGATCAGGTTGCCCAGCGTACCGTAGGCGTAGAATTCGTTGAGGATCGTCTTTTCGCCGATCACCTGCCCGGCCAGGGTGAGGGAACCGGAGTCGATGCCCATGAGCCAGGCGAGCGGCGCGAACGCGACCCCGAGCAAATATTGCAACGAAAGCGTCGCGTAGCGGCCCGATGTTTTGGCGGCGATCCATTCGTTGAGGCCGGTCCAACCGCCGATCGGATCCGAGGCCAGAATGGCGTTGGTCATGGCGACCAGCGCGGTGAAGACCAGCAGCATGGCGCCGACATTGACGGCAAGCTTGAGTCCATCGGTCGTGCCGTTGGCGATCGCCTCCAGGGCGTTGGCGCCGATCCTCTCCCTGGGCACGGCGATGGTCTGGTCGACCGACTCGACCTGCGGGATGATGATCTTCGCGATATAGAGGGAGGCGGGCGCCGACATGATGGAGGCCGTGATGAGATGCTTGGCGAAGATCAGCCGTTGCACCGGATCTTCGCCGCCGAGCATGCCGATGTAGGCGACCAGCACGGCACCGGCGATGTTGGCCATCCCGCCAACCATGATGGCGAGCAGCTCGGAGCGGGTCATCGTCGCGAGGTAGGGCTTGATCAGTAGCGGCGCCTCGGTCTGGCCCAAAAAAATGTTGGCCGACGCGCTGAGGCTCTCGGCGCCCGAGAGTTTCATCGTCTTCGACATGAGCCAGGCGAAACCATAGACAACCTTTTGCAGCCAGCCCAAGTAGAAGAGGAGGGAGGTCAGCGCCGAAAAGAAGATGATCGTGGGCAGGACGTTGAACGCAAAAATGAACCCAAACGACTTCGTGTCGGTGACGAGCCTGCCAAAGAGAAACTCCGAGCCCGCCCGGTTGAAATCGAGCAGGTCGACAAAGCGTTGCCCGACCCAGTCGACCGCCAGGCGGGCGGTGTCGCTTTTCAGCACAAGTGCGCCGCAAACAATTTGGAAGACCAGTCCGGCGCCGACGAGCCGCCACGGTATCGCCCGGCGATTGTCGCTGCAGAGAATGGCCAGACCGATAAATGCCACGATGCCGAGGAGACCGCGACTGACATGTACCAGAGTGTCCATAGGGTGGGGGAGTCGAAGAAGAACGCCGAGCTTGCGGAGCCGGCGCAGTCCGGCGAGAACCAAGTTCAACATGACCGTTTCCGAACGCCTCGCGGCCCATCTCGGCCGCACCCCGGAGATTTCCCGTGCCGCCTTTGTCGCGGCCAACGCCACCGTGATTGGCGACGTTTCCCTCGGCCCGCAGGCCAGCGTTTTCTACGGTGCGGTGTTGCGCGGTGATATTGCGCGGATCGTGGTGGGCGCGGGCAGCAATATTCAGGACAACGCGATTGTGCACCTGGCCGACGAGCTGGATGCGGTCATCGGGGATTGGTGCACGATCGGGCATGCGGCGATCGTGCACGCTTGCACGATTGAAAACGAGTGTCTCATCGGGATGGGGGCGACCGTGCTCGACGGGGCGCGGATCGGGGCGCGGAGCATGGTCGGCGCGAATTCCCTCGTGCCACAGCGCTTCACCTGCCCGCCGGGATCGATGGTCTATGGTTCACCCGCCAAGGTGGTCCGGCCGCTGACGGCCGAGGACCAGGCCGGGTTGAAGCGCTGGGCGGAGAAATACGTCGAGGTGGCCCAAGCCCACGCCGGAGTTTTTCGCGCCGCGGCGGCCCGAAAAACTTAGCGTGCCTTTCTGACATTTTGTTGTTCCATCACTGCCATGACCATCGGAGTACCCAAGGAGATCAAAATCGGCGAGACCCGCGTCTCGATGACCCCCAGCCTCTGCCGCCGTTGTGTTTCGCTCGGCGGGCGCGTGCTGATTCAGAAGTCCGCCGGCGTGACCGCCGGCTTCACCGATGCGGAATATCGCGCCGCCGGCGCGACGCTGGTGAGTGAGGCGGCCCGCGTCTGGCGGGCGGCGGATCTCATTTTGAAGGTGAAGGAGCCGCTGTCGTCTGAGTACGAATTGTTGCAGGAAGGGCAGGCCATCTTCACCTACCTGCACCTTGCGGCGGGTCCGGATCTCGCGAAAATCCTGATCAAGAAACGCATCCTTGGCATCTCCTACGAAACCGTGGAAGGCCGGGATGGGAGTTTCCCGCTGCTCAAGCCGATGTCACAGATCGCGGGGCGCCTTTCGATTCAGATTGGCGCGTATTTTCTCCAGTCGCAGCACGGCGGCTCCGGCGTGTTGCTCGGGGGTATTCCCGGGACGATGCCGGGGCATGTGGTCGTGGTGGGGGCCGGCAATTCCGGCGCCCACGCCGTCCAGATGGCCGTCGGCATGGGCGCCCGCGTGACGGTGCTCGACCTCGACACCCGGAAACTCGAGGCGCTCGACACCGAATACCGCGGGCGGGTGGTGACGTTGATGTCGAATCCGGCCAACGTGGAAAGCGAAGTGGCTGACGCCGACCTGCTGATTGGCGCGGTGCTGATCCCGGCGGCGAAAGCGCCGACCGTCGTGTCGCGGAAAACGGTGGCGCGGATGCGTCCGGGCAGCGTGATCGTTGACATCGCAATTGATCAAGGCGGGTGCATCGAGAGCATCCGGCCGACGTCGCACCAGCATCCGGTTTACGCCGAGCACGGGGTGGTTCATTATGCGGTGCCCAACATGCCCGCGCTGGTGGGCCGGACGTCGACCCTTGGCCTCACGCAGGCGACCGAGCCGTTCGTCGCCATGCTCGTTCGCCGGGGGGTCGAGCGGGCGCTCGCGGAGCACGAAGGGCTGGCCATGGGGGTGAACACCAAGGGTGGCAGGATTACCTACCCGGCGGTGGCGGCGGCTTTGGGCTATGCGTGAGGAGAATTTTTCTGGGCTCGGGGCAAGAACCGGGCGCGCGATTCGGGTTCGAGCGGCGTGTCTCTGGGTTTTCGCACTCGCCGTGCTCCGCGCCGATCCGCTGCCGGTGGGGCCGGGGCGCGTCGAATGTCCCAACGGGGCCGAACCGCTGACGCTTTTCACCTACAAGCCGCCGACCTACAAGGACGGTCCGTTGCTGGTGGTTTGCCACGGGGTCGGCCGCAATGCCGAGGACTATCGGAACTTTGCCATCACGATGGCGGAGCGCTTCGGGGTGATTGTCGTGGCGCCCCTGTTCGACGCGATCCGGTTTCCGAGTGCGCGTTACCAGCGCGGCGGGATCCTCGGAACCGACGGCAAGGCCCAACCGCCGGAACAGTGGACCTACGCCGCCATCCCGCGGATCGTCGCGGACCTCCGGAGGCGCGAGGGCAAGCCGCAGCTGCCGTACTACCTGATTGGACACTCGGCCGGAGGGCAGTTTCTCGTGCGCCTGGCGGCTTTCCTGCCGGGCGAGGCGGTGCGAATTGTCGCGGCCAATCCCGGTTCACTGCTCTTCCCGGTGCACGATCAAAACTTTGGATACGGCTTCGGCGGGCTGCCGGCCGAGTTGGGGAGTGACGACGCGCTCCGCCGTTACCTGGCGGCGCAGCTGACAATTTACCTCGGCACGGGCGACAACACACCGGAGCACGGCTTTGACGGGAGTGCGGCGGCCATGCGGCAGGGAGCGCACCGGCTCGAGCGTGGTCGCACCTGTTTCGCGCTGGCGCAGGCGCTCGCCGAAAAACGCGGATGGGCCTTCAACTGGAGGAAGGTCGAGACCCCCGGCGTCGGACACCAGTCGGCGTTCATGTTCGCCGCGAAGGAAGTCGAGGCCGCGTTGTTCGGGAAAAAATAAACCGCGCCTCCGCGGGAGGTGCGGTTGGGTTGGAACGGGTGCGGGGCGGGCTCAGGTTGCCGCCACGATCGTGATGCTTTCCACCGCCACGCGGTCAATGGGGGTGCTCTTTTCGCCGCCACCGCCGGATTTGGTGGGCACATTCGCGAGTTTGACCAGCACGTCGTCACCCTTCACCAGCTGACCGAAGGCGGTGTACTGCCGGTCGAGAAACTTGGCGTCGCCATCGCAGATGAAGAACTGGCAGCCGGCCGAATCCGGGCTGGACGAGCGCGCCATCGAGATGACACCGCGCACATGGGACTTGGCGTTGAACTCCGCCTTGAGCTTGTAGCCGGGATCACCGGTGCCGGGCTGGCCGCGTGCGCCCGCCTTGGTGTTGGGGCAGCCGCCCTGGATCATGAAACCCTTGATGATGCGATGAAACGCGGTGCCGTCGTAAAAACCCTCGCGGGCGAGCTTCTTGAAGTTCTCGACCGTCTTGGGCGCGACGTCGGGCCAGAAGGCGAGGGTCATTTCGCCGTAGGCGGTTTTGATCACGGCATGTTCGTTGGCGGGTGCGGTGGTACTCATGTTGGTTTTCGTAAAACGAAAACCATAGGGAAGTCGCCGGGCGAATTCCCAGAGAATTCGTTCGGGATATTTTCGGGCTGGCGAAAGCCGATCTGGAGACGAGTCCGGGTTTTGCGCCGCAAAACCTAAGGAATTCGCAGAGCGAATTCCTCGTCGATCCGCTCGCAAAAGTGATGGATCAAAAAGAGGTGGGCCTCCTGTGCGGCGGCGCCGCTCTGGCCGGGGATGATGAGATCGCAGGTGGCGAGGCCGGTGGCTTTGCCGCCGCCGCGGCCGAGGAAGGCGATGCTCTCGATTCCGACTTTCTTCGCCTCGTGCAACGCTGCGAGGATATTGTCCGAGTTGCCGCTCGAGGTGAGCACCACGAGCAGGTCGCCCGGCTGCGCGAGCCCGGCGACCTGGCGGGCGAAAACCTGATCGTAGCCGAAATCATTGCCGATGCACGAGAGCAGCGAGCCATCGGAGGAAAGCGCGATCGCGGGGAGCGGGCGCCGCGTTTTTTGGTAGCGACCCACCAACTCGGTGGCGAAGTGGGCCGCCTCGGCGGCGCTGCCGCCGTTGCCGCAAACCAGCAGCTTTCCGCCGCGACGCAGCGTCGCGAGGATCAGGTCGCCCGCACGATCAATGGCGGGGCGGATGGTGGCGAGCGCCTGGAGGGTACGGACGGTTTCGGCGAGGGAGGCGTCAAAGGTCATGATGATTGCTGGAAGCACCAATGAACACCATGGGGCACCCGGAGAGGAAGGCAAAATCTCCGATGCCCGACCGGCGACGGAGTATGGCTGATTCGGCCGTTCTCTGATCTGTTGGCATTGCGATTGAAGGAGGCGTGCTTGCCAGGCGCCCACCGCGTCTGGCCGCCCTCCGGCGGTTGGCAACCGCCGCTCCCTCGGTCCATCGCAGGTGGCGACAACTCGGAGATACCCCCCGCCGACCCGACATCACCGGGTTGACTCGCCGGAGACACCGATTCCTCCTGTACTCCCTCCCGCGTGCGCCTTCGCAAACTCACCCTCCGGCATTTTCGCAACGTGGGGTTTGCCGCGCTCGAGTTTTCCGGCCGCCTGCATTTTCTCCTCGGCGCCAACGGTCAGGGGAAAACCAGCCTGCTGGAGGCCGCCGGGTTTCTCACCGCGTTGCGCTCCTTTCGCACAACGGAGAACAAATTGCTGGTCAGCCACGGCCAGCACTGCGCCGCTCTGGCTTTCGTGATCGATCATGAACGCCAGAGCGAGACGCACGTGACGATCAAGCTGCGGCACGAAGGCAAGGAGTTGTGGTGTGACCAGGCCCGCGTGACAAAGCTCGCGGAGCATCTCGGCAAGTTTCCGACCGTCGTCTTCTCCTCGCAGGATCTGCAGCTGGTGCGCGGGTCGCCGGCCGCGCGTCGCCGCTGGTTGGATCTGACGCTGGCGGCGATGGACGCGGGTTATCTGCGCGCGCTCCAGACCGCCACGCGCGCCCTCACGGAGCGCAACGCCCTGCTCAAGTCGGGTCGCGGCACTCCGGGGGAGCTCGGGGCTTTCGAGCAGATTCTCGCTCCGGCCGCCGCCGAGTTGATGGTGCGGCGGGCCGACGGTCTGCGGACGCTGGGCGAGGTGGTGCGGGTGGTGTATGGGCAAATCGCGGGCGAGCCGGAGCCGGCGGGGCTGGTCTACGATCCCAATTTCGCGGAGCCCTCGGCGGAGGCGCTCCTGGCGCGGCTGGAGTCGGGCCGGGAGCGCGACCGCCAGTTTCGCACGACACTGGTGGGGCCCCATCGCGATGATTTTCATTTCATGGTGAAGCACATGGCGGCGAAGGATTTTGCCTCCGAGGGCCAGCAGCGCTCGCTCGTGCTCGCGCTGCGCGTGGCGCAGGCCGCCTGGTTCCAGGAAAAGAGCGGGGTGCGCCCCGTGCTGCTGGCCGACGATGTGCTCGGCGAGCTCGATCCCGGCAGGCGCGCACGGTTTTGGTCGGTGCTCGATCCGCAATCACAGGTGATCGCCACCGGCACCCGCCTCCCCGCCACCGCGGGCCTGCCCGATGCCGCGTTGGGGGATTGGCAGGTGTTCGAAGTCGCGGATGGCACGTTTGGCGAGAAGGCGGGCGCATGATCGCGCTGGAACCGTGGCAATGGGGGCTGGCGGCGGTGGCGGCCGTGATCGTGGGCGTCTCGAAATCCGGGATCAGCGGACTTGGCATGCTGGCAGTCGTGATCTTTGCCCAGATCATGCCGGCCAAACAGGCGACCGGCCTGGTGCTGCCGCTGTTGTGTTTTGGAGATATTGTGGGAGCCGCAGTCTACTGGAAGCACGCGAAGTGGCCGCTCATTTGGCGGTTGGTGCCGTGGACGGCGGCGGGCGTGGTGATCGGGTACTTCGCGATGGATCAGATCAGCGAGCGGCAGGCCCGCCTGTTGATTGGCGGCATTGTCCTGGGCCTGGTCGCGATGCATTTCATCCGTCGGCGGGTGGCGGGGCACGAGACCGAGCACGGGGCGTGGTTTGCGCCGACGATAGGCGTGCTGGCGGGATTCACGACGCTGGTGGCCAACGCCGCGGGACCGTTGATGGTGGTGTACATGCTGGCGATGCGACTGCCGAAAATGGACTTCGTGGGCACGGGTGCGGTGTTTTTCCTGCTGCTGAATTTTTTCAAGGTGCCCTTCATGGTGCATCTCGGGCTGATCAACGCCGCGAGTTTTTCCCTCAACCTCTCCCTCGTGCCGCTCGTGTTTGCCGGGACCTGGATCGGGCGGAAGCTGGTCGTGAAGATCGACCAACGCGGCTTCGAGAACCTCGCGTTAATCCTGAGCCTGCTGGCAGGAGTGAAATTGTTGATTTAGAGAGTGGCGCGACCCCGTGGGTCGCGCGCCGCCTGACGGATTTCGTGACTTGGACGTTGGCTCCGCTGGCGTGCTTGGTTTCGACCAGGAAGGAGGTGCATCGGAGATGCTCGCGTTGAGCGGCTCCGCGATCTTTAGCCCGAAGATTTCGCACTCAGACGGGTGAAATCTTCGCCCGGTCGGGCTGACTTCGTCGGGGCTACCGTCGCCGGAAAGACGAGTTTGTCGCCAAGGTCAGTCCGGTCATTGACGAAATCAAAGCCAGTGGGGTGAAGACCTTGAGGGAGATCGCCCGCTGTCTGACCCGTCGTGGGATACCGACCCGTAACGGCAAAACCGTTTGGTTCCCTTCCACGGTCAAAACCGTTCTGGTGGGTTGAGGAACCGTCCGTGTATTCTGAGCAAGACAAAATTCCTGGTCAAAAAGGTGGTGGTGGTCTGTTTGACACCCACGGAAAACAGAACCGAGGGTCCGCCGTATATATAGAAAGGATACGGAACCGCAGTGATTGACACCCGCCTGAAATCATCGGTCAGCTTGACCGAAAATCACCGACACCGATGGGACGGAGGGGGTGAGGGTGTGGAGTGGGAGTGGAAATCAAAACCCATGCACGACACTCACGCTCTGAAGCCGCCCCGAATTACTGAATGAGAACAGAAGGCCACCGCCTGTATGTCCGTTGTCCCAGAAAACAACGACTTCAGTCCCCTTCTTCAGACGAACATCTTTGGCTTCGCCAGGCAGTATTTCAGGTTCTGGGGGAATATCTACGCTGACTTTTATCCCCGGACGAGGTTCTCCCTTGAGAAACTTATTGAGAATGAGTGCATGCCGCTTGAGCTGCTCCACGGGAATAACTCCTTTGTAAGTAGTTATTGCCGCAGACCACAAATCCCTCTCCAGCTGAAAGAAGAGGGGAGTCGCTTGTTTTTCCGGTTCGTTTCGACTGACGGATGAACAACCGACCAACCCCATCATCAGTCCAACCAAGACCACTCCCGTCGCTGACATCGTTCGTCTAATCATGCTTCCTACCCCACCTCCACCCGCCCTAAAACTCAATCCAATCCCGTCCCCGTCCGGTCGTCCTCCACCACCCCGCCCCGACCAAAGCCGCCGCCAATCTCCCGCTCCAACGCCGCCACTTTGTTTGGCACTTCTGCCAAACACCTCCCGTCCAAATCGGTCGCTATTTTTGGTCATCGTCCCCGTCCCCACCCCGCCTCCCAACCGACCCGACTTCCCGTCCCTCCGAAGCCGAGCCAACTCGTTCCCGATGAACCGCATTTTGGACTTCCGTTTTCCATCCCGCACCCTACTTCTTCACGTCCCTCATCGGAGAGGTGACAGAGTGGTCTATCGTACCTGACTCGAAATCAGGCGTGCCGAAAGGTACCGGGGGTTCGAATCCCTC
>SXSC01000189.1 GCA_005792355.1 Opitutaceae bacterium
TGCGCTCCGCGCGCGGCTGGTTCGACGGACGCGGTGAAGGCCGCGCGCGGAGCGCACGGCCCACCATTTGGATTCGAAACCACAGAACGAAAATTGCGTCGACTGCAGGGAGGCGGCTTTGCCGAATAACGCCCCTGATCCGGTCAATTTGTGCCATCAGTCTCTTTTCCGCGGCCCTGTGGCCGCTGGCCCGGCCCGCGTGCGCCCAGGCGGCCGCAGTCGGCAGCATCGAGGGCCGCGTCGCCCATCCCGACACCGGCGCCTATCTCGAAAATGCCCGCCTCACCATCGTGGGCACCACCCGCGAAGTCTTCTCCGACTCCACGGGATACTACCGGTTCGCCAACGTGCCCGCGGGTTCGGCGAATTTGCGGGCTTACTTCACCGGACTGGAACCGCAGACCTTGACGGTGAACGTCTCCGCCGGCGCCACGGTTCAACGGGATTTCAGCCTCGCGGCGGCCCCGTCGGCACCGGGCAAACCGGATGCGGCGGTCAAATTAAAGAAATACGTCGTCACGGAATCTCAGCAGATGGACGGCGCGGCTCTCGCGATCAACGAGCAGCGCTTTGCACCCAACTTGAAGACGGTGGTCGCCGCCGACGAGTTCGGCGCCGCGTCCGAGGGCGACATCGGCGAGTTTCTGAAATTCCTGCCCGGGGTCTCGATGGACTATCTCGCGGGTGATGCGCGGCAGGTGTCACTGGGAGGCGTGGAGTTCAACTACACGCCGGTGACGTTGGGCGGCTTTGGCATGACGAACGGGAATCAGGGCGGCACCAACCGCGGGGTGTCGCTCGAATATGTGTCGCTCAACAACGTGTCGCGGGTCGAGGTGATCAACTCCCCCACGCCGGAATCGCCGGGGGCGGCTCTGGCCGGATCGATCAACTTTGTGCCGCGCACGGCGTTTGAGCGGACGAAACCCCTGTTCCTCTTCAGCACCTATGTGACGATGCGCGACGACACGCGGGATTTCCACCGGAGTGTCGGCCCCCGTGAGCATCCCACGCGCAAGGTGCTGCCGGGCGTCGAATTTTCGTGCGTCGTGCCCGTCAACCGCCGGTTCGGCTTCAGTGTCGCCGGTTCCGCCTCCACCTCGTTCAGCGCGCGTGATTCCTTCGTGAATACGTGGCGGGGCGCCAACGCCGTGACCAACAACGGAACCTTCCCCGACACCACGCCCGACCGGCCCTATCTTTCGAGCTTTGTCGTTCGCGACGGCTTTCTCCTCCGCCGGCGCACCTCGGCCGCCCTGACCTTCGATTTTCGGATCGGTCCGAACGATCGCCTCTCGCTTTCCGTCACTCGCGCCACCTACAACACCAACTACGATATTCGGGGCCTGACGTTCTCGCTCGATCGGGTGGCGCCGGGCTTCACGACCACCTCCGTCGGCAGCGTCGCGGGCCAGGGCTCGTTGAGTGTCTCCACCGAGGTCCGCGATCGCAATACCCTCACCTACCTGCCGACCCTGATCTACCGGCACGATGGCCCGGTCTGGAAGGCGGAGGCGGGCGCGGGGTATTCGCATTCGCGCGACAGCACGCAGAGCGGCGACCGCGGCTGGTTCGCGATCGTCGCGGCGCGCCGCACCGGCGTGACCATCGGCTTCAATGACGTCACGCCCCACCGCCCCGGCCGGATCAACGTGGCGGACGGCACGACCGGCGCTCCGGTCGATCCATTCGATCTTCGCACCTATGTCCTCCAGACGGGCAACCTCGCGATGCCGCAAAACACCGACACCAAGCGCAGCGTGTACGCGAATCTGCGGCGCGATTTCGACTGGCGTGGCGTGCCGATCGCGCTGAAAGCCGGCCTCGATCTCCAAAGCGCCATCCGGGATGACACCCGGGGCATCACGCCCTCCAACGTGTTGTTCGACTTCGTCGGAGCGGACGGCCGCACCAGCACCGCTCCGGCCGGCAGCGACGATCTTGCGGCGCCGTTCGCCTACGCGGCCATCGCCGCGCGCCCGCCAAAATTTGGGTTTCCCAGCATTCCGATCGTGAGCAACGCGAAGGTGTGGGCGGCTTATCAGGCCAGCCCCGCGCACTTCCGGTCCGACGACAACGCGACCTATCGAGCCGCCGTCACTCCGTCCAAGCGAGCCGAGGAGATCATCACTTCGCTCTACTGCCGGGGCGACGCCCAGTTTTTCCAGCGTCGTCTCAAACTGGTCGGTGGCCTTCGGGGCGAGCAGACCCACGTCGAGGCCGAGGGCCCGCTTACGGATCCGACGCGCAATTTCCAGCGCCGGCCCGACGGAAGTTTCATTATGGGCGCCAATGGCCGCCCGCTGCCGATCGTGCCGGTCACGGACGCTCTCGGCGTATCCCGGCTCACCTATCTCAGCCGCGGCGCGCACGTCGAGAAAGAGTACCTGCGCTGGTTCCCGAGCCTCAATGCCGGTTTCAATCTCCGCGAAAATCTCATCCTTCGCGCCGCCCACTACGCCTCCCTTGGGCGGCCGAACTTCAACCAATACTCCGGCGGCATCACGCTTCCGGATACGGAGGCGCCGCCGGGGGCGGCGAACCGGATCACGGTCAACCATGCCGGCATCAAGCCGTGGAGTGCGCGTTCCACCAATCTCGCCCTCGAATATTACTTCGCGCGGGTCGGCCTGGTTTCGGTGAGCGTTTTTCGGCGCGATTTCGAGAATTTCTTCGGGAGCACCGTGCTGCCGGCCACACCCGAATTCCTGGCGCTCTATGCGCTCGATCCCGCGGAGTACGGCGACTATGCGGTGGCCACCCAGTACAATCTCGCCGACACAGTGCGCATGGAAGGGGTCACGTTCAGCTACAAGCAGGCGCTCACCTTTCTGCCCACGTGGGCGCGGGGTGTGCAGGTTTTTGCCAACGGCAGCACCCAGCATGCAAGCGGCGCGGCGACGGGGGAGTTTCAATACAGCCCCCGCCTCGCCAACGCCGGCGTGAGCCTCACGCGCCAGCGCTACAGCTTGCGGGTGGACGTGAACCACCGCGGGCGGCAGGCGATCAGCACGCTCGCGGGCCGCAGCATCGGGGCTGGCACCACGCGCTGGGCGGCCGCGCGGACCTCCGTTGATCTCACGGGCGAGCGCAAGCTGTGGCGGCAGTTCAGTGGGTTTGCCAAACTCCGCAACGTGACCGACGTGGGTGTGGATTTTGAATTTCACGGCCCGAGCACCCCGGCCGTGGCCCGGTTCCAGCAGCGTGAACGCTACGGCGCGCTCTGGACGTTTGGTCTCAAGGGGAGTTACCGATAGGAAACTGGATTTTCAGGGGGATCGGATCCGGGAGGGGGTTATTTCATTTTGTCCGCCTGCATCGCACGCACCTGCGCCGGCGGATGCTGGAACCGTCGGAACGGCGTCTTCGCCAGCCTGATGCCATGCTCGCCGGAAATCGCGCCGCCGAGCGCCACCACCGTCTCCATCAGCCGTTGCGCCGCCCGCTCCGCGGCGCGGCACTCCGCCGGCTCCGCCTTGTGGTACATGATGTTTACCTGCAACGCGAGCACCACGGCGCGCTGCTCTCGCACCTCGGCCTTCGCGCCCGTCAGTTCGAGGAGAATCACCAGCCGGCCCGCCGGCCCGGCAAAAAATGCTCGTGCGCCCGTTCGTGAGCGATCGGTTCGGCCATCATCGCGCTTGCATCCCCGTGCGCGCCGCGTTTACCTCCCGCATCCAGCTTCGCCGGCCCGTGCCGCGCCGGCTCCGTTCCATCGCACGTGACGCGCGAGCGGTTTTCGCGGCTGAGTTCCAGCATCGAGTGCAGCGATTCTTCCCCGGAATAACGTTTTGAGGCTGCCGTAACCGCGACCTTGCGCGGAGCCGCCTCAGCCGCCCGTCAAAAAATATTTTCGACGCTGATCGCTTTTGAGGCGAAAAATCCGCGTTAGAGTGTGACCGGCTCCCTGCCATGAGCACCCCTCCATCTTCCGACAGCACCCTGTTCGTCAACGCCCTTGAGCGTCCCCCGGCGGAGCGGGCGGCGTTTATCGACGCGGCCTGCGCGGGGGACGCCGCCCGGCGGGCGCGGATCGAGGCCCTGATGCAGGCACACGAACGCGGAGCTGGTTTGCTGGAGACTCCGGTGGCGCGGCCGGCCGCCGGCTTCCGGCATGAAGAGGGGCCCGGCGATTCGATCGATCACTACAAGTTGCTCCTGAAAATCGGCGAAGGCGGCTGCGGCGTCGTCTTTCTGGCCGAACAGAACGAGCCGGTGCGGCGGCGGGTCGCCTTGAAAGTCATCAAGGCGGGGATGGACACGCACGAGGTCATCGCGCGTTTCGAAGCCGAGCGGCAGGCCCTCGCGCTGATGGACCACCCGGGAATCTGCAAGGTGCTCGAGGCCGGCGCGACCATCACCGGCCGGCCCTACTTCGTCATGGAGCTCGTGAAGGGCGTGCCGATCACAAAATACTGCGACGAGAACCTGCTGCCCACGTCCGCGCGGCTCGACCTCTTCATGCAGGTCTGCCACGCCGTGCAGCACGCGCACCAAAAGGGCATCATCCACCGCGACCTGAAACCCTCGAACATTTTGGTCACACTGCTCGGCACCGCCGCGGTGCCGAAGGTGATCGACTTCGGGATCGCGAAGGCCACCCAGGGCCGGCTGACGGATGCGACGCTCGTCACCGCGTTCGAACAGTTCATGGGCACGCCGGCCTACATGGCGCCGGAACAGGCGGAGATGGGCGGCCTCGATATCGACACCCGCTGCGACGTCTACTCGCTGGGCGTGCTGCTCTATGAGCTGCTGACCGGCCGCCCGCCCTTCGATCCGAAATCGCTCATGGTGGCGAGCCGCGACGAACTGCTCCGGATCATCCGCGAAGTGGAGCCGCCCAAGCCGTCCACCCATCTGAGAACGCTGGCCGCCGTGGATCGGAGCACCATTGCGCTGCGCCACGGAACCGACCCGGGGAAGTTGCGGCTGCAGATTCGGGGCGATCTCGACTGGATCGTGATGAAGGCGCTCGAAAAGAAACGCGGCCGCCGCTACGACACGCCGGCGGCGCTGGCGGACGACATCGCGCGCCACCTCCGGCACGAGCCGATTGTCGCGCGGCCGCAGGGCACGTTTTATCGGATGGGGAAGTTCGTCCGCCGCCACCGCGTCGGCGTCGCCGCCGTGTCCACGATCGCATTCGTGCTGATCGCCGGCACGATCGTCAGCACGGCCCTGGCGGTGCGGGCCACGCGGGCGGAAAGGCGGGCACTGGCGGCAAACACGCTGACCGAAAACATGGTCGCATTCATGCTCGGCGAGCTCCTGACCGAAGTTCAGAAGTTTGGTCGGCTCGACCTGCTGGACTTGGTGCGCACCCGAACGGACAAATATTTCGCGTCGCTGGACAAGGAGGATGTCAGCGACGAAGCCCTCCTGCTGAAGGTGAAATCGCTGCGACAAGCCGGCGAGGTCCTGGTCAAAAAAGCGAATTACGCCGGGGCCTTACCTTCGTTTGCCGCGGCCTACGTGCGCGCGGCCGCCTTGGTCGCACGACAACCGAAGAACGGCGATATGCTGTTCGAGCGCGCCCAAGTGGAATACTGGATTGGGTTCCTGCATCGCAGACGGGGAGATCTCGCTTCCGCCAGCGAATGGCTCACGCGCTATCGCGACTCGGGTACGGAGTTGGTCAAGCTGGATCCGGCAAACTCGCGCGGGCAGCAGGAACTCGCTTCGGGGCACCACAACCTCGCGGTCCTGGACTCAGATCGGGGGAATCTCGACGCCGCACGACTTGGGTTTCTCGCGAAACTGGCGATCACCGAAAAACTGGCCGCGGCCAGTCCCGACAAACTCAGTCTGCAACTGAGTCTGGCGACCACCATCTCGTTTCTCGGCACTGTGGCGGTGCGTCAGGGCGATTTCGCCGGGGCGCTCGACTACTATCGCGATGAAACTTCGCGTCAGGAGGCGCTGCTGGCCAGGGATCCGAAGAACATGGAACAGACATTCCGGATCGCGGTGAGCCGTTCGTTGCAGGCGGACGTACTGATGGCCACGGATAAACGGGACGAGGCGAAAGAGTGCCTGGCGCAAGCGCTCGCTATGTTCGATGTGCTGGTCGCGCACGATGCTGCGAACAAAGGCTGGCTAAGCAATTCGCTCTCCACTCACGTTAAGAAAATCCTGCTGGATCGAGCGGGGAAGAACCTGCCCCAGGCGGTCAGGCATCTGGACGAAATCCGGCCAAGAATTGAGGCGGTTGTGACTGCGGAGCCGTCCGATCGGGGCGCGGCCGGCCTGCTCGTGACGGCCTGGCGGCTGGAGGCGGAATTGCGGCTGGCAACGGGTCGCGCCGATGCATCGCACGCGGCGAACCGCGCGGTCGAACATGCGGCGTCGCTGGTCAAAGGAGAAACAACCGACGCCAAGATCGTCGGGGAGTGCGCGCTCGCGCACGTGATTGCCGGGACCATCGCGTCTGCCGCGCAGCAGCGCGATGCTGCACTGCGCCACTGGCAGACCGCGATCGACCTGCTCAAACCCCTCCTGACCGATTCGAACAACTGGCGCCTGCTCGATCCTGCCGCGCGAGCCCTGACTTTTTTGGGCCGGCAGGACGACAGCCGCGCGCTGGTCGCCCGGTTGCACGCACTCGGCTACCGCCCGCTCCAACCCTGGCCCGAGGCCGTCGCGGCGCTGCTTCCCGTTAGTTCAACCCAAAACAAGTAACCCAAGGAGATGTTATGGCAGTCAAAAAACCCGGTCAGAGCGTCGAGAGCGCGGCAACGATCGCACCGCACGAAGCAAAAATTGAGATCACCGTAAAGGTCTTCCGCCCCATCGGCAGTGTGACCACTACGACTGTTGATATGAATCTTGTCGGGGGCAAACCCGTCGAAGGCCAGCCGGAGGCTGTTACAGATGGCGTCGTCAAGCTGCTCGGAAACTATTATATTAAGGTCAAGAAATGGAAGGGGCCTGGAAGTGGTGAAGCACAACCAGTGAAGATTACGTTTTCGATTAAGAACAGGGACGTGGAAGGCAATGACGAGTACTTGCTCCAAGCGATCGCCTTTTCGAATAGAGAACAAGGAAACAGGAAGAATCACCTCGGACAGCGTGAGTTTCCGCGAGTCGAGCTCGTGACCACACACGATATTGAAGGAAAGAATCTTGTGCGCAAGATGACGATCACAAACCAACGTCACAACCCACACGCTAACGAGAGCTACGACTATCTGATCGTATTGCAAAACGTTCGACAAGACGGGAATGGAGCCTTCGGGATAATCGATCCCGAAATCGAGAACGAGTGTGTTTGACGCCGACGGTTTCCGCGCTTTCGCACTGACAACCAATCCCCCGTCGGCCCGGATTGGGCGGATAGCCGCTGTACTGTAGGCACGGGCGTTACCGATAGGAAACTGGATTTTCAGGGGGATCGGATCCGGGAGGGGGTTACCGATAGGAAACTGGATTTTCAGGGGGATCGGATCCGGGAGGGGGTTATTTGCCGTCCGGACTGCCTGCAGATCAGGAGCTGCCTTTCTTAGCTTCACCAAGAAATATTCCACAGGCCTTCCGGGGAGAATGTGGGCAACATTTCGCTATTTCGGTATCTGACGATACAGCTCCCGCCTTCGACCGAACGAAGGGTGGCGGTGCGCAACTTGCCATCAACCCATTTCAGATCCACCTCAAAGCCCCCACGCGCTCGCAGACCTCGGACCGACCCATTTTTCCATGCGGTCGGCAAGGCCGGCAGCAATTCCAAGACGTAGTCTCGACCATCTCCGGTGCGGCGGTGCGATTGCAGCAGCATCTCCGCGATGCCAGCGGTTACGCCAAAATTCCCGTCGATCTGGAATGGCGGGCACGCGTCAAACAGGTTGGCGTAGACCCCGCCACCTGAGTATTCCCCCGTCGGCGCACCGGTAAGCCGCAGGAGATAGTTGAGCAACTGGCGCGCGCGGTCGCCTTCCTTGAGTCGCGCCCACAGGTTCACCTTCCAGGCCATTGACCAGCCCGTGCTGGCATCGCCCCGCAGCTCAAGCGACCGCCGCACGGCCTTCGCCAACTCGGGCGTTTCTTCCGGCGTGATCTGGCAGCCGGGGAACGCGCCGATGAGATGCGACAAGTGCCGGTGCGTCGGTTCGCGCTCTTCGAAGTCCTCCGCCCACTCCTGCAACTGCCCGCGTTGGCCGATGCGATACGGGAGGAGCTTTGCCCGCGTGGCGCGCACTTGCTCCCGAAACTCGGGGTCTACGTCGAGTTGCTCGGACGCTTCGATGCAGTTCGTAAACAGATCCCAAATCAACGCCGAGTCCTGCGCCGTGCCAGCGCAGACTTGGCCCAGCTTTTCTCCCTCGTCGCGACTCGCGCTGAAGAGGTCCCAAATGGGTTCGCTCGGTTCCGCGCCCACTCCGCCCGCCTCACGCGACTTTCTGTTGGGAATGCAGAATGTATTTTCGGTGGATGAAGTCGGCGCGGTGACCAAACGGCCGTTGCCGTCGGGCACCAGCCAATCCAAGCAGAACTCCGCGGCACCCTTCATCAGCGGGTAGGCGAATTCGCGGAGGTAGGCCTTGTTGCGGGTGAACGCATAGTGCTCCCACAGGTCCATGCAATGCCAGACACCGCCCATCGCCCAGTTGGCCCATGTCGGCCAGCCATTTCTTCCATAATCGCCGACTGGAGCGGACTGCCGCCACAGATCGGCATTGTGGTGTGCCAGCCAACCACGGCAGCCGTAGTTGATCCGGGCCGTCTCGCTGTAGAACGCCAGTTCATCTTCGACAGCGGCGCCAACTAGAACCCGACACGTAAGTATCTGGTTTTACGTGGGCGCCGGCCTGCGTGAGCGGTAGTGCTTGGGGCCTTTACGCAGACCCCATGATCACCCCGGCTCAA
>SXSC01000190.1 GCA_005792355.1 Opitutaceae bacterium
CCTCAGGGTTGTCCGGGCTAAGTTCAAAACCGCCTGGCGGTTTTGTTTTAGCCCGCATGAACTCCAGAGATTCAAGCTCACGCCGCCCGAAACTCGTCAAGCGCGGGGAGAATTCCGCGGAAAGTGTGAAAAATGCGGGCTCGTGTGCCGACCGCAAAGTAGCGTGACAAGTAGCGGCGAGCGCCAGCGAGTGGACCACCGGCGCGCTCCACTCGCTGGCGCTCGCAGCTACACGTCACGAAAGTTATTGGTCGCGCCACTAGCCCGGAAAATTCCCACCTGAATGAAACCAATGCCTGAGTCACAGAGGACACGGAGCCCAGCCACCGAGGGCCCAGCGCAAGACCGCGTGATTGGCTCCGTGAACTCCGTGTCCGACCGCTGTGCGCATAGTCCAAAGAAGGCGGAGTGAGGGCGCCCCGCCTCCAGCAAGCCGTGGCCGTTCCGCCGGCTCAAAACTCCAACGTCGTCGTCAGCCTGAAGCTGCGCGGCTCATTCAGATACACGCGGCGGACGCCGGTGTAGTTGTCATTGTAGCGACCGACGTTCGCCCGGTACGAATTCGAGAGGTTTTTCGCGTTGAGCTGCACGGTCGCGGAGATTTTCGAGCGCGGCACACGGAAGCGATAACCGGCAAAGGCGTCGCCGAGCACGGACTCATTGCCCCAGTAAACCTGCCCGGTCGTCCGGTCCCAGCTCATGAAACTCCTGCCGTTGTAGCGGATGGATCCGCCCACAAAGGCGCCGCGGAGTTTGCCTTCGCTGAATCGGTAGCGCGCCGTGCCGTTCAACTTGTGCGGCCGGCTGCCGAAGGGGGAGTTCTGGCGGTCCACCTGATAGTCGAGCTCGCTATAAAGGCTCGCGGCCGCGGTCTGGAGCGAGGCGAGTTCGGCCGGGTTATTGGCCAGCAGTTGGCGCCACTGTGGCACCCGCGTGTCGAAGAACTCGAAGACTTCCGTGAAGAAATTCTGCCGCTTGCGCTCCGAGTGCGAATAACTCGTGCGCAGGG
Organism: Opitutaceae bacterium; assembly: GCA_005792355.1. Classification (GTDB taxonomy): domain Bacteria; phylum Verrucomicrobiota; class Verrucomicrobiia; order Opitutales; family Opitutaceae; genus ER46. Next base: position 1,010 of record SXSC01000190.1, read on the forward strand.
TCAGGTTCCGGGTGGGGTTGGCGACGACCTCGATCTCCACGCCTTTGGTGAGGACGTCGATCGTGGCAGAGGTCCAGGTGATGGCCTGCCGATCGTAATCGGCCTGGGTGATCTTCGCCGCGGAGAGCAGTGCGCCCAGCATGCTTGCCAGGTTGTCGACTCCCAGCGCATTGCTGCCGGGCAGAATGGGCGAATCGTTGAGCTGCTCGGTCTGATACCAGGTGGTGCGGATGAAGAGCCGGTCATCGCCGAAGACATCGAACATCAGGCCGACGTCACGGCCGCGGCCCTCGGTGGGCTCGGGCACGTCGCCCGTCGGCAACACGGTGCGATCGAAGCGCGGCTGGCCGTTGTTGCGCGACAGGTTGTAGAAGGCCGAAAGACGCTTCGTCGCATGCAGCACGGCCCCCGCCGTGAACGTGGTCGGGCGGTACTCGTGTTTCACCGTCGTGCCATCGAAGTACCACTCGCCGGCGGAGAGCAGGCCGGACTTGACGCGCGGATCGGCGGGATCGAGAACGCGCGCCTCCCGCGCGTTTTTGAACCTGATGGCGTCGCGGCGCGCGCCGAGCGTGGTGACGAGGCGGTCCTTGAGCCAGAAGCTTTGGCTGGCAAACATCACCGTATCGATGGCTTTCACGGTTTGGGTGTTGGCCCGGGCACGGGAAGCATAAGCCGTGTGGAACCGGCGGCCGTTCCAGACGAAGGGAGCGATCGGGATGCTCGGGTTGCCGCCGTAATACGTCTCGTAGGCACCCTCGGTGAGGTAGTTCCGGCGGGTGACAGCGTTCTGGTCGCCCTCCGCATTGGCCGCGTTGGTGATGGGGATGTTGTTCTCGTCGACCAGAATCTCGTCACGCCAGCGGCGAAGCCGATCCTGGTTGGAATTCTCGAGCAGGCCGGCGATGCGGTGGCGCCCAAACCAGCGGTTGGAACGTCCTCCCTCCCAGGCCGCGCTGAGGCGGAAAATCTCATTGGTGGTCAGAATCCAGTCCTTGAACCAATTCGACTCGAAATACAGCTGGCCGGCGTAGGGATTGGGCACCGTGCCTGCGGCACCATCCGGACGCGCGAGGGTGAGATTCGGGTCCGCCCGGAGATTGGCCCCGGCGATCGCCATGCCGTTGGCTTCAACATCGTTTTTGTTTTTGAAGTACGCCAGCTCCAGCGCGAATCCCTTCGGCAGGCGCTGCTGCACCGTCACCTGGTGGGTACGGAAGGTCTGGTGGCGCACGCCCCCGGGGCCGGTGAGGCTGTAGTCGTACGGTGAGACCGAGGGCGGCAGGAGCGTCTCGACCCCGGTGCGTCCGGTGGTCTGGAACTCGCCACGGTAGTTGTAGACGAAGCCGTTCTGCTGGTGGAGCGTGAAACGGTTGTTGTTGGCGTTGAAGCGGGCGGTGCCGGAGCCCGCCGGGACCGCCGTGCCGTCGAAGATTCGCCGACCGCCGTCCTGCCACGCCGTGACCTGATCCTGGCCGTTCCAGCCGAGGGTGAGGCTGTTGTCCATGAATCCCTTTTCGAAGGAGACATGCACGGTTGTGTTTTTGAAGGGCTGATAGGCGACCGCGGCGTTCCAGCGCGCCTGGTCGTTGAAATCCCAATACCGCCAGCCCTGGTTGTTCTGGTAGACGCCGAGCAGGCGCAACGCGAGTTTCCGCGGGACGAGCACCCGGTTGTAATCGGCTTCGTAGCGCTCGTAGCTCCACGAGCCGAACATGGACTTCAAAGTGGTGCGCGGGCGGTTGAGATTGGCCTTCTTGCCGGACAGGGAGACGAGGCCGCCGGCCGAGCCGAGGCCGAAGAGAATCGAATTTGGGCCGCTGGCGACCTCGGCGCGCTCCACGTTGTAGAGATCGACCGGCACACTGGAATCGACGAAGTCGCGCGAGGCGCCGGCCGGCGAACCGCGCATGCGAAACGTGTAATCGTTGCCATCGGCGCCGCGGCCCTGCGGGTTGTTGAAGCCGGCGTTGGCATCCTCGACGTCGAGTTCGACGTTGGTGGCATGACCGAGCATCTCCTCGAGATTCGTCGCCGCGAGGTCGGCGAGAAACTCGGGCGTGAAGGCGGAGACGGCGGCGGGCGTGTCGCGCAGGCGCGAGTTGAGCCGGCTGCCGCTCGTGGTGTTGGCGGCCTGATAGCCGACATCCTTGTCGGCCACGACCTCGAAGGGCGAGAGCTCGACGACCGGAGCCTCGGGGTCGACGGCTTTCGTCGCGGGCGCGGCGGGTGAAGCGGCGGGCGCGGTTGGAGCCTGGACCGCTTGGGCGAGACCAAGGCTGGAGGAGCCGGCGAACATGGTGGCGAGGGCAATGGCGCGCACCAGCGCGCGGGGCGGGTAGGTCGGCATGGACGGAAGGGTTTGCGTTGGTGTCACCCGTGAACGGCGTGGCGACGCGATCAGCAAATCGTTTCGTCGCACCGGAGGCAAGGCTGCGGAAGGCATTTGCCGTCTGCTCGCCCAACGGCGGTTGGCAACCGCCGCTCCATTCCCATGACACCGCCCCGGCTTGCAGCGAGGACCTCGGTCGCTTCGAGTTGTCACCACATGGACCCCTACGCCCGCGCTCGCCTGCTCATCGACGAAGCCCACGCCGCCGATCCCGCCCGCGCGCCGGATGGCCGTGCCGCCGAACTTGTCTACGGCGAGCGGATCGAAGCGTGGTTGGTGCGGCTGGCACCCGCGGCGGCCACCGCGTTGCGCCTCGCCGCGCGCTGCCAACACCTCGAACGCTGGCTCGTGCCACGCACGACATTCCCCGAGGGCAAGGCCGGTTATCTCACCTGGCGGCGCTCACTCTACACGAAACAGGCGGAGCGCGCCCGCGCGTTGCTGCTCACCGCCGGTGTGCCGGCGACCGAGGCCGACGACGTCGCCACGTGGGTCTCGAAGACCGGACTGAAGACCAACGCCGGCACGCAGGCACTCGAGGACGCCGCGTGCCTGGTGTTTCTGGAAAACGAGATTGGGGCGTTCGCCGCCCAGCACGCCGAATATCCGCGCGAGAAGTTCATCGATATTCTGCGCAAGACCTGGCGCAAGATGAGCCCCGCCGCGCAGCAGGCCGCGCTGGCGCTCAGCCTTCCGCCCGCGATCGGCGACCTCGTGCGCGAGGCAGTGGCGGGAGCCGAATGACATTCAGCCGGTAGGGTCCGACCTCCGGGCGGACCGCTCGGGATCTTCACCAGCGGGAAAGACCGCGAGCCCGCATTTTTCCCAGCGCGGCCGTTGGCCGCAACCCAATGCACCCGGTCAATCTTCACCACGGATTTCACGGATCAGCACGGATCAAGGCAGTCTTCATCCGGGATTTCAGGCGAGTGGGTACGACGCACCGAAACGTTGGCCGGCGCGGCACACGGGCTTGGAAATTCCCAGATTTCAGATGGCCGATCCTCGACTTGCCCGCCGGAGACGGGTTTCAAGATTCCCAGTTCCTTCGGTCGCGGTTTCCGCGTTGGGAGATTTGGGCTACCCCGCCGCCTTCCACAGCAAAAACACCACGAGTTGCGCCGAAAACACGCGCAGCAACATCACCAGCGGGTACACCGTGGCATACGCCACCGCGGGCGCGTCGCTGCCCGTCGTCTGCTGTGCAAAGGCCAGCGCCGGCGGATCTGTCATGCTGCCGGCGAGCAGCCCGCAGAGTTCAGCGTAATTGAGTTTCTTCCACGCGCGCGCCACCACGCCGACGACCAGCAGCGGCACCGCCGTGATGACCGCCCCGAAGAGCAGCCAGCGCATCCCTTCGCCACCGAAGTGTAGAACGCCAGTTCATCTTCGACAGCGGCGCCAACTAGAACCCGACACGTAAGTATCTGGTTTTACGTGGGCGCCGGCCTGCGTGAGCGGTAGTGCTTGGGGCCTTTACGCAGACCCCATGATCACCCCGGCTCAAC
>SXSC01000191.1 GCA_005792355.1 Opitutaceae bacterium
AAAGCACGCCGGCCGCCCCCGAGCGAGCGAGGACGTGGGTGCGATAGTTGCCCAACCCGCCCCTTTCCCAGCTGCCTTGAATTCTCTCACGCTTTCGACTTATACACTCGTTTCACCCACGAATTGTGCCCTGGAGCCCGTATTACGTTACATGTTTGCCGGCGGTGCGGAGAGAACCGTAGGCACGTTCCACTTTCGCCACGCGCACGTGATAGTCCGCATACCAGTTGTGCTGGCCGGCGAGCTGGGCTTTTTCGTGCTCCGGATCCCGTTTCCAGGCGAGAATCGCCGCTTCGTCGCGCCAGTAGCTGACGGTGATGCCGACGCCGTCCGGTCCCCGCGCGCTCTCGATGCCGAGGAATCCTGCGTAACGCGAGCCGAGGTCAACCATGCGCTGTGCGATCACGCCGTAACCGTGGTCGTCGGAGGAGTTGCGTTTCGACGTGAAGATCACCGCGTAGTAGGGCGGTTCGGGCGTCGGGGCGATACCGGTGGCGGGGTTCATGGAAAAATTATCCTCGTTCCGCTTTCTCCACCGCAAGCGAGAGAATGAAGAAAGAGAAGGATTAAGCGGCATGATGGGTTCCGGTGGACGAGCCTCTTTGCTACACCAGCATGGAGTCCGCTCCAGTGAAGTCCGCTTCACGCGCATTTCCGCGAACATCCGGGCGTAGTCAGCGTCCACCCGGCTGGCGAGTACGTAGGGTGCGGCGCCATCCAGCGGATCGACCGCCACCGCATCGATCTTTCGGGCGCACGCTTCAGCCGTGAACGACGTCGGACCGGCGGCCACGTCGAGCACGTCGCGGCCTTTCAGGGCGGCGAGATCAAGGGCGAAGAACCGGGTGGGTTCGGCGAGCGAACGACCGAAAACGAGATCGAGGGCAGATTGATCGCGGGTGCCGTTGCGGCGGCGGCTGACGCGGATTCAGTAGCGGCCAACGGTTTGTGGGGCCCCGGGTCAACTCCGGGCGACTGCGCCCGTGCGGTCAGCTGGTCACGGAATCCGCAGCGTGCGGCCCACGACGAGATTGTTGCTTTCGCCCAAAACGTCGCGATTGGCGGCGAGCACGTCGCCCCAACGGCCCGGGGTGCCATAGTATTTCGCCGAGATCTTCGCCAGGGTGTCGCCGCTGGAGACGACGTGAAAACGAGTGCCGGAAGGATCAGTGGAAGTGGCGGTCGCGGCTGGCGCCGAACGGGAAATCCCGGGGACACTGGTCACGAGGGTCGCGTTGACGGGGCTCTGCTTGATCGTGACAATGCCGGACGAGGCGGCGCCGGCGCTGGGCGGAGCGGGAGTGGGTGTGACGACGGGCGGATTGCCGGTGGCCATGCCGATGAGGCGTGCCTTCAGGCGCGCGTTTTCCTCGACCAGCAGGGCGGCCTGCGACTGGGTGTCGCGGAGCTGATCGCGCAGGGATTGGGTTCCAGCGGCCCCGGCGGCGCCTTGCTTGAGCTGGGCGAGCTGACTCTTGAGATCCTCATTTTCATCGCGCAGTAGCGTCGAATTACGCAGCGCGGTGGAGAGCTTGGCCTCGACATTGGCCAGCTCGGCGGGTGGAACGCGGGGCGCGGCTTCGTTGGCGGCGAGCTGCTGCGTGAGTTTTTCGCGCTCGGCCGTGAGCGCGTCGACCTTGGTCCGAAAGGTGTCAAGCTGTTGGCGGAGCGCCGAGGTTTCGGCCGCATGTTCGGCGACCAAGGAGCGGGCGTCGGCGGCGGCGCCGGTGCGTTGTTGCGCCAGCGCAGTGGCGTTGGGCGCGACCGACTTCAGCTCGGTGCGCAAGGTCTCGGCGTCTTGTTCGGCACGCAGGCGCGCATCCTTTTGCGTGAGGAGATCGGAGTTCAGCTGGGCCAGGGCGGTCTGGGCTTGTTCGTTTTGCGCGGTGACGACCTTGACCTGTTCACCGAGGACGACGTTTTCCGCCCGCGTACGATCAATGTCGCCGCGGAGGCGGGTGACTTCGCCCTGCAATTCTGTGTAGTTGCGCAGAGCGCTGGCCAGTTGCTCCTCGGCGGCGCCCAGCCGCGCCTTCAGCTCCGCGGCCCCGGCGACCGTGGCGACGGCCTGGTTTCGCTCGTTTTGCAACTGCGCATAATTGGCGCGCAGGTTGGTCAGTTCACGCGTGGTCTGGTTGAGCTTCTCGACGAGGTTGGAAGTGGTGGAGCCGTCGGCGGCGCGATTGTCCAGTGCCATGCGCAGCGCGTCTCCCTGCGAACGCGTGAGGGCCAGTTCCTGCTGCAGCATCTTCTTTTCCAGCCGCAGGTCGGAATTGTCCTTCATCAACTTCTCATCGCCAACGACAGTGGTGACCGGTGCGGGCAGCCGCCCGACGTGCACATATCCGCAACCGCCCAGCGTGAGCAGGAGAGGAAGAGCGAGAAGGGAGACTTTGCGCCGGAATGGCATCGGAAGCGAGTGAGGTGAGTTTTTCGTGGTGAGCGGCAGCCGCAATCTTCTGAAACTGCGGAAACTACGAATTTACGGAATTTTCAGAGTTCGTCCAGCGATCAAACTGCGTTCGTCGCGAACCGTGTCGCGGTTGGCCGCCAGGATCTCCGGCCAGCGGTTGGCCGTTCCGTAGTAGCGGCGCGAGATTCCGCCGAGGGTCTCCCCGGCGGCGATGGTGTGCACCCGTTGGGGGGCCACGGCCGGGGGTGTGGCGGGCGCGGGCGGAGTGACCGTTGGCAAGATTTTTGCTGCCGTCGGACGCCGGGGCTGACGAAGGTCGATTGCCTGGCTGGACGGTGCGGAAGCCGTCGCGGCGGGGATGGACGGCACAATGTTGACCGGAGCCGGCGACGTGCGCGCGTTTTCGGGGAGGGTCACCACGGGGAGGATTGTCCGCGTGCGCGCCTCGGCCGATCTGAGTGCCGCAGTGGTGGTGGAAACCTGGCCGGTCAGCTCGGCGACACGTCGGCCCAGCTCGTCGCGCTCTTTGCTCATCAGTTCGTAGGAACGCAACGCGGCGGCGAGCTTGACCTCGCCGGCGGCCTGCGCGGACGCAGCGCGCGCGGCCTCCTCGCGGCTCGTCGAGGCGCCTGTCGTTTGTGACGCCAGGGCGGCCTTCTCGGTCTCGAGCTCTTTCACCCGTGACTGCAGCTCGCGAAGGGTGTCGCGTTCCTGTTTCGCTTTTTCGAGTGCGGCAACCTGCTCGGCGCTGGCGGAGGAGCGCGCGGTGAGTTCGGCGGTGAGCCGGGACTTTTCGGCGGCGAGGGCATCGCGTTCGGCGGTGGCGGTTTTTGCCAATTCGTCGGCGACGCCGGCGGCGCGACGCAGGAGGTTGATCTCCTCGTCGCGCGTTGAGGTGCCGGCCTGGATCGACTGCAGGCGGGCTTGGGTTGCGTCGAGCTGGGTGCGGAGAGCTTTGATCTGTTCGTCGGCCTGGGCGGACTTCTGCGCGAGGCTGGCGCCGGTCTGTTCGCGCAGCGCGGCGAGCTCGCGATTCGTCTTCGCCAACTCGGCGCTGCGGGCGGCGAGCTCGCGATTTGTTTCGTCTTTCGCGGCCGCGCTGGCTGCGGCGGCCTCTTGGGCCGCAGTGAGTTTCTTGGAGAAGTCTGCGGCGGCGAGTGTCTGCGATCGGAGTTGCTCTTCCGCAGCCGCACGGGCGCCGCCGGCTTCGGTAAGTTGAATCTGGGTGGCTTTGCGATCAGCTTCGATTGCCGCGGCGGCTTGCGTGCGACTGGCTTCGCCGGCGGCGAGGGCGACGCGGAGATTTTCGACTTCGGTGCGAAGGGCGGATTGCGCCGACG
>SXSC01000192.1 GCA_005792355.1 Opitutaceae bacterium
GGCGCGGGGTCGCGCAGCTGATCTGCGGCGGACAGGTGATCATCATCGCCGACAAGTCGTTTGAATTTCTGGCCAACGGCTACGTGTGGGGCCTGCCGGTGGCGCCGCTGCTCGTCGCGGCGTTGTTTGTCGGCACGCACCTGTTCCTGCGCCGGACGGCCACGGGGCTGTTCGTCGAAGCGGTGGGCGACAACGAGACCGCGAGCCGTTTCGCCGGGCTCGCCGCGGCGCGCGTGAAAATCCTCGCCTATGTGTTTTGTGGCGCGTGCGCCGGGCTGACGGGCGTGTTTACCGCGGCGAACATCCGCGCGGCCGATGCCAACCGCGCCGGCGAGAACGCCGAGCTCGACGCCATCTTCGCGGTGGTGGTCGGCGGGACGGCGCTCACCGGCGGGCGGTTCTCGATTTTCGGCACGTTTCTCGGGGCGCTGCTGATTCAGACGCTGGCGACAACGATGTACTATCGCGGGGTGCCGCCGGCGGTCGCGCCGGTGCCGAAGGCGCTGCTGATTATCGTGGTGTCGCTCCTGCAGTCGGAGAAGCTGCGCGGCTGGGTGGCGGGTCGGTGGCGGCGAAAGGAGCGCGTGGGGGCGACGTGAAAGGTTGCTGCAATCATCCACTCGCTGGCGCTCGCAGCTACGCTTGGCGGCGGGGATCGGTGTGTGGCTGTGATCGCCAGCGAGTGGGGGAGTCGCCATGAAACGCCATCTGCCGCTCATTTCCACCGGCGCCATCTTGCTGGCGTTGTTCGCGGCGGCGGCGATCGCCTACGACGGATTTTTCTCCGCCCGGGTGATCGTGAACCTTTTCGCGGACAATGCCTTTCTTGGGATCGCCGCGATCGGCATGACGCTCGTGATTTTATCCGGGGGCATCGACCTTTCGGTCGGGGCGGTGATCGGGTTTACGTCGATCTTCACGGCGACGCTCGTCACGGGCCGCGGGCTGCATCCCGCCGTGGTGTGGCCCCTGGCGATCGTGCTCGGTGCGGCGCTGGGCGCGGCGATGGGGGCGTTGATCCAGGTGTTTCGGCTGCCGGCCTTCTTGATCACCTTGGCGGGCATGTTTCTCGCGCGGGGTGCCGGCTTCTGGCTCAACACGGAGTCGGTCGGCATCTCCCATCGGTGGTACGATGCACTGGCGAATTTCGATCTCGCGATCGGTGACATGATTCACATCCCGGCGGCGGCGTTGTTGCTGCTGGTCGTGGTGCTCGCCGGTTACGTGCTCGCGCATCACACCCGGTTTGGCCGCAATCTGCTCGCACTCGGCGGCAACGAACAGTCGGCGCTGCTCATGGGCCTGCCGGTGGGCGAAGCGAAGATTGCCGTCTACACTTTGAACGGCGCCTGTGCGGCGCTCGCGGGAATTGTCGCGACCGTCTACACGAGCTCGGGCAACGCGAGCATGGGCATCGGCCTCGAACTCGACGCCATCGCGGTGGTCGTCATCGGCGGCACGATGTTGGCGGGTGGACGCGGACACGTCGCGGGCACGTTGCTCGGCGTGCTGATCTTCGGCACGATTCAGGCGGCGATCCTCTTCGACGGTCGCCTGAGTTCCTGGTGGATGCGCATCGTGGTGGGCGCGCTGCTGCTGGTGTTTATCCTCCTGCAACAGGTCTTCGGCGGGCGCAGGCCTAAAGCCTAGGTTTTTGCGCGGCAAAAACCTGACCGTAATACGCTCCGGGTCCGTGCTTGCGCTGGAAGTGTCGGGCGAGGAGCTCGGGCTCGATCGTCTTTAGTTTGGGCGCGAGCTGCAGCGAATGGAGGGCCAGCTGCGCAATGCATTCGACGGCGACGGCGGCCTCGACCGCCTTCGCGACGGTCACGCCCCAGGTGAAGGGCGCGTGCCGCTGCACGAGCACGCCGGGAAAATCTTGTGGATCGAGTGAGTCGGAGAGGAAGCGCTCGACGATGACATTGCCCGTTTCCCATTCGTACGCGCCGGAGATTTCCTTCGGAGTCAGTTTCCGTGTGACGGGAATATCACCGTTGAAATAATCGGCATGGGTTGTGCCGAAGATGGGGATGCGGCGGCCGGCCTGGGCAAAGGCGGTGGCGTGGGTCGAATGCGTGTGCACGACCCCGCCGATCGCCTGGAACGCGAGAAACAGCCGACGGTGGGTCGGGGTGTCGGACGAAGGGCTGAGACTGCCCTCGACCTTTCTGCCCTCGAGGTCGACGAGGACCATCTGCGACGGCGTGAGCCTGGCGTAGTCGACCCCGCTCGGCTTAATCGCGAAAATTCCCCGGGCGCGATCGACGGCCGAGGCGTTGCCGAAAGTGAGGTTGATCAGGCCGTGGCGGGGGAGTGCGACGTTGGCCTCGTAGGCCTCGCGCTTGAGTTCGGTGAGCATGGCGTCAACCCCGCAGACCTTGCGCGAGGTGGTAGAAGACTTCGTTGGTGCGGAGATCCTGTTTGAACTGGCTGAGCCTGGTGTCGGCTCCGATGACGACGAGTTCGATGCCGGCGATGGTGGCGAAGTCCTCCAGATGTTCCTTGGTCACACCATAACTGTAGCCCGTGTGATGGGCACCGCCGGCGAGAATCCAGGCGGCGCAGGCGGTCTTGAAATCGGGGCGACACTCCCACACCGCGCGGGCGACGGGCAGACGGGGCAGCGGCGGTGATTTCACGGCGTCGACTTCGTTGACGATCAGGCGGAAACGGTTGCCGAGGTCCACCAGGGAGGCGTTGAGCGCGGGGCCGGTGCGGGCGTCGAAGACGAGGCGCACGGGGTCCTCCTTGCCGCCGATGCCGAGCGGATGGATTTCGAGCGTGGGCTTCGTGGCGGAGATGCTCTCGCAGATTTCCAACATGTGCGCGCCGAGCACCTGGTGGCTCTTGGGCGAAAGGTGATACGTATAGTCCTCCATGAAGGAGGTGCCGCCCTCCAGATCGGCACCGATCACCTTCATCGCCCGCAGGAGCGCGGCGGTCTTCCAATCGCCCTCGGCGCCGAAACCGTAGCCGTCGGCCATCAGGCGCTGCACCGCCAGACCCGGAAGCTGACGGAGCCCGTGCAGATCCTCAAACGTGGTCGTGAAGCCCTTGAAGCCGCCCTCTTCGAGGAAGGCGCGCAGGCCGAGCTCGATGCGCGCGCCGTAGCGGAGGGCGTCGTGGCGCCGGCCGCCCTGGCGCAGATCCTTCGCGATCGTGTAGCGCTCGGCGTATTCGGCGCAGAGGGCGTCGACGCGTTTGTCGTTGATGCCGGCGTCGGAGATCTTGGCGACAAGATCGCCCATGCCGTAGCCGTTGACGGCAAAACCGAAGCGCAGCTCGGCTCCGACTTTGTCGCCCTCGGTGACGGCGACCTGGCGCATATTGTCGCCGAAGCGGGCAATCTTGGCGCCCTGGAGATCCTGCCAGGCGCGGGCAACCCGCATCCACGCGGCGAGCCGGTCCTGCACTTCCGGATCCTGCCAGTGGCCGACGACGACTTTGCGGCCGAGGCGCATGCGCGTGTGGATGAACCCCGCCTCGCGATCGCCGTGGGCGGACTGGTTGAGGTTCATGAAGTCCATGTCGATCGTGTTCCAGGGCAGGTCGCGATTGAACTGCGTATGGAAGTGCACGAACGGCTTGCTCAGGGCGGACAGGCCGCCGATCCACATCTTGGAGGGCGAAAACGTGTGCATCCAGAGCACGAGTCCCGCGCAATTGGGGGTCTGGTTGGCCTTGAGACAGAGCGCGCGAATCTCGTCGGGGGTCTTGAGGACGGGCTTGAACACGACCTCGAGTGGAATGGCATCCGCGGCGTTGAGGCCGGCGACCATGGCCTGCGAATCAAGCGCGACCTGCCTGAGGGTCGCGGGGCCGTAAAGATGCTGGCTGCCGGTGACGAACCAGATTTCGGGAGTCGCGAGGAGGTGTTTCATACGGAAATTGGAGGGCGGATGTCGGAGGGCAGAAGGCGGAATTCGGAGGTCGGAGACCGGGGTTCGGAGATTGGAAATCGGAAAACAGTGATCAGTCAGCGGTCGATTGTGGTCCGAGGTCCGTAGTCCTGTAGTCCCGTAGTCCTTTAGTCCCGTGGTCCTGTGGTCCCGTGGTCCCTGACTCACCGGCGGGTGGTGTGCTTGATGACGAGGAGGTCCTTCATCACGCGGGAGAGATCGGCGGATTTGTCGATCCCACCAAATGCGTCGTGAACCTTCCGATACAGGCGATAGACGTCATCGTAGACTTTGCGGTTGGCGGCGATGGGACGGTAGCTCTTCGGCAGCACACGGGTCATCGCTTTTTGGGCGGTGGGGAAATCCTTGTGGGCACCCGCGAGCACGGCGGCGCTGAGGGCGGAACCCAGGGCGCACGCCTGCGAGGAACCAGACACCTGCATGGTGCAGCCGGTGATGTCGGCGTAGATTTGCATCAGCATGGGGTTCTTTTCCGCGATGCCACCGGCGCATACAATCCGCCTGACGGGTACGTCGTATTCCTTGATGCGCTCGAGGATGGCGCGGGCGCCGAACGCGGTCGCCTCGATCAAGGCGCGGTAGATTTCCGCCTGGGTGGTGTAGAGCGTCTGGCCGAGCAGGAGGCCCGTGAGGAGCGGATCAACAAGGATGGTGCGGTTGCCGTTGTTCCAATCGAGCGCGAGCAGACCGGACTGGCCGGGCTTCTGCCGGACGGCCGCGGTGGTGAGCTGGGCGTGCAGGGCCGCATCGCCCCGGCAGACCACCTCGACCCACCACTTGAAAATATCACCCACGGCGGACTGGCCCGCCTCGATGCCGTAGAAGCCGGGGAGAATCGCGCCCTTGACGATGCCGCAGATGCCCGGGATGTCGCGGACGGGCCGGTCGGCGGAAACCACGCCGCAATCGCAGGTCGAGGTGCCGATGACTTTGACGAGCACGCCCTCGGCGACACCACAGCCGATGGCGCCGTAGTGCACATCCATCTCGCCAATCGCAATCGGGATATGGGGCCTGAGTCCGAGTTTTTCCGCCCATTCGTGGCTCAGCCTTCCGGCCTGGGAGGTGGCGTCGTGGGCCTGAGTGTAAAGCCGATCGCGCAAGGCCGCGAGTTTCGGATCGAGCATCGCGAGGAACTCCGCGTCGGGCAGGCCGCCCCATTCGTCGCTGTAGAGCGCTTTGTGACCGGCACAGCAGACGCCGCGAACCACGCGTTCGGGCCGATCGGCGCCGGCGAGTACGGAGGGAATCCAATCGGCGAGTTCGACCCATGAATGGGCGGCGTCGAACACCTCGGGCGCGACGCGCAGGCAATGCAGCACCTTCGACCAAAACCACTCTGATGAGTAGGTGTTGCCGCACTTCGCGATGTAATGCGGTCGCAGCTGGGCCGCTAGTTCGGTGATCTGCGAAGCCTCATCGACGCTGGTGTGGTCCTTCCACAGCCAGCACTGGGCGTTGAGGTTTTTCCTCCACTTTGGACTCAGGGCCAGCGGACGGTTCGTGGCGTCGACCGGGATGGGGCTTGAGCCGGTCGTGTCGACCCCGATGCCGATCACCTTTCCCGGCGAAAAACCGCGCTTCTTCCCGGCGGCGGCCAGGGCGCCTCTGACGCTCCGCTCCAGACCGAGCAGGTAGTCACCGGGATGCTGGCGGGCGAGGTTGTGGTCCTTGGGATCGAGCAACACGCCTTGGTGGCCGCTGGGGTAGTTGAACACCGCGGAGCCGAGCTCCGCGCCGTCGGCACAGCGCACGACGAGGGCGCGGACCGAGTTGGTGCCATAATCAATTCCTAAAGTGAACATGGTTGGAGCGGTTGAGACGATGCGAGGGAGAGTGTGATGCGGCGATCAGTCCGGGAGCAGTGCCTGATCCACTGCAGCGGTCGTTTGATTGGATTCAACGCGAGATTGGTCGCCGCCGCAGCCGACCGCAAGATCGGGCACACCTCACGGCAGGATTCCTTCCTGCTTCAAAACTTGTTCGAAATTCTCCCGCGTGATAAAGATGCCGGTGGTGCGCGTGTCGAGGGGCGGCGGAGTGCCGTCTTTCACCCAGCGGTACAGCATTTCGGTCGTGCGGAAGCCCTCACCCGGGGCGGAGACGAGCATCGAGCCATGGAACCCGGTGGGCTTGGCCTTGCGGAGCTCGTCGATGCAATCGGTGCCGTTGATGCCGATGCCGATGACGTGCTCGGCGGGAATGCCGCGGCCCTCCGTGGCGCGCACCGCTCCGAGCACGCCGGTGTCGTTCAGCGCACAAATGAGCCAGCGCTTCACCTCGGGGTGCTGCGTCAGCAGAATGTTGGCGGCATCGAAGCTGCCGGGCACATCGGTGGTTTTCTGGGGCGTCTTGAAAATACGATTGGCAGGAAAGCCCGCCGCCGCCAACGCCGCGATCGCGCCATCAGTGCGATGACGCGCGGTGTCGAGCTCGGCAAACGTCACAACGCAAACGCCGGTCTCCGCGATCGGCCACCGGCGGCGCTGCAGCTCGGTCCAGAGCGCGACGCCGACGGATTCGCCGATCTTGCTCGCGGACATGCCGAGGTAGGGGACGTCGGTCATGAAGCGGTTGTCCGGGCCGACAAACTGATCGTCGACCGTGATCACCTTGAGGCCGGCCGAGTGGGCCTTGCGCATGATGGCCGGGCCGAGGCGGACATCGGGGGTGCAGATCACGAAGCCCTTGGCGCCGAGCGCGGCGAGGTTGTCGATGGCGGCGATGACCTTCTCCCCGTCCGGCACGCCGAGTTTGATGACCTCGAAGCCAGATTGGGCAGCCGCCCGATCGGCGCCCTTCCATTCAAACTGAAACCACGGCTCCTCCGGTTGTTTGACGAGAAAGCCGAGCTTGATCTTGGCGGGGGGCTTGGCGCCGGAGGCGGTCGCGGCCGGGTCGGGCGCGCGGCTGCAGCCGACGAGGAGGCCGAGGGCGAGGGTGAGGGTGGCGGGCAGATTCATGAGTGAGGAGCGTTCGCTCATTTCGAAACGGGTAATTTTGAAATGCGATGATTTTGAGTCATTCTCTTTCGTCAGGGGGTTGGAAAACCCCATGCGGAGAAAGAGAACGAAAGAGAGGAAAGAGGCGGACCTCACCGTCCGTCATAATTGCCCTCGAGCTTCGCCGTGCCCGGGGCGATCTCGGAACCGTGGGCGAGCAGGTTGTGCAGCACCCAGTTGCCCCGGCCGCCGCTCACCCGCAGCGACGGGGCGGGCGGGCGGGTGGCGCGGTCATCGCGAATCACACAGTCGGATACACGGGTGTTCGTCGTCGCCTGCAGCGACAACCCGACGCCGTCGCCGTCGAGGAGGCTGCAACCCGAGAGGTTGAAGCGATCGCATTTTTCCAGGAGCAGGGCGGCGGGCTGACGCCACACGCCGTTGACGTGGAGGCCGGTGAGGGTGCAATCGCGGCTGCCGCGGAAGACGAGGCCGCCCCTGGTCTCCTGGCTCGAGCCGTAGTTGTAGCGCGGGTTGCGGTCGAAGTTGTTCGGGCCGACGACGACGTTGCTGCTGTCCTCGACGAGCAGATCGTGCTGGTAGGCCATCCAAAAGGTGTTCCCGGTCAGCGTGACGCCGCGGACGTCCTTCAAGTGGATGTTGACCTGCACGTCGCTGAGGACGTTGCCGGTGATGGTCACATGGCCCTCCTGCGTGGTGGCGGTGCCGGTGCGGCGGGCGAGCGACTCCTCGTGGCCCCGGCCGAGGATGCGGATGTTGGCGGAGTCGGGGCCGGTGTGGTTGTGTTGAATCGTGCATCCGGTGATGGCGACCTCGCCGATGGAGCCGCCGGTGGAATCGAGCAGGATGTTCGCGGTGGGCGGGGCGTTTTTCCCCATGTTGCTTTCAATGTCGCACGTTCCGATGTGGACATTGCGGACGTTGCCGCCGCGCGACACCACGCCGCCGCCAGCGCAATAACTGATGTGGCAGCCGGTGATGTTGGACTGGTGGAGGTTCACCTGGTCGTAGAAAATGCCGATGCCGCGGCAGTGGTAGATATGCGAATTGGCGATGAGGATGTTGCGATTGCGCACGGTGAGGCGGATGCCATGGCGCAGGTCGCGGAGCAGTGCCCCGGTGACGGTGAACTGCATCGTTCCAGTAGCCTCGATCCCGTCGGCCTCCGCGTGAGCTCCGATGATTTCCAGTCCTTCGACCCGCGGTGCGCGCTGGCGATTCCAGACATTGGGTTTGAACTGCCCCGGGTCGGCGCTGCCCTCGTGGGTACCGATAAACTTGAAGGCGGGTCCCGCGCCCGCCATCACCACGCGGCTGGTGCCGTCGCCGGTGAGGGCGACAAAGCCCGTGCGATCGAGTTCAATAGTCACGGTTGCCGTGAGGCGAAAAACTCCGGTGGGAAAATGCACGCCGCCGCCGGCGTTGACCGCCCGCTGAATCGCCGCGGTGTCATCCGCCTGGCCGTCGCCGATCGCGCCGAACGACGTGACGTCGCCGGCGGAAGCCGAGGTCGCCGCGAGAGCTGCGGCGCAAGCCACGCGTCGAAACCGCGCCACCGCGGAGATGAAGTTCAGGCCGCGGCGTCGGGAAGTCGTCATGGGAGAATCGACGTCTCCGCCGCGCGGTGAATCAACCGAAATCCGGCGGCAACAGCCCCACCACGTCGAGATCGTAGTCGGTGTATTTGCGATAGGTACCGCGGAGCCACAGGACGATGCGACGTCCGCCGGCCTCGGACCAAATCGGGATGATGGGTCGCAAGTTATCAGCCGTGGAGTCACGCGTGATCGCAGTCCACTCCCACGTGCGTCCGAGATCGGACGACTCCCCGCGGAAGATCTCCCAATGGCGGCGGCCGTCCGTGGCGCTGATGAGCGGTGCGCCGGTCTTCGGATCGGCGTTCGTCGAAATGAAAACCGTGTCGGGTTGCTGCGGGTCGATAGCGGCCAGGCCGGAGTAGTCGTCCTCGCCGGCGTAGAGCCGCGTGCCGGCGTGGGCGATTTCGTGAACCTGCCAGGCGGCACCGTCCCAGCGCGCGTGGTGGTAGCGAAGGTCCATGCCGTCGGTGGAGTTGTTGCGTTTGCCGCGTCCGGCGGCGCCGCCGCGTTGCACCGAGAACACGACGCGCGGCCGGCCGTCGCGGTCGAGGTGCACGTCGCACATCCACGCCACGTGGTCCACGTCACCGCGATAGACGCATGTCAAATCAGTCGGGCGCGTGGCGGTTTCGGCCGTGCGGCTGAGCGGGCCGATGACGCGACCATCACTGTGGTGGAGTTGCCCTCCACGGATGAACGCGTGGTAGAGACTGTTGTCGTACGAGCTCGGGTGATCCTCGGTGGCGACGAAGTGAATCTTATCGCCGCCCTGCTGAGCGTATTTCAGATAAGGGCGGCCGCCGCTGATGCCGGTGAAACGCGGGTCGTGCTCCGGGCGCCGCGGCCACGAGAGGAGGCGGCCGCCGTAGGTGAACGTTGCGCCGTCGTCGGTCGAGACGAGATAGTTCGGGTTGAAGCCGACTCCGCGGTGAAACAGCAAGATGCGTCCGCTCTCGGCGTTCAGCCGGAAAAGATTGCTATAACTCACGCTGCCGCCAACCGGCAACGTGCGCTCCTCTGTCCAGGCGGAGATGTCGTGCGGCCGCAGCGTGCGACGCCAGCGCATGAGGTCGGGCCCGATGAAGCCTTGGGTCCGCCCGTGCGACTGGTAGGTCGCGAGCAGGCGGCCGTCCGACAAGGCGAGCAGCGCCGGCACGTCGTGGTCATCGGTCTGGAACCGGGCGTGGAGCGTGGTGGATTCGGTCTGGCCCGTGCGCAGATCGCGGGATGTCACGACGACGTCGCCCGCGCTGACTCCGGCGCGATCGCCACCGGCGACGGAGCCGAAGAAGAGTTTTTCGCCGGCGACGATGGCGCGTTCATCCTGAAACCAGCACCAACCGCCGTTGGTCTTGAGCACGATGGGGGTGGGGGACGGGGCGGCCGAGGAGAGCGGTGCGACGAATGCGGTAAGCACGGCGACAACGAAACGGCGGGAGATGCGCCCCGTTGACGGGAGATTGGAACGGCTCATCGCCCGTCGACCTTGCGTGAATCGCAGCACGGAGGCGAGCCGGTACGGTTTCAGGAAAGAGGGCACGAACCGGGACGAAGTCTCCCTTCGCTCGCTTTGCGAGGGAGAATCTGAATACGCTTCTCCACTGCCGTGTCATTGATCCAACTCGAAAATCTCACCCGGGGATATGACCGGCGGCGCGGTGTCTCAGGTGTGTCGCTCTCCGTCGCGGAGGGCAGCTTGTTCGGGTTTCTCGGTCCCAACGGGGCCGGGAAAACGACGACCATCCGCGTGCTGCTCGGTTTTCTCCGACCGACGGGCGGAGCGGCCCGGATTTTCGGACTCGACTGCTGGAATGACAGCAAAGCGATCAAACGAGACGTGGGTTATCTCCCGGGCGACCTGCGGCTGCCCGACTGGATGAATGGAGCGACGGCACTCTCGATTCACGGTGCCGTGCGCGGTCGCGATCTCGCCGCCGCCGGTCGCGACCTTGCCAGCATGTTCCATCTCGATCTTCGCGTCAGCGTCCGCGACATGTCCCGCGGGATGCGCCAGAAACTGGGTCTCATCCTCGCTCTGGCGCATTCGCCGCGCTTGCTCGTGCTCGACGAACCCACGAACTCCTTGGATCCGCTGATGCAAAAAGTTCTGCATGATTATCTGCGGCAACTCGCGGCGGCGGGCCACACGGTGTTTTTCTCCAGTCATTCCCTCGGTGAGGTCGAGCAGTTGTGCGACTGGGTGGCAATGGTGCGCGAGGGGGAACTGGTCGCGGACGAATCCCTGGCGGCGCTGCGCGACCGAGCCGGGCACGAGGTCACCATTCGCTGGAAGGAGGAGACGCAGGCGCTCCGGCTTGCCCCGCCGGAGTTCCTGCGACTCACTCGCCGCGCGGGTGCGGTTTGGCAGGGCACGCTGGACGGCCCGGCGTACCGCTTGGTGGATTTTCTCGCCGGACGGCCGGTGGAGGAGTTGATCATCGGTCGCCCCTACCTCGAGAGCCTTTTTGAGCGTTTCTATCAGCATGATCGGGAGGCCCGGAAATGAACCGCGGTCTGATCATCCGCGCCTTCCGGGAGATGTGGTCAACCACGCTGCTGCTCGGCCTTGCCCTCACGGGAGTCGAAGCCGCCTTCGCCTTCGTGCTGCCGAAGTTCGGCGCCCAGATGTCCCCGGAGTGGCTGCAACTGGGCTTCGCGCGCGGCATCATGCAAGGCATGCTGGGTACGGAGATCGGCGACCGCATCGGGCCGCAGCTGTTTCAGTCCATGGCGTGGGTGCATCCGGTTGTGTTGGCGCTGGTGTGGGCCCACGCGCTGGTTTGTTGCACGCGCGTCCCGGCGGGCGAAATCGATCGTGGCACCGTCGACGTCCTCCTGGGCCTGCCCGTGTCTCGTTGGGAAGTGTTCCTGTCCGAGACGCTGGTGTGGCTGGTCTTCGGCCTCGCCCTGCTCGCCGCCGCATTGGCGGGAAACCTGCTCGGTGGGCTGGCCCTCCCCGCTGCCGAGCGGCCCCAACTCGCGCGCCTCCTGCTCGTGGCGCTCAACCTCTTTTGCGCGTATGGCGCCGCGGGTGGGCTCGCCTGGCTGGTCTCGGCTCTCAGCGACCGACGCGGCCGGGCGATGACCATCGTGTTCCTGATCCTCCTGGCGTTGTTCCTGCTCAATTACCTCGCCCAGTTTTGGCCGCCAATGGAGAAATGGGTGTTCCTCAGCCCACTGCACTACCACCGACCGGTGGAAATACTGAGAAGCGGGGCGTGGCCGTGGAGGGACATGGCGGTGCTGGTCAGTGTGGGCGGAACGATGTGGCTCGCGGCGGGTGTGGTCTTCGCGCGGCGAGATCTGTGCACGGTCTGAGCTGATGCCGGCGATGGCGACAAAGCGGTGCCCTCCGAAATCGGGCGGTCGGCCGCGTTCGCAGTGTCGGCAGCTGGAAGCCTCGATTCCCGTTGGGGCGCGTACCCCGAAGCTTGCTTCGGCTTGGTTGGGTGGTGGGGGGCGGCTTTACGCCGCGAGGTATTCGCAACGACGATTCATCGCGGGGTAAACCCGCTCCGACAGTGTTCGGCAACGGCCCCGGGGTGCTTTGCCGCCAGTCGCCCATCACGGAAACGCGCCCTCGAGTTGGACGAGGAGTTCGGCACGTTTTCGCCGGGACAGGTGGCGTCGGCAACCTGGCGTGAGTCGAGCCGCTGCGCCCGGCGAAGATCGGGTCTATTTCACGGAGAAGCGAAACACCGTCGTGGAGCGGAATTTCTGGCCGGGCCGGAGGATTGTGCTCGGGAACGCCGGCTGGTTCGGGGAATCGGGGAAGTGCTGCGTCTCCAGGCAGAACGCGCCGAATCGCACATAGGGCCGGCCGGACTTGCCGCTGAGATTTCCATTAAAATGATTCGAGGTGTACAACTGCACGCCGGGTTCGGTGGTGAGCACTTCGAGGACGCGGCCGGAGGCGGGCTCGTGCACCGTGGCGGCGAGGGCGAGCGAGGCGCCACCGGAATCGAGGACGTAGTTATGGTCGTAGCCGCGACCGCGCAGGAGTTGTTCGTGTTGCTCCCCGATGCGTTCGCCGAGGCGGTGCGGTTGCGTGAAATCGAGCGGCGTGCCGGCGACCGGCGCGAGTTCGCCGGTGGGGATAAGACTCGCGGCGGCCGGGGTGAAACGCTTGGCACGCAGGGTCAGGACGTGATCGAGGATGTCGCCCGCGCCTTCGCCCTTGAGATTGAAATAGGCGTGGTTGGTCAGGTTGAGGGGCGTGGGTTGATCCGTAGTGGCGAGGTAGTCGATGCGCAGGGCGTTGTCGGCGGTGACGCTGTAGATCACCTCGACGTTGAGATTTCCCGGATAACCCTCCTCGCCGTCGCGGCTGAGGTAACGCAGGCGCAGGGCCGGCCTGCCCTCGTGCGTCGTGGGCTCGGCGTTCCACAGCATTCGGCTGAAACCGCGTTTGCCGCCGTGGAGGTGGCAGGGCACGCCGCCCGAGGTGCTGTTCGTGGCGAGGGTGTAGGTCTTGCCGTCGAGGGTGAATTTCCCGGCGGCGATCCGGTTGGCGTAGCGGCCGGTGATGGCATTGAACCCGGCGGCTTTGGCCTCGAATTCCGGGGCGGAGTTGAGGCCGAGCACGACATCGGCACTGACGCCGCGGCGATCGGACGCGTGAATGCTCACGATGATGCCGCCGAGATCGGTGATGTCGGCTTGGAAACCGGCGGCATTTTTCAGAGTGAAAAGCCGCGCTTCGCGACCGTCGGAGAGCCGGCCAAAGGGGCGGCTCGTCACGGCGGGGTCGGTCGCGGCGGCGGCGAGGGAGACGAAAAAGGCGAGCGAGACGAGGCGGAGGTGCATGGCGCGTAGAAAGGTGGAAGCGGGAAGTGAGCGAAGGAAGTGAAGCGAAGGGAAAATATGTCGGGCGTAAATGATCGAGCGAGGGCGATCAGATCGGATGGGTGCCTTTGCAGTCGGGGTATTTGGTGCAGCCCCAGAATTGCTGGCCGGCGTTCATGCCGGTCTTGGCGGTGCGGAGGGCCATTTGGGCTCCGCATTGCGGGCACTTGGGAATGGGATCGGCCGGAGCGGACGGATCTGACGGACCGGCCTGATCTTGCTTTCGCCGGTGGGCGAGGCGGGCGGTGGCGAGTTGCTCGCTGTAGCCGCCGCCCTCAACGAAGCCCTTCTCCAAGGCGGCAATCTGGCGGTCGAGGAGGAAGTTCGCCTGGTGGATGAGGCAGATGAGGGCGTTGGCACGCACGGCGGCGTCGGCGTGGTCGAGCCAGCGGGAGTAGAGGGCCGCGCGCTCGTGATCTGAGAGATCCGACAGATCCGACGGATTCGACGGATCGGACTGATCACTCCGGAAAACCTGCGGCACACGGCGGACCGCCATGGCCTGCGGGCAGTCGGGGGCCCACGCCGGGAGGCGACGGTGGCGGAGGAAGTCCTCGTAGTCGAGGAGCAGCTCTTCGAGGCTGGCGCGGGCGACGTTGACGAGGCGCAGTTCGGTCTGGGACGAGGTGGCGGCAGCGCGGCTGCCCTCGGCGATGTTTTGGCGGCCGGAGCGTGCGGCCTGCACCATCTGGTCCACGGTGCGAGAGCGGGAATCGAGAAACTTTTCACAGAACCAGACGGTGGCATCGTAGATGAGCGTCGACGTTTGAAAGCTGCAGGTGTCGCGGTAGCCGCCGCTGGGTCGGAGTTTCTTCATGCGGCAAAGTGGTGAGCGTCGTGGGCATTGCGGGAGGATTGGGCGAAAATTGGCTCAGCCCCGCCTGCGGTTTTTGCCTCGAGATAATTCAAGCGGCGGAACGAGGCAGGTGACCCACCGGATGGATTCTGGCCAGTGGTAAATATCGTTGCGCGATAGCACGCGCCCCGCGCTCAGGCCCGGGCCAACGCGCCCGGGCGATCGCGAGCGGCGGCCAGGGCCATCGCGCCGACGAACAGCCCGGTGAAGAGCAGGTCGCCTGCCAGCGTGTTGCGGAAGAACCAGAGGGTGGGCGGAAACTCCGGATGCCCCACCGTCATGGCCTGCCACCACCCGGCGAGCGTGCCGGAGTAGAAAACATCGGCGGACCACGCGGCGGTGTTCGTGACGAAATAAAACACCAGCGAGCTGGCGAGCGAACCGGAGAGCAGGTTGGTGACGTTGCGGCGGCGGGCGACGAGCCGGCCCAAGCCAAGCGCGACGCCGAGACAACCGGCGCGGAGCAACATTTCCGGCAGGGTCCAGGTGTAGCCGAACGCCGCGGCGTGATAATAGTTGAGCCAGAGATCCGAGAGGGTCAGCGCGGCCAGGGGCACGAGCCACATGCGCCAGTCGCGAAAATACAGCGCGCCGCAGAAGGCCAGCGCGGTGATGGGCGAGACGTTGAAAAGCGATGGCTCGAGGACAATCGCGACGCGCCAGAGCGCGGCGGCGAGAATGAGCGCCAGGGCAGGGAGGTGGATTTTCATGCGACGAAAGGGGAGATTCAGTTTAGAGCAACATCCGGGGCGCAGGTCGAGTGCGCTTTGCGTGGGGGCGCAGCCCGCGCCACGGAGGAATCCCGCCGAGCCGGGCTTCCTTATGAGCTGAATCAGGAATCTGAATTGATCGATTCACGCCGCGTTGACGAGGGCGAGCGCCTGGTCCACGGCTGAGCCGGCATCCGCGGCGTAGCCATCGGCGCCGATTTCGTCGGCGAATTGCTGCGTGACCGGCGCGCCGCCGACCATGATCTTGACCGGCGGACACCCGCTGGCGCGGATGGCCCGCACGGTCTCGACGATGGCGGGCATGGTGGTCGTCAGCAGGGCGGAGAGGCCGACGAGGTGCGGGCGGTGTTCCTGGATGGCGGCGATGTACTTCGCCGCCGTCACGTTGGTGCCGAGATCGACCACCTTGAAGTTCGCGCCCTTCCACATGATGGCGACGAGGTTTTTCCCGATGTCGTGCAGATCGCCCTGCACGGTGCCGATGAGGGCGGTGAATTTGGGTGTGATGCCCGCCGCGACGAGGCGCGGTTCGAGGAGGGCCATCGACTCCTTCATGGCGCGCGCGGCGACGAGCATCTCGGGCACGAAGATCTCGTTGTTCTTGAATTTCTCGCCGACGGCCGCCATCGCCGGAACGAGAGCTTGCTCGACGATGTCGCCGGGCGGGATGCCCTCGTCGAGCGCGCGTTGGGCGAGGGCCCTGGCGTCCTTGGCTTTGCCGGCACCGACAGCCTGGGCTAACAGTTCAAGCGTGGTCATGAGGATTGGGAGTTCCCGACCCTAGCATGAATCACGCGCCCGGAGCTTGGACTCCGGTGCTTTTGTTTAGGACTTTGGTGCGGCGGCGTGGACGTCGGTTCGTCCGACGATGACCACTTCCGCGCCATCGGCGTAATCCGCGGGGCAAAATTCAGGGTGGAAGAAATCATGGAATTAACCACCGAGGCACGGAGGCACGGAGATCGGGGCGAGATGACGTCGCGGTCTCCGGGGTTTTCTTTGTGCTCTCTGCCTAGCAATTCGAGCGTAGAGACCAACATGTTGGTTCTAGTGCTTAACGGCATAACCAGACCATTTTACCACAGAGGACACTGAGAACAGAGAGGAGAAGACCAAGAAATTGAAGGGAAAGTGCTTCACCCCGTCAGTGAGTCGCCTTGGCCGGGCTTTTCGGCAGGCGGTATTCTCTGTGTCCTCTGCGTTTCTGTGGTGCAAATCCGGCTGCGTGCGAAGCACGCCACTTTTTCGAGCGCAGTCTCGAAAAAAGGCCGCACTGCCATATCTGGAGATGCGGTTTTCGGGCGGGCATTTTCAAGCCACAGATTTTCTGCACCGCAGAGACTCGGATTTCGGAAACGCAGAGAAAACAAATGCCATTCTCTGCGCTCCGAAGAGTGAGTCTCCGCGGTGTAAAAAGATTGGGGGGTGAATCGCAGGCGGGTCCATTTCCCGTGGTTTGCCCGCCGCAGGAGGGTTGCCCTTCGACTCCGCTCAGGGCCCCCTCGACTCCGCTCGGGGCCTTGAGCTTGTCGAAACGGCTTGAGCGTGCCGAAACGGCGGCCTTGGCCGCGTCGCGAAATATTCGGGCCAGGTTCTACAAATTTTCCAGACTGACCGTGGCGCTGCTTTCCGCCGCGCCATCAAACACCACCAACCGCTCGCGCTGGAGGTTCCGCACCGTTTCCAGCGGGTTGTCGAGCGTCACGATGAATCGCGGCTTGAAGCCCTTTTCGAGCGACCCGAACGGCCGATTTCCGGTTAACACGCGATTGTTTCCATGCGTCGCCTGACAAAGAATTTCCAAGGTGGGCATCCCCGCTCGCTCGAGCAATTCCATCTCGTAAAACAATCCGGCCCCGTGAGCGACGCCGCACGACCCGGAATCGCTGCCCACGAGGACGTTGACGCCCCGCGCCAGGGCCTTTTGCAGGCTGCGCGCGTGGTTTTCCAGAATCCGATGGAGGTTGTCCAGCGTCGGGCCGGTCCAGCCCATGAGGTCGGCGTGATCCACCTGTTCCTGCACGGGCGAAAAGGTCGGTACCCACGAAATATTCCTGGCCCGCATCCGGGCCAGTTGATCGTCGGTGATGAAGAAGCCATGCTCCACGGTGTCCACTCCGCCTTCAATGGCATACCCCACACCGAGCTCGCCCGAGGCATGCGCCATGAGATGTTTTTGCTGCGCGTGGGCCGCCTGCCGGAACTGGTGAATCTCCTCCACGCTGAACTGCGGCGGAGCGACGACCTGGCCTTTGGCGAAATTGATGATTCCCGTCGGAACAATTTTGATGTGATCCGCGCCCTCGGCCACCCGCGCCCGCACACAGCTTTCGATATCGGCGTGGTCTTCCACCGGCTTCCCAAAAAAGCCACCGTAACGGCCCTGCCGGTGGATCCCGGCCCCGGGGCTGAAGACTCTGGCGGTGAATGGCGGGCAGTCGGGGGCGGCAGTCAGCCGGCTCAGGCGCAGCCCAACCTGATCTTTGTCGCCCCCGTCGCGCAGGGCGATAATGCCCAGACGGGCCAGGGGGTGGAGGCGCGTGGCGGCTCTCTGATAGAGCGTCTGGGGATCTTGCTTCTGGTAGTCAGCCCGTTTTTCGGCCGCCAGCTCCGCGCCTTCGAGAAACGTATGCGAATGACCTTCGATCAACCCGGGCAGCGCCGTATGGTGGGGAAGGATCAAGTCGGGAGTTTTTTGATCTTTGAGTATCGCCGCCTCCGGTGCGGCGGTGCCCACATACCTGATCTGGTTTTGGTCATAGATAAGGTGGGCGTGCTGCAGCACGCGTCGGTTTTTCGCATCAAGCAATTGCCCCACCACAATCCAACGGATCGGGTTTTCCGGGGTGACTCTCAACTGGGCGGGAAGGTCTGGATTTGGCGCGGCGACTTGCATGACCGAACTAGTTCCGCTCGCCCCACAGTGCCATCAAGGCGTCCAGTTGCCGGTAACCCGCATCGTCCTGCGCCTCCCCGGATCGCACCCGGCCCGTTTCCAAGACGCGGAGCAGATCTTGCACGAGCTTGTCCTCCTTGGGCAGGGGGACGGTATTCTTCTCAGGATTGGAGAGCGCAAAATCCAGGCCTGCTTCCATCGCCAGACAGAGGAAGGCTCGTTCCAGCGGAACATGCATCGGCTTGGGCGCGCCGATGGCGAAATTGGAAAGTCCGACCGAGATATGAAGTCCCTCCAGGGCTTCCTCGGCCCGAATCGCCCGAATCGAATCAAGACACAGATTGATCAGCCCGCTGGTGTCAGAGGCGACGGGTGCCAGCCCGGGATCGATGATGATGCGATCACGGGCGATGCCGGCCTGCTTGTGCAGCAGGGAGACAAAATATTTGGCCGTGCTTAAGATATCTCCGACGGTGCCGGCCGCACCATGCGAGCCGTCCGGCCGCAAACACTCCGAAGCCATGACAATGACATTCATGTCGTGCTCCCGGGCCACTTGCACCATGGCGGCGATATTCCGGCGGGAGACGGAAATTGAATTGAGGATGGGACGACCCCTGGCTTTCGCCGGATTGTAGTGCTGGAGACAGGCGCGGTGAAAGGCGACGTCCGGATTGTCAAAGCTGATGGGAACGTCGGTCACTTCCTGAATGGCCGGGATGACCATGGGCAAAAAATCGAGCATCTCCTGGAGCGTCACGGAGAGTTTTTGGGTGCCGTCGACATTGAGGGTCAGAAAGGAGACTCCGAGGTCCGTCTGGAGTTTGGCCAGCTCCTGATAGCCGGCGACATGGCGCGCCTGCCATGCTTTCCGGGCGCGACCGTAGGAATTGTTCATCAGTTCGCCGATGACGTGAAGTTTGGTTGGATTCATGAGGATGGCCCCGCGGATTTTTTGGCCGCATGGTCTTTCCCCAGCCAGAAATTCGCCCAGCTCGAGGTGCCGCGCAGGCCCTGATTCTGGATGACGGGGGCATGATCGAGCAGCTGTTCGGATCTCCCTTCGTATTTCAGGCGATCGTAGGCCCGCGCCCAGATGCACTCATAGTCAAACACCTCGCATTTTTCGTCCCGGGTGCCACCGCAGGGGCCATTCCGCTGATTCTTGGCGCACTGCGACTCGGGACACAAAAAGCCCGTCTCCCCCAATGAACAGTCGCCGCAATCCTGGCAGGAAAACAGCACCGATTTGGAGAGGTGCTCGAGGCCGCGCAGCCACGGCGGACCTTGCCGGGGATCCCGGGCCTTTTGGCAGATCTTCCCGGCCAGTGGCGCCAGGCCCTTTCCTTTGGAAAACAACAACGAATGAAATTGCTTCGAGAGGCGGTAGGCCAGCGTGACGTTTCGACTGGCATTTCTGGCGGACAGCGATTTTTTCCACGCCGGATTCACCTCGCCCGGGAGCGACCGGCCGGTCGCCGGGTCTTGCGCAAAGAGGAAAAATTCGCCGGGGCGCGAAAAAGAGATTTCCCTGGCAAACAGCTTCCAATCATCGGGGGCGAACGACTTTTCCAGATCGAGGATTTCTTCAATTTCCGCGTAGGTGTGAACCCCGCCCAGATAGCCCGCGCGGTAGCCGAGCCCCCGATAGATGGCGAGTTGCTTGGCGGCAAATTCGTGAAAGAATTTTTTGCCCTTGTCCGGAGACGTCCCCTGTTTTTGGCAGATGGCATTGAGCTCGTCCGTCAGGATCACGCCCGGAATCTTCTGTTGATTGAAGAGCCGCGCCACCATCGGGCTCAGGACATAGACATTGCCAATCAGCGGGACGTCGCCGAGTTGACGCCACCGGAGGTATTCGCGCAGTTCGTGGCCTTTGCGGGAATCGAAGCCGATCTGATTGATGATGAATTTGGCCCCACCGAGGATCTTTTTCTCCAGCTTCTGGTACTGTGGCAGCAGGGTGTTTTCGTGAAATTTGAAACTGCTGGTGACCGCGCCGGCGAAAAAATGGGTCGCATCGAGCTTCGTGGGGGTCTGCGCGCTGCCGGAGGTGACCTCCAGCCCCTCGTTCATCTTCTCGATCATCGTCAGCAACGCCACGGAATCGAGGTCGAAGACCGGTTTGGCGCGTCCGGCAAAACTCTCGATGGGGTAATCGCCGGTTAACGCCAAAATATTATGAAACCCCTGGCTGGCCAGCAGCCAGAGCTGGCTCTCCAGCGCGTAACGGTTGAAATCCTTGCACGTGAGATGAATGATCACCTCTTTCCCGGCGTACAGAATCGGCGTACCCAAAGCGATGGGGGCGAGTTGTGGATTTCCCCCCGCGTTGTCCGTGATCGACACCCAGTCCACGCGCGGGCTGTGCGTCAGGTCCGCCGAAAAACTCCGGGTTTTCAGCGTTTGCTTTTGCGTCATCGTGCCGCGGGTGGAAACCAGCTCGACCCCGAGCGGAAACCGATCGGTTTCCGCGAGGATGGCCTGCAACCGCAGATGGGATCGCAAATCGATCATGCCAACGCGCCGCCCTGGTTTTTTTCGTCCGTCCGCGGGCGGAAAAGCCGCCCGTCCGGATCGGGTTTCCTGGACGGTTTCGTGTGCGGCGTGGTCATGAGGGTCGGGTTGACCCAACCGTACCACGAGAACGCGGCCCGGAGCTTGGACTCCGGTGCTTTTGTTTAGGACTTTGGTGCGGCGGCGTGGCCGCTGCGGTAGTCGCCGGGCGTCTGGCCCGTGCGTTTGCGAAAGACCCGCGTGAAATAGCTCTGGTCGCTGAAACCGCAATCCTGGGCGATGCGCGCGAGCGGATCCCCGGTGTGCGCCAGCAGGTGGCAGGCCCGATCGATGCGGAGACGGGTGAGCAGTTCCGTGAACGACCAGCCCGTCTTCGCGCGCATGAGATGCGAAAAATGACTCGGCGACAGCCCGGCGGCCCGCGCGACCTCCTCACGGCGCATTTCGTCGGTCAGATGATCTTCCATGAACTCGAGAGCTCGGGCGAGCAGCACCGAGTTCGGATGCCGGGTGTTGACCTTGATGGCGTCGATCAACTGCTCGAGAATTTCGCAGAGCCACCGGGCGAGCGCTTCCTGATCGGCGACCCGGGCGAGAGCGGTGAGCGACTGGTAATTGAGCCCGAGGATGACGGCGGGATCTCCGCCTGCCTGCACCGCCGCGCGCGTCATCATCACGACCAGTTCGAGGGCCAGACTTTTCAGGAGATTGGTGTCCGTGCCGCCAAAGGCATAAATGCCGACCAGCACACGATTGATGATGCTCCGGGCCTCGGTGCGTTCGCCGCGGCGGATGGCGGCGAGCAGCGCCGGCTCCTCGTGCAGATAAGTGCTGCGGATGTCGTCGTGGAACCGATCTTTCAGCTGGTGGATGGCCTCGGCCTTGTCGCGCTCGTGCGAGGCCGCGTGGCGGCGCGACGTCAGGAGCGCCGCATTGGTGACATCATGCTTCGTCGCCAGGGCGAGCAGATGCTGGCAGGCGCCGAGAATCCGCCGGTCGAGGCTGCCGGCGCGATTGGGGCTGGCCAGTTTCACTCCGCCGACGATGAGGCCGCCGCACAGGTGTTGATTGCGGGTCACCGGCACGGCCCACATCGCCCGCCCGCAGTCGCAGCAGGTGACGCACGGTTCGCCCCAGCGCAGCGCCTCGGTCACCGCCAGGACCCGGAAGGTGCGGCATGATTCGTTCCGCGCGCAGTCGGCGACGCCTTGGCCGCCAGCGAGGAACCGTCCATGGTGGTCCACGACCGCCAGCGGCAGGCGCGTGAGACGCCGGTGTTCGGCGGCCAACGTTGCGAAGCCAGTGGCATCGAGCACACCCGGGAAAATCGCGGACGGCGGATCGCGTTGAGGTTTCAAGGCACGGCGCGGACGCGGATTGCGCGATAGCGGACCTTGAGCTCGTCGCGGACGTGCAGTTGCAGGGCGATTTGCCCTCGCAGGCCGACGCCAAGTTTGCGGTGGGCGTCGTTGTCGAGAATTCCCGCTCCGTCGAAAATCGCGGTCGTCGCGCCGTTGAGTTCGGTCGTGATGCTCGCGCCGCGGGCGACGATGCGCAGGCGGTTCCAGCCGCCGCCGTCTTCGGCGTAGCGAAACGTGAAGCCTTCGGCGGTGGGGCGCGGCTCGATTTTGGAGCTGGGCAGGCTGGGGTGAATCCAGCGTTTCTCCGTGCGCGTCTCGTCGTAGATCAGGCCGGTGCGGAATGGCGCCGGGGGATGGATGTCGATCTGCGGGCCGTCCAACCAGCCGCCATTGGGCGCGGACGGTGACGCGTCGTAACGGCTGCGGATTTGGACGCCGGTGTTGCCCGGCGAAGTGCGGAAGGGCTGAAATTCAAGTTCGAGTTCGAAGTCGGCCCACTCGCTGTCGTGCATGAGCCACACATATTGATGGTCCTTGCGGCCGAGCGAATCGCACAGGATCGCGCCGTCGCGGACGGTCCAGAAGGTCTTGTCCGCGTCGGCGGGCAGGCAGCGAACCTTCCAACCGGCGAGGCTCTGGCCGTCAAAGAGCGAAACCCACGGTGCGGACGAGGCGTTCGACGGGGCAGCGGCCGAAAGGCCCGCCGAGGCTAGGCCAAGGATGAGGAGGAAGGTGAAGCGGGATTGCGTTTTCACGATGATGACCAGGAAACGTAGTCTGGAATTAACCGTCAGAAGACGGGAGTCGGAGATTGAAGAATCGGCGATGCGGCCAGGGTGCCGGAGTAGAATTGCACCTCTACGGTGCATTACAAGACTCCGACGGAGGCACAATTTCTTGCCGGCAGATGGTGACCGGAGTGATTTCGCACCGTTGCTGCGCGTGCGTCTTGCCCGAATCGCGTTGGTTGCTGGGGGATGCCTCGACCAAAGCCACGAGGGCAGAAAGCGCCCGCCGTGCGCGGTCGCAACCGGGCTTGCGCGCCGCCCGCCGCCAAGCACCCTTCGTCACCTGCCGCCATGAGTCACGCCGCCATCTACGAGCAATTGCTCGCTCTCGAACGCGAGGGCACAGCGTGCGTGCTGGTCGTGCTGGTCGATGCGCTCGGCAGCACGCCGCAGGACACCGGTGCCAAGATGCTCGTCACCGCGGGCGGCCTTTACGCTGGCACGGTCGGCGGCGGCAAGGTCGAGGCGAGGGCCATCGGATTCGCGCGCGAAATGATCAGCGCGCCCGGTGCCGCCGCGCGCTTCGTCAACTGGACGCTCAAGAGCGATGTCGGCATGACGTGCGGGGGATCGGTGAAATTCTATTTTGAACCCCATCCCGCGGGCGGCGCCGGTGCCGCGTGGCCCATCTGGATATTTGGCGCCGGTCACGTCGTGCAGGCGCTCGTGCCGGTGCTCGCGCCGCTCGACTGTGCGCTCACCGTGGTCGACCCGCGCCGCGAGTGGCTCGATCGCCTGCCGCGCGCCCGCAACGCCCGTTACCGCCAGCACGAGCATCCGGCCGACCTGGTGCCGGAGATGCCTGACCATGCGTTTCTGCTCTGCCTGACCAAGGGGCACGCCAGCGACCGCCCGGTGCTGCTGCGCGCCCTCGCGGAACGCAATTTTCCCTATCTCGGCGTCATCGGCAGCGACGCCAAAGCCGAGGTGCTCCGCCGGGAATTGAGGGCCGCGGGCCTGCCCGCCAGACGCGCGCGGCGGTTTTGCTGCCCGATCGGCCTCGATTTCGGCACGAACCATCCGCACGAAATCGCCCTCAGCATCGCCGCCCAATTGCTGACCCAACGCGACAAACTCAGGGCCATTTGACCGCAGAGATCCCCGCGCGGCGAAGCCACAACCGAAGTGAACACTCGCCCTTCGCTTGGCCACCCCGAGGCAAGCCTCGGGGCCATCCGGGCCAGTCCGGGTTCAACCGTTCAGTCTCTGCCGGATCGCCGCGAAAATCGCCTCGCCGGTCGCGGGTGACGCCAGTCGCACTTCACCGCCCGACTGGCCGAACGCCGCCACCGCGTCGCGGATCGCCTCGCGCACGGACAACGCCAGCATCAGCGGCGGCTCGCCGACGGCCTTGCTGCCATGGATGGCGGGCGCCGGTCCGCGGCGTGGCAGCAGCGTGACCTTGAAAGCAAGTGGCGCGTCGCTGATCGCCGGAATCTGATACGTGCTCGCGCTGTGCGTGAGCAACCGGCCCTGGGCGTCCCATTTCAGTTCCTCGCTCGTCAGCCAGCCCATGCCCTGCACGAACCCGCCTTCGATTTGCCCGCGATCGATGCCGGGATTCAGCGAATCACCCACGTCATGCACGATGTCGACCCGGATCACCCGATGCATGCCGGTGGCGCCGTCGATCTCCACCTCCGCCACCGCCGCGCCTCCGGCGAAATAGTGAAACGGCCGGCCCTCGGCCTTCGCCCAATCCCAGTGGAGACCCGGCGTATGATGGTGGCCGGTGGCCGACAGGCTTACGCGTTCACGATAGGCTGCGGCGCAGACCTTCGCGAAGGGGACGAGAATTTCCGGACGCGCTTGCGCGCAGACGCCGCCGTTTTGGAAAACGATTTCTTCCGGCCGACCCTCCAGCAGCTCCGCCGCCACCGGCGCGAGTCGCCCGCGCAGCGTGGCACAGGCCGCCGCCACCGCCGCCCCGTTCAAATCCGTCCCGCTCGAGGCCGCCGTCGCCGACGTGTTGGGCACCTTGTCCGTGCTCGTCGGCATCATCCGGATACACTCCGCGGGCAGCCCGAGTTCGCGCATCGCGATGCCGAGGATCTTCGTGTGCAACCCCTGGCCCATCTCGGTGCCCCCGTGGTTCACCTGCACTGAGCCGTCCTGATAAACCTGCACGAGCGCGCCGGCCTGATTGTAGTGCGACAACGTGAAGCTGATGCCGAACTTCACCGGCGTCACCGCCAGCCCGCGTTTCACCCGCGGCTGCGTCCGGTTCCATTCCGCCACGGCCTTCCGACGCTCGGCGAAGTTGGCACCGGCCTGCACGGCGGTCCACATCGTCCCGACCTGATGGTCGCCGATGTCCTCGCCGTAATGCGTGCGGTTCGTCTCCCCTGTGCCGTGGTAGAGGTTGCGTTCGCGCACGATCTCCGGGGGCAACCCGGTGCGGCGCGCCACGCGATCCATGATTTCCTCGATCACCAACATGCCCTGCGGCCCACCGAACCCGCGGAACGCCGTGTGCGACGTCGTGTTGGTCTTCGCCACGCGTCCGGAAAAATCCACGGCCGGCAGATAATAGGCGTTGTCGAGGTGGAACAGGGCGCGATCGCAAATGGCCGCCGAGAGATCGAGCGCCCAGCCACCGTCCGCCACCAGCGCAACTTTCGCCGCGCACACCCGGCCCTCGTCATCGTGCCCGATGGAAAACTTCGCGTGGAACGGATGGCGCTTCCCGGTGATCGCCATGTCCACGTCGCGATCGAGTTGGAGGCGCACGGGTCGCCCCGTCTTCCGCGCCGCCAGCGCCACGATCGCGGCAAACGCGTTGCCCTGCGTCTCCTTGCCGCCGAACGCGCCGCCCATCCGCGGCGAATGCACCACGACCTTGCTGCGCGCCAGACCGAGCACCTCACCCACGATTGCCTGAATCTCCGCGGGATGCTGCGTCGACGAGTGCACCGCGACCGAGTCGTCCTCGGCCGGCTCGGCCCAAGCCGCCTGCGTTTCCAGATAGAAATGCTCCTGCCCGCCGAACTCGATTTCGCCGTCGAAGCGCTGCGGCGCCGCCGTCAGCGCCGCCGCGCAGTCGCCGCGCCGCAAGGCGTGCGGCGCGGTGTGGTAGCTGTCGCGCGCGATGGCCGCCCGCCAGCCGACAACCGGTTCCAGCGTTTCGTAGGCGATCTCGACCAGTGCCGCCGCCGTCCGGCAGATCTCCAGCGATTCACCCACCACCGCGGCGACAATTTGCCCGTGAAATTGTACTTCGTCCCGGGCGAACAGCGGTTCATCGTGCCGGACCGGGCCGGTGTTGTTCTGACCAGGAATGTCCTCGGCCAGCAGGACTGCCGCGACTCCCGCCGCCTCGCGCGCCTTCGTCGCGTCGCGTCGCGTGATTTTCGCCCGGGCCTGCGTCGCGGTGACGAGCCAGACCGTCAACATCGGCCGGCGCAACGCGGTGTCTTCGACATACCGCGCGCGACCGGTCACGTGCCCCACGGCGCTCTCGTGCCGGAGCCCGCGCGTCGCGTCGTCCACGGGCCACGGCTCGGAGGCCTGATAATCGGCGACCCCGTCGTGAATCACGCTCGCGTCCCCGTGGACAAACCGTTCCCACAACGACACCACGAGTCCGCGCCGGTAGCTGGCGCTGCTCCGCACATCGTCGATCGGGGTGAAGGTGTTGCGCAGAATCTCCGCGACCTCGCCGGTGGCCTCGCTCAACGTCCGCCCGATGAGCGCCGCCTCGGCCCGCGTCGCGCGGAGCGTCCGTTCCGCCACGCCGCCATAGGCGATTCGCGCGTGCCGCACCACGCCCGTTGCATCGGCGTCAACCAGGAACGCTCCGGCCACGATGCTGATGTCGAGTTCCTGGCGATGAGAAACCTTGATGAAATCCGCCCGACGCGTGAGACCGGGCTCCGGCGCGAAGGGCGGCAGGATGATTTCGCGGATGATCTCGCCGGCCGCCAGCGCGGTCCGGCGGTAGCCGGTGAAGAAATCCGCCAGCGCCACGGTTCGCCCGGCACCCGCCGCCGCGAGCACCACGGACGCATCGAGGGTCAACAGCACGGGTGCACAGTCCCCGATCGGCGAGGCGGTCGCGAGGTTGCCGCCCACCGTTGCGCGGTTGCGGATCTGGCGGGAGGCGAAGACGCGCAGCATCTTCGCAAGGGGCGGATACTCCGATGCCACTTTTTCCTCGATCGCGGTCAACGTCACGGCCGCGCCGAACCGCCAGCCGCCGTCAGTGGCGGTTCTCGTGATCGCCGTCAGTTCCGGCACCGCTTCAGTCGAGATCAGCACCGGGATTTTTCGGAACTTCTTGTTGATCTCCACGCCAATCTCCGTCGCTCCCGCCACCAGCCGGGCGCCGGGGTTGGCGGCCAGCAGCGCCCACACGTCGGCGAGCGAGGCGGGCCGGAAAAACGTCCCATCGGGCGGCGCGTACTCGAGCGCGGCCGGGGCGTCGACCGGTTGCTGCAGGCGCGCGGCAAACGCGTCTGCTCCCCGTTTCGGAGTTGTCGCGGCATACACTGCCAGCGCCGCGTCGCGGATCGCGCGGTAACCGGTGCAGCGGCAGAGATTGCCGCAGAGCTGGTCGTTGATCTGCGCAGGTGTCCGGCAGCCGTCGCGATAATAACCCTCGAACAGCGAAACCGCGAACCCGGGCGTGCAATAGCCGCACTGCGAGCCGGAGTGCTCGACCAGCGCGGCCTGCACCGGGTGGAGCTTTTCCGCGACGGGCCCCGCCTGCGGTGCCTGCCCGCCGGAGGCTTGGCGAAGGCGGGAATCCGTCCCGCTTGCTCCGTTGGCCAGCCCCTCGACCGTCACAACTTCCCGACCGGCGACCATCGGCAGCAGGGCGATGCAGCTGTTGATGGCGCGGTAAGCAGGTTTTCCTGCGACGTCGCGGTCGAGGATGGCGACGGTGCACGCTCCGCAGTCGCCCTCGTCGCACCCGCGCTTGGCGCCGGTCAGTCCGCTCATGCGCAGAAATTCCAGCAGAGTTGTCGTCGGCTTCTGCCCCGCCACGCGCACGGTGGCGCCGTTGAGCGTGAAGGTGAAGTCAGCCGGCATGTTTCGCAGTGCGGCTCAGGGCCGCCGTTTCGTCAGGCTCAAGGCCCTGAGCGGAGTCGAAGGGCAAACCAAGGAGGGGCGGTTTCCCAACCGCCCCAAGACGGTCGACCGACGGTTCTTCGGCGGCTGGGAAACCGCCGCTCCTGGAGGACCGATCAAAATCGGCGCGAACTCGATCGAAACAAATCCAAAGTTGCCCGCGGCGGCGACCGCCACCGAAGGTTGCCGGGCTAGCGGTTGACATCCTTGTAGTAGAGATAGCGCGCCGGTTGCCGGCCCATCGCGACAAACCACTGGGCGCAATACGGCGCCATCCAGATCGCGTCGCCCGCGCGCACCGGATACCAGCTGTCCTCCAGCCGGTAGACGCCTTCGCCCGCGAGCATCACCAGCCCGTGCTCCATCACATGCACCTCGACGAACGGGAGGTGTCCACCCGGCTGATACGCGAAGACGTTCACCGCCAGGTCGAACGCCGGCTCGTCGGGCAGCAGCACCTGCAGGCTGGCCGCCGGGTCGCCCAGAAACGGCGTGCCTTTGATGTTCGCGGCGTCGCCGATGATCGCGCGGGGCGCGGGCGCACCGGCCAGCGCCACGTATTTTTTCCGAAACAACATCACTTGCGTGCCGGCCTTCGGTGCGCCGAGTTCGCAGACCTGGCCGGCGGGCACGTAAAAGAATCCCTCCGCGCCACAGCGCCGCCGTTTTCCTCCCAGCCGCACGGTGACCCCGCCCCGTAGCACGTAGCCAAACGTCTGCACCTCCGTCTGACCGAAGCTCGCGCTCCCGCCGCGGCGGAACGTGACGAGCGTCTGCGCGAACTTCGCGCCCAGCGCCTCGTTGATCAAAATGACCACCGTGGCTCCGGTGATGCCCGGCACCGTGCTGTTGACGTGATTGTCCGGCGTGATGAGCGCATGTCGGGCGGCGACGCGCGCGCGGGTGTGGCCAAAGAGTTCGGGCATGTGGGTTAGCGGGCTGGCTTGAGAAACTGACCCGGTTGCACCCCGCTCGTCAACCGGCCATCCGCCCAAACGGCACAGCCGCGCACGAAGGTGTGCGTGACACGGACGCGGCTTGACCGACCGACGTACGGGCTGAGGCGATGGCGCGTCCAAAGTTCGTCCGCACTGATGGTGCGCGCCGGAGCGGGTCGCAGGAGGCAGAAATCGGCGTCGAAGCCCTCGGCGAGCACTCCCTTGTGGGTTCCAAGCTGGAAGCGACGCGCGACGTTGCGCGCCAGGACCGCCGCGAGCACCGGCAAATCACGTTCCCAGGTTTCGGCGCACGCGTCGAACAACAGCTCGAAGCCATGTTGCACGCCGCTGATTCCGCCCCACACCGCGAAGAAGTCGTCGGAGGTCTTGAGTTCCGGCGGCGCCGGCGAGTGATCCGAGCCGATGGTTTGGATCTGCCCGGCGCGCAGTGCGGACCACAACGCGCGGCGGCGCGGCTCGTCGCGCAGCGGCGGGGCGCACTTGGCGACCGGGCCCAGCTTCACGACGTCCTTTTCGTTCAGGAGCAGATAGTGCGGACAGGTTTCCGCCGACACGTCGACCCGTTGCGCCTTCGCTTCGGCGATGAGCGCGAGACCCTCCGGACTGCTCACGTGCACCACGTGCAGGGCGCAACCGGTTTCGCCCGCGAGGTCGAGCGCCACGCGGATGGCCTCCAATTCGACCGCGACCGGCCGGGAGGCGAGGAACGCCTTCGCGTCGTGCCGGCCCTTCGCTTTTTGCGCCGCCGTCAATTTCGCGGCGAGCGCCCCGTCTTCGGCGTGCACGGCCACCAGCAGGCCGAGTTTCGCGGCGCGCTTCATCCCTTCGCGCAGTGACGCCGAATCGATCCGCGGAAAGGTCGCGATGCCGCTGTCGCACAGGAAGGCCTTCAACCCAATCGCCCCGGCGTCGCGCAACCCGGCAAACTGATCGAGGTTGCCCGGCACGAATCCGCCCCACAGGGCGAAGTCGGTGCACGACTGGCGCTCAGCGAGCGCGCGCTTCGCGCGCAATCCGGCGGCATTCAAAACCGGTGGCTCGGAATTGAGCGGCATGTCGAAAAAACAAGTGCCACCGCCGGCGGCGAGCGCCGCCGAACCCGAGGCGAGGCCCTCCCAATCGGCGCGGCCAGGCTCGTTGAAATGCACGTGGGCATCGATGATGCC
Organism: Opitutaceae bacterium; assembly: GCA_005792355.1. Taxonomy (GTDB): domain Bacteria; phylum Verrucomicrobiota; class Verrucomicrobiia; order Opitutales; family Opitutaceae; genus ER46. Next base: position 29,671 of record SXSC01000192.1, read on the forward strand.
GGGGAAAACGTAGGCGCCGTGGGCGTTGATCGTCTGCGCGGCGCGATCGGTGATCTCCGGCGCCCGGCGGACAATTTTTCCCCGGGCCACCCCGAGGTCGGCCCGGAAAACGCCCTCCGGCGTGACCAGCGATCCCCCGCGCAGAATCAGATCGAGGGGATCGGTTGCCGCGGTGACCCCAATCGGTTTCTGTTTCGTCGTGCGGCTCATGGTGATGGGGCCGCGGCCAGGCGCAGCAGAAAATCTTTTATCACCTCCAAGGCCACCGCCAGATCGGCCGGGGCAACCTGCTCCCGCGGATGATGACTCAGGCCGTCGCGGCAGCGGACGAACAGCATCGCGCTCGACGTGAGTCGCGACAGCACGACGGCGTCGTGACCGGCGCCACTCACGAGCGCGAGGCTGCGGCCCTGCGCGGTCCGCACACTGTGATCGAGCGCGGCCGTCAGCACCGGCGAACAGGCCACGGCGGCGTGTTCCTGCGTGCGCCGCCAGTTGACCTGGAGCCCGCGTCGGCTGGCGATCTGCGCCGCCAGCCGGCCGAGCCGAACGAGCGCGGAGTGGCGCACCGGATCGCGCGCGTGCCGGACCTCCAGCGTGTGCCCGACCTCGCCGGGAATCACATTGGCCGCGCCGGGTGACACGCTCAGCTCGCCAATCGTGGCGACGAGGCCGGATTTGCCGCGCGCGAGTTTTTCCACCGCCAGCACAAACTCCGCCGCACCCGCGAGTGCGTCGCGGCGCAGCGGCATCGGAGTCGTTCCGGCGTGGCCGGCCCGGCCGGTCCAGGTGAGCTTGAACCGGCTCTGCCCGGCGATGGCGGAGACCACGCCCACGGCGAGATTCTCTTTCCCGAGTACCGGACCCTGTTCGATGTGCACCTCGATGTAGCCGAGCAGATCGCGACCGGCGTGCGCGGATTTCGGCGGCGAGAATTTCCCGCCGTTGAACTTCCGCAAGGCGTCGCCGACGCTGACGCCCTTCGCGTCACGCAAGTTGAGCGTGCCGGGTTGCAACCTTCCGGTGTAGCCCTCGCTGCCGAGGTACGCGCTGGCGAAACGCACGCCTTCCTCTTCGGAGAAACCGAGCACCTCGACGGCGAAGGGTAGTTTCACGCCGCGCCGCCTGAGTTCCGCCAGCACCATGATGGGTAGGAGCACGCCCAGCGCGCCGTCGAATTTTCCGGCGTCGCGCACGGTATCGAGATGCGAGCCGAGGAGCAGGGTCTTTGCGGGAGCCGCGTTGGCTTCGAGCCGGCCGATTAGATTGCCAATCGAATCGACGCGAACCCGCAGTCCGGCTTCCGCCATCCATCCCCCCACGAGCGCGTTGGCCCGCTGCATGGCGGGCGAGAGAAACGTCCGCGTCAATCTGCCCGGCTCGTCGGTCACCCGGCCGAGTTCCGCCAGCATTGCAGCCAGTAACCTGGACGATTGGCGCATTATGAACCGGACAGCAGCAGTCGCACCTGACCTTGCTCGTCAATAATTGCGTCAACGTTCCGGCTCATTGCCGCAAGATATGGCACGGGCGAGCTTCGACAAGCCCGGGTTTTAGCTGCCCCGGTAGGTTTGGTAGGCCCACGGGGTGACGAGCAGGGGCACGTGGTAACCAGCGGATGCATCCGAGACGGAGAAGCGGATTGGCACGCGGTCGAGGAAATCGCAGGTCACGCCCCGACCGGCAAAATAGTCCTTCACGAAAAAGATGATTTCGAAAGTACCCACCGCCATCGCCGATGAATCGAGCAACGGAAGGTCGGTGCGACCGTCGGCGTTGGTCGTCACACTCCGGAGCCGGCGCGGAGTGGTGCCGAGCGACCACAATTCCAGTGTCATCCCCGCGGCCGGCCGGCCAGTGGTGAGATCGAGGACGTGGGTGCTGAGTTTGCCGGGCATGGGAGATGTTTTTTAAACCACGGGTTACGGATGAACACGGAGGATGCTGGTTTCCGCATCCGTGCCAATCCGTGAAATCAATGGACAGACACTGCAAGGTGGAACCCGATGGCTCCATCGGGTTTCAAACGTTTGCTCGCAATTCAGCCCGTTGGGGACAGCAGGCTCCATCGGGCAGTGGTTTCAGTTGGGTCGCCAAATTGAATTTCGACACCATGGACACGGATTAGGTCACGACATCCTGCAGGCGCAGCCAGGCGATCTTTTCGATCTCGGCGAGCGCCGTGGTAAGCTCAGTCGCGGGCGGATTGCCGCTGCGCAGCCGCATGGCCTGAAGGATGGTCTCCTTCGCGTTGAGCCGGGCGCAGATGACAAAGGGGAATCCGAATTTCGCCGAGTAGGCGGCGTTGTGGCGGGAAAAATCCGTCAGTTCGGCGTCGCTCAATCGGTCCAGTCCGGCGCTCGCTTGTTCGCGCGCCGACTCGGCGGTGAGGGCCGGTTGCCGGGCGCCTTCGACCCATTCGACACGCTCAGGGCAGGCAGGCTCAGGGCAGGCCAGCCGGCCGGCGAGGTCGGGATGGGCGCGGATGAGCGCGAGCTGACGCTCCCGCGGGGCGGTCCGCATCGTGGTGCAAAGTTCGGCGTGCAACTGCGCGCTGTCGCGAAAGGGTCGGCGCGCCCACGTTGCTTCCGCCACCCACGGCGAATGCTCGAAGAGGTGCCCGAGCGCGGCGGTGAAGGCCGGGCGGTCGCTGGAATTGAGTTGGGCGAGCGAAAACGGCATCATTTCTCAGGGCAGCAATTCGTAGGCGGGCAGCGCGAGAAACTCGTCGAAATCGACGCTCTTCGACATCCGCATGAAGAGTTCGGCGGCCGCCTTGAAATGCCCGTTATCAAATCGCGTTGGGCCGTATTCGTGACGGATGGCGACGAGTTCATCCGCGAGCAGCCGGTCGTAGAGTTCCCCGGTGATGGCCCGGCCGTCGTCGAGTTTCGCCCCGAACTTGAGCCATTGCCAGAGCTGCGATCGCGAGATTTCCGAGGTCGCGAGGTCCTCCATCAAGTGGTGGATTGGTTCGGCCCCCGAGCCGCCGAGCCAGGCTTCCAGGTAACGCACGCCGACATGCAGGTTCCAGCGGACGCCCTTTTCGGTGATCGGCCCGTGCAGCGGCGCGAGCAAATCGGCCGCGGTGATCGTCACGTCGTGCAGGATGTGGAGCTGGTTCGGACCGTTCAGGTGTGCGGCGAAAGCGTCGAGCGCGGTTTGCACCAGTCCGGGATGCGCGACCCACGTCCCGTCGTGACCGGCGCGGGCTTCGCGTTCCTTGTCGGCGCGCACCTTGGCCAGCGCGGCGGTGTTGGCGGCGGGATTGTTTTTGATTGGAATTTGGGCGGCCATGCCGCCCATCGCGTAGGCGCCGCGCCGATGGCAGACGTTGATGACGTGCGTCACGTAGGCGCGCAGGAACGGCACCTCCATTGTGATGAGGGTGCGGTCGGGAAAGAGGTAATCCGGATGATTGCGGAATTTTTTGACGAAGCTGAACATGTAGGCCCAGCGACCGCAGTTCAGGCCCGAGGCGTGCTCGCGCAGTTCGTGAAGAATTTCGTCGGCTTCGAAGACGGCGGTGATCGTCTCGATCAACACGGTCGCGCGAATCGTCCCGCGCGGCAGACCCAACGCCGCCTGCGCGTGGATGAACACATCGTTCCACAGCCGCGCCTCGAGGTGGCTTTCCAGCTTGGGCAGATAAAAATACGGGCCACTGCCGCGCGCCACGAGTTCGCGGGCGTTGTGGAAGAAGTAGAATCCCCAGTCGAACAGTGACGCCGGCACCCGTTGGCCGTCGAGCCGGAGGTGCTTCTCCTCCAGGTGCCAGCCCCGCGGACGGGCGACGATCACGGCGGTTTTTTCTTTCAGCGCATAGGGTTTCCCCTCGGGCGAGGTGTAGGTGATCGTGCGGCGGATCGCGTCGCGCAGGTTAAGCTGGCCTTCGATGACGTTTTCCCAGGTCGGCGAGTTGGAGTCCTCGAAATCCGCCATCCAGCACTGCGCGCCGGAGTTGAGGGCGTTGATCGCCATCTTGCGTTCGACGGGGCCGGTGATCTCCGTGCGACGGTCGAGCAGATCGGGTGGAGGCGGCGGCACGTGCCAGCCGTCGGCGCGCACGGCCGCCGTTTCAGGCAGAAAATCCGGCAGCTTTCCCGCATCGATCTCCCGTTGGCGCCCGGTGCGGAGGGCCAGCAGTTCACGGCGGCGTGGATCAAAACGCTTCACCAGATCCGCCACGAACGAGCAGGCCGCCGGTGACAGAATTTCTTCGTACCCGGGGCCGAGCGGACCGCGGATTTCCAATCCACCGATGAAGGAGGGCAAGCTCATGAGGGGCGGGACGGTTGGAGGAACTTCGCGCGAATGTCAGCACGATTCCGCGCGAGCGGTTGTCCCGGGCCGGGTTCGTTGCCCGCCGGGCGCTGTCCCGTCCCCGCATTCTCCAGGAAGAAGTCGCGTTGAGGCTGCGAGCTCCAGCCGTTCGCGAGTGTCACGTATTACGTGACACTTTAATTTGCTCCTCGCCGAGGTGGGAGCGAGAGTGTCACGTAATACGTGACACTCTCGCGGACGAAGTGGGCGCCACGATTCGGCTGAGCGCGCGCGATGAGGACTCGCCTTGGGGGCGGGAGTCGGCTCAGGATGTCGTCCCATGCACCCTGACGAGTTTATGCGCGAAGCGATCCGACTTGCCTCGGAAAACGTCCGGAGCGGGCGGGGCGGCCCGTTCGGTTGTGTGATCGCGCGGGGCGGAGAAATCGTCGGGCGGGGCAGCAATGGCGTGACCGCGACGAACGATCCGACCGCCCATGCCGAGGTCACCGCCATCCGGGACGCGTGCGCGCGCCAGCAGAGTTTCCAGCTGACCGACTGCGAGCTCTACACGAGCTGCGAGCCGTGCCCGATGTGCTTGGCGGCAATCTACTGGGCGCGCATCCCAACCGTCTATTATGGCAACGGGCGCGCGGACGCGGCGGCGGCCGGCTTCGACGACGATTTCATTTATCGCCAGGTGGCGTTGCCGCCGGAGCAGCGGGCCATCGCGATGAAACCGTTGCTCCGAGCTGAGGCGCTGGCCTCGTTCCACCAGTGGTCGGCCACGAGCACCAAGGTCCGCTATTGAGTCGGATCCATCGAGCAAAGTGCGTCCTGCCCTGGAAAACGAAAGCACCGCAGGGTGGGACCCGATGTCCCATCGGATCTGGCACCCGACGATTTCAAACCATCCCGTCGGGGACGACGGGCTCCACCTTGAATTGAGTCGTTACGGCTGACACGTGATGGACACCTACTGGATGGAATTTTTTGGCATGCTCGTGCGATGGCTGCATGTCATCGCAGGGATCGCGTGGATTGGTTCTTCGTTCTACTTCATCTGGCTCGACCGATCGCTGGAGCCGCCTGAACCCGGTTCGGAAGCGGCGCGCCAGGGCGTCGGGGGCCACCTTTGGGCGGTGCACGGCGGTGGCTTCTATAATCCGCAAAAATACACCGTCGCGCCGGGGCGGTTGCCCGAGCGTCTGCACTGGTTCAAATGGGAGGCGTACACGACCTGGTTGTCCGGGACGGCGCTGCTCGCCCTGGTTTATTGGCATCGGGCTGGTGTGATGATGATCGATGCCAACGTGGCCGCGCTCACGCCGTGGCAGGCGGTGGCCGTCGGCGCCGGCAGCATGGTGGTCTCCTGGATGGTTTACGATCTGTTCTGTCGGTCGCCACTGGGAAAACACGAGACCGTGCTCGGCGTGATCATCTTCGCGCTGCTCGTCGTGCTGGGTTGGGGCCTGGCGCGCTTTCTCGGCGGACGCGCGATGTTCATCCACGTGGGCGGATGCCTCGGCACGATCATGGCGGCGAACGTGTTCTGCGTGATCATTCCCGGGCAGAAGCGGATGGTGGCGGCGATACGCGCGGGAAAAGTGCCCGATCCGCTTGACGGAGTCCGCGGCAAGCAGCGCAGCGTCCACAATAATTATTTCACGCTCCCGGTGGTGTTCACCATGTTCAGCAACCACTACGCCGCGACGTACAGTCACGCGCACAGCTGGGCGGTGCTGGCGTTGATCGCCGGGGCGGGCGTTGCCCTTCGCCACTTTTTCAATCTGCGGCACAAGGGCATTTACGCCTGGCAGTATCCCGGACTCGGCGCGGTCTTGCTCGGCCTGGCCTGCTGGTGGACTGCCCCGCGGATCGTCCCGCTGCCGCCGGTGCAAGGCGAGGTTAACTTCAACCGCGTGCGCGAGATCCTCGGTCAGCATTGCGTTGCGTGTCACTCGCCCGCCCCCACGTTTCCCGGAATTCTGGTGCCGCCGGCGGGAGTGCTGCTGCACACGCCGGCCGAGATTCTGCGAAACTCCGAGCGGATTCATCTCCAAACGGTCGTCACGCGCCTGATGCCGCTCGGCAACATCAGGCAGATGACCGACGGAGAGCGCGCGGTCATCGCCGCGTGGATGAAGGCCGGGGCGAAGGCGGAGTAGATCATTCTAGTAGCGCGACCAATAACTTTCGTGACGTGTAGCTGCGAGCGCCAGCGAGTGGACCACCGGTGCGCTCCACTCGCTGGCGCTCGCCGCTAATTGTCACGCTACTTTGCGGTCGGCACACTAGCCCGGGCATTTCGCACCGCGGCAACCGCAACCGAAGGAATCAAACCGCTGGTCACCGAGGTCACCGAGGCCCGCCGGCGGTCACCGCAACTCTTGGAGGCGGAGGCGGCGATACTCCATCTGGCCGCGATCGCTTTCCAGACCGATTGGGCCAGTCGCGGGCACGGGCATGGCGTCGATCAGGACCTCGCCGTTGCACGTCGCGTGCGCGAGGCCGCCCTTCACCGTCACAACCACCTCGTTCCAGTCGAGCGGCCGGTAGTGCTTCAGATCCGAAAAAGGCCCCGCGATCAGGTAGTCGCGGCATTGCAGCTGCGGCTCGCGGATGTAAATCCCGCTGTCGGCGTTGGGGCTCGCGCGAAACTCCAGCTTGAGCACGAAGTCGCGCGGAAAGGCCTGCTTCGTCACCACGCGCAACGTTTTCCGCTCCGCCCGCGACACGGTGACGATCAAGCGACCATTCCGCGCGACAAACCTGCCGTCGGTCGAAGCGTCTTTGCCGTCGAAGGTGGTGCCATCCGGGTAGCCCCAGCCGGTGAGATCGCGGCCGTTGAACAGATTCACAAAACCGGGCTCCGCAGTGAAGTTGTCCGGCCAAGCCGGAATCATGCCGGAGAATTCCAGCATGGGCCGCAGCGCCGCCAACCACTTGGCATAGCCGATCCGGTTTGGATGCAGCAGATCGGGAAACTCCCCGGGCTTGGCGTCGCCCTGCGCATCGGCGAAGAGCGCGTGGGTTTCCAGCATGGTCACCTGCGGCTCGTCCTTCACCGCCGCGTGGTAGAGTTGGTTAATCTTTCGAATTTGCTCCGCCGGGCGCTTCTTCGCCGCCGAGCTGGGAAACACCTGGCACAGGACGACCGGCAAGGCCGGGTTGTGCTGGCGGAGGGCCGCGAGGATGAGCTTCAGATTCCCGGTGATGGTCTCGGGCGTGGCCTGCTCCTCGAGATCGTTGGTGCCGATCAGCAACACGATGCCACGGGGGTTGAGCGCGAGCACGTCCTCCTGCAGGCGGATGAGGACTCCGCGCGTCGTGTCGCCGCTGATCCCGCGGTTAGCCACCTTGGTGCCGGGAAAGACCGCGCCGAGTTCCGTCCAGCCCTGCGTGATCGAGTCGCCGAGAAACACGATCGCGCCCTGATCCTGCTGGACGCGTTTCGCCCAGCCGGAGCGTCGATCCCGCCAGAGATTTTGGAACCACTCGTACCGGCGGACCGGGCCCGCGCCGGGCAGACCGTCGTCCGTTGCGGGCAGCTCGAAACGGCTTTCCGGGCGGATCGCCTTCGGCGCAGGTTCGGCGGTGCGCGCCGCCGGTGCCAGCAGGGCGAAGAGTGCGAGCGGGAGAATGCAGCGGGAAGAGACAAAAGTTCTCATGACAGGGGAGGGGAGGAGGTTGTTGCGCGAGGCGGAGCGAGGGTGCGGTGGTCGTCGTCGCGTGGTCAAACGCGAACCCGGCGTGGACGCGCGATGCTCGACTCCACGCGGCGCACGGGCACGATCGGGGTTGTGTCCGAATTCCTCCCCTCCCGGTTTCCCGCTGCGGTCGCCCCGCCGCCTCGGCCGGCCAGTCCGGCGCGCCCGGTGGTGGTGATTCTGCCCGGGGTGACGGCGGACCGTCGGAAGCTCGCGCGTTGCCAGGCGTTGCTGCGGGCGAGTTGGCCGGAGGCGGACATCCGCGTGGCGGATTATCTCAGCCGGTGGCGGGGAGTCGCGGCGAGCGGGCGCTGGCTCGAACGGTGGGGTCAGGAAGTACTGGCGCCCGGGGTGCCGGTGTTCGTGGTGGCGTATATTTTGGGTGGTGCGGTGCTGGCGTTTGCGCCGACCTTCGTGTCGCGGGCGCAACGCGTTGTCATTCTGCGCAGCCGTTACCAGGAAGCGGTGCCGCGGGAGCTGCGCCGGTGGTGCACGGCGCCGGGCGTCGCGCTGCTGTTTGGGAAGCACGTGGCCGATCTGGGCGTGCGGGGTTACTGGCCGCCCGGTTTTCGTCTGCCGGGCCCGCACCTGATTCTCGTCGAGACCAAGCGGAGCCGACTCGCCACCCGTCTGGCGGTGTCGCCGCTCTCCGACGAAGAGCTTGGCCTCTCCGACTACAAAGAAATCGACATCGATCATGACGCCGCCTACGAGTCCGCGCAGCTGATCGAAACCGCCGCCGTCTGGCTCCGCCCTCCCCATGTTTAGTTTCTACAAATTCAAGCCCTGGTTTCAGCGGGCGTTTCGGTGGATCGCGGGCGATTGGATGACGCCCAACCAGGCGACGTTGCTTGGCTTGGTCGCGGCCGCGGCGGGCGGCGCGTTTCTTTATCTCGGATTTCGGGTGAGCCCGCTGTTTTTTCTCGCGCAGCCGCTGTGGCTGATGCTGCGCCTGGTCTGCAACATCCTCGACGGCGTGCTGGCCCGGGAAAAAGGGCTGGCCGACACCCGGGGTGAAGTGCTGAACGAGCTGAGCGGAGTGGTGGGCGACGGCTTGAACTATCTGCCGATCGCGTTCTTCGCTCCCGGCGGCGGCACGCGGGCGCTGGCGTTTCTCGTGATCATCGCCGCCATCCTCGCGGAAATGACGGCGGTGTTGGGGCGTCTGGCCACCGGCACACGGCGTGACGAAGGGCCGCTGGGTGGCAAGCTCGACCGGGGCATCTGGTTTGGTTTGGGGGTGACGGCGGCCGGGATTTTCCCCACCGCGCTCAACTACGCGGCCCACTATCTCGCGGTGATTTTGCTGTTCGTGGTTCTGACCTGGCTCAACCGGCTGCGGTTGATTCTCCGGAGCCTATGAAGTGGCTCCCCTTGCTCGGGTTCTATGCGGTTGGCCTCGTTACGCTGGCCCGGGCCGGACGCTGGAGCGAGTTCGCTCTCTGCGTCGTGGTGGTGGCGCTGCTCGGCGTTTTCTTCCTGGTGGCGCATTTCCTGCGCGAGTCCGCGACCGGCCGGGATATCGCCCTGCGCACACAGACGTGGTGCTGGATGATCGGATTGGTCGTGCTCGCGATTTCGGCGCACCAGGTGGTGAGTGTTGTGCTGCTGGGTTTCCTCAGCTTCGTCGCGTTGCGCGAATATTTTTCGCTGCTGCCGATGTACCATCGCGGTACTTTTCTGCGGGCGGACGATCGCGCGGCCATCGGTCTGGCCTACCTGGCGATCCCGGTCACCTACACGCTCGCCGCGATTCCCTGGTATAGCTTGTACCTCATCATGATCCCGGTTTACGCGACACTTTGCCTGCCGGTGCTGATGGTCGCAGCCGATAATCCGCGGGGAATTCTGACCTCGTTTGGCGCCATCATGAGCGGTCTCATTCTGTTTGTCTTCCTCTTCAGCCATGCGGCGCTGCTCGTGCACATGGCCCCGTTCCTCCTGCTGTACGCCCTGCTGGTTACGGAAATTCGCGATGTGCTGGCCTATTGTTTTGGCAAGCTGCTGGCGCCAATTTCGCTCCCGTGGCTGCACGCCGCTGTCGCCCCGCACATCAATCCGCGCAAGACGTGGGCGGGGGCCGCGCTGGCCGCCGCGGGGTGCGCGGTGGTAAGCATGTTGCTCGCGCCCTTGATGCCGCGCCTGCCCGGGGGCGTGCCCTCGCCGCGATTCCTGCTCGGGCTGGGATTTTGCGTGGGCTGGCTGGGCCTGGTCGGCGATTTGTCCATCGGCGCCATCAAGCGCGATTTGAACGTCAAGGACACGGGGCATTCCCTGCCGGGTCATGGCGGCGTGATCGATCGGATCAACGGAGCGATTTTCACGGTGCCCGTGATTTTCCATCTCCTGTATTATTTTTATTATTCCGGAGTGGAATTATCATGAAGATGGTGCTGCTGTTGCTGTTTGAAAATCTGCTGCGGGTGGCCTTCGGCCTCTACCGGACCCCGCGGGTCAGCGCCCCCTGCATCGTCGTATCGAATCACAACACGGTGTTGGACACGTATGTGCTCTCGGTGCTTTTTCCGCTGAAGGCGTTGCCGCGCGTGCGGGCGGCGGCGGCGGCGGACACGTTTTCCCGCGGGTTTTTCGCCTGGTTCTGCCGCAATACCCTCAACCCCATCATGGTGAACCGCCACGCGCTGAAGGGCGATCCGTTGGCGGAGGTGAGGACCGCCCTGGCGCGCGGCGAGTCACTGGTGATCTTTCCGGAAGGCACGCGCGGGGAGCCGGGCGTGATCGAGCCCTTCCGGCCGGGGGTGGGGGAAATCGCGCGCGAGTTTCCGCAAATCCCGATCTATCCCTGTTTCATCGCGGGGATCGAACGCGTCTGGCCGCGCGGCGCGAAGCTGCCGCTGCCCTTCAACGTCGAGATTCTGGTGGGCAAGCCTTATTTCGCCGATCCGAAACTGCACCGCCGGGAGATCGCGCGCATTCTCGAGGAAAAGGTGCGGGAGCTGGCCGGGCGCTACGAGCAGGCGCGACGCGGCGAGATAGAGTTCCCGGATCGCCGGCTCCTGACCACCAGCCCGTGGACCCCGCCGGAATAGGATGCGGGCGGAAATCGGGTGGCGGCGGGATCGGCGGTGGGACGCCGAGGGGCGACGAGCCAACCGCAGTCGGCCACGATGCGCTTACGGTTCGTCGCCCGTAGCCTTGCCCGCCTTCTTTTTGCCCGCCTTGCCTTTCTTCGTTTTGGTGGCGTTGCGATCGGCCGCCTCCTTCTCAACGGACTTTTGGTAGGCTTCGCGTGCCACGGGGTTTTCGCGTTGGCGAAAAACCGCCAGCATCGGATCGCGTGTTTGCACCATCCAGGTGTCGAGCACCTGAATGAGCCGGTTGCGCTCGGTGCGGTGGGCCGGGCTGGCAATCAGGTTGGCGAGCGCATCCGGATCGCAGGCGTAATGGTAAAGTTCCTCGGGCACGCGATGGTCGAAGAGATCGAGCCGCGCCGCGGCCCTCGGATCAGTCTTGGCCAGCGCCTGCATCCGCCGGTAGCTCACCGTCCCTTTGGTCGCCGTCGCCATCGCCCGCGTGCCATTGGACCAGGGTTGAACAGGTAACCGTAGTCTTTCGTGATGATCGTCCGCATCGGGTTGCGATTGCCGCCGGAATTTTCGTTGTACTCAGCGACGATGTAGTCGCGTCGCGTCTGCGTCTCACCGCGCAGCACCGGGGCGAACGAGCGGCCGTCCATGCCCGGCGGGTGCTTGAGGCCGACGATGTCGAGCAGCGTGGGCAGAAGGTCGACCCCGGAGACCAGGTGCCGGTCGTCGACGGTGCCGGGCTTGGTCACGCCGGGCCAGCGAATCATCCAGGGCGTGCGGGTACTGTGAAAATAGAGCTGCGTCTTGGCGAAGGGCAGCGGCATGCCGTGATCGGAGAGGAAGAAGATCACCGTGCGCTCGTCTTCGCCCGATTCCCGCAGTGCGCGCAAGATGGCGGCGAGGCTGTCGTCGCCGCGCCGCACCGAGGAATAATAGAGCGCGAGTTCCTGTCGGATGGCCGGATCGTCGGGAAGAAATCCCGGCACCGGCACCTCGGCGGCGGTGAAGACGCGGCTGGGTTTATTGATCTCCATCCGCCCGTCCTCGCCGTAAAACGGCTTGTGCGGATCCGAGATGTTGAGGTTGAGACAAAACGGCTTGCCCGCTTTTTTCGCCTCGGCCATGCCTCGCGCGGCGGAGACATAATACGACGCGGGGTTCTTTTGGTCGAGCGGTGTGCCGTCGGGCTGGGTGTCGAGCACGACATCCCACGCGGGATACGGGGAGTAGGGGGTCGAATGCGCCACCTTGTGCCGGATGCCGGTGTAATACCCGGCGTCTTTCATCAGATCGGACATCACCGGATAGCCGGGATCCTTGATCATGTAGAACCCCTCGACGCGATTGTTGTGCGGGTAGCGTCCGGAAAACATCACATTGCGCGACGGCATGCAGTTGCCCACCTGCACGTAGGCGTAGTTGAAGCGGAGGCTCTGCGCGGCCAGCCGGTCCATCGTGGGCGTGGTGTCCGGCAACTTGCAGCCGTAGACGCCGACCGAGTCGCAGCTCATGTCATCGGCGGTGATGATGAGAACGTTGAGGCGCGGGGCGGCGGGCGCGGCGGAGAGGCGAACGCCCCACAGCGCGGTGACGGCGATTGCGAGGAAGAGGAGCGCGCGGCGTGATTTCATGGAGGGGAGGAGCATTCGGCGGTGCGGTCCTCCACCTCTGCGTGGCGGAGAGACTGGAGCCTCGGTTCAGTGGTTCCTATTTCGCCGTCTTGTTGGCGCTCTTTTTTCCGGCCGACTGGCTTTCGGCAAATTTCCTGGGGTCCATCTTTTGCAGGTCATCCGCGCTGGGGCCGCCGCCAAATTGCTGCCAGTAGAGCTCCTTTAACGGGTTGATCTTCGGGCCCTTCACGCCTTCGTTCACCATCAGCGGCCGGGCCTCCGACCACCATTGGTCGTAGCTGCGGGCCAGGGTCGCGACTACGTCGGGGTGAGCTCCGTACACGTCGGTCGTCTCGCCGTAGTCGGCCTGGAGATCGAACAGTTGCCACTTGGGTTCGCGTCCGCCATCGATGGATACGAGCTGCCAGCGGGTGTTGCGGATGCTGCCGTTCTTGAATTTCCACTCATCGGGGGACGTGCCCACCGGCCAGCGGCCGACGTGCGCCACCAGCGTGCGGTCCGGCCAGTCGGCGCGGGGGTTCGCGAGCAGCGGTACGAGGCTGCGGCCTTCAATCTGACGTTTCGCCTGGTCGGTGAGTTTGGCGCCGGCCAGCTCGGCGAGGGTGGGGAAGAAGTCGACATGGCCGGCGAGTGCCGGGACATCGGCGGGGTTGATCCGGCCGGGCCAGCGCCAGAACGAGGAGGCACGCGTGCCGCCGAGCCACGGGCTGCCCTTCTGGCCGCGCATGCCGGCGTTGAAGACCCGGACGCCGCCCGTGCCGCCGTTGTCGTTGATGAAGACGACCAGCGTGTCGTTTTCGATCCCGAGCTCCTTGAGGCGCGCGAGCAGGCGGCCGAGGTTGTCGTCGATGTTGGCGATCATGCCAAAAAATTTAGCGGTATTGGCCTCGGGTACCTTGCCGGTGTAGCGCGCCTCGTCCTCGGGGCGGACCTGAAGCGGCCCATGCGGGGCGTTGGTGGAGAGCCAGGCGAGAAACGGCGTGCCGCGTTTCTGTTCGCCCATCCACTGCATGGCCTGGGCGAAAAATACGTCGGTGCAATAGCCCTTGGTGCGGACGAAGCGGCCGTTGTGCAGAATGGCGGGGTCGAAATAGGTGTTGCCCGGGGCGTCGCCGCAGGAACCTGGATAGGTCTGGCCGATGCCACCGGCGCCGTGGATGAACACCTCGTTGAAGCCCCGGCGGTCGGGCCGATAGGCGGCTTCGTCGCCCAGGTGCCATTTGCCGAAAATGCCCGTGCGGTAGCCGGCGGACTGGAGCGCTTCCGCGAGCGTGGTCGCATCCGGGGCGAGCCGCTCGCGTTCGAGGATGGTGTGGGTGATGCCGTTCTTGAACTCCTGACGGCCGGTGAGCAGGGCGGAGCGCGTCGGGGCACACGTCGGGCTGACGTGGAAATCGGTGAAACGGACGCCTTCGCGGTGGAGGCGGTCGAGGTTGGGCGTCTGGAGGATCGGGTTGCCGTGGGCGGAGATGTCGCCGTAGCCCTGATCGTCGGTGATAAGGAAGACGATGTTGGGTCGCGAGCCGGCGAGGGCGGGTGCGGCGGCGGAAGCGGCGAGCGGAAGCAGGGCGGCGAGGAGGGCGGGCAGGAGGAGTTTCATGGTGAGAGGACGATTGGAGGCGATTGGGACTGCAAGGGAAGCGGAATTTAGCCCCAAAATTTCACAACCTGAGAGTGCCGGGTTCTCGGAGCACGGCTAGCCCGCATTTTTCACACTTTCTGCGGAATTCTCCCTGCGCTTGACGAGTTTCGGGCGGCGTGAGCTTGGATCTCTGGGGTTCATGCGGGCTAAAACAAAACCGCCAGGCGGTTTTGAACTTAGCCCGGACATCCCTGAGGACCGCGAACGCAGAAGAAAATCTCGAACACCGTGTGGCTCCGCTCGCGAGCAGAGTGTGAAATGGCCGGGCTA
>SXSC01000193.1 GCA_005792355.1 Opitutaceae bacterium
ATGCGGTGCACGTAGTCTTCGGCATTCTCCGGCACGTCGTAGTTGATCACATGGGACACCCCGGCGATGTCGAGACCGCGGGCCGCGATGTCCGTCGCCACGAGCACCTCGTATTTGCCGGACTTGAAGCCCTGCAACGCCTCGATGCGCTCGCGCTGGTTGCGGTCGGAGTGCATCACCCCGACCGTGTGGCCCTTGCTCAGCAGGCGGTGCGCGATGCGGTCCGCCCCCATGCGTGTACGGGAAAAAATCAGGACACTCTTGAACTCCGTGCGCTCGAGCAGCAGCTGCAACAAATCAAATTTCTGCGCCGCCACCACCGGGTAAAACCCATGCGTGACGGTCTCCGCCGGCGAACGCTGCCGGCCAATCTCCACCGTTACCGGGTCGCGCAGCGCCCACCCGGCGAGCTGTTCCAGTTCCGGCGGCAGGGTGGCCGTGAAGACAAGGGTCTGCCGCGCCTTCGGGCACTTCTGCACGATGCGCCGCACGTCTGGCAGGAAGCCCATGTCGAGCATCCGATCAACCTCGTCGAGCACGAGGATGTCGACGTCGGCGAGCGAGCAATTGCCCTGCTCCAGGTGGTCGAGCAGACGGCCCGGCGTCGCCGCCAGGATGTCCATCCCGCGCCGCAGATCCTCGGTCTGCTTGCCGTAGCCGACGCCACCATAGACGATGGTGATGCGCAGATCGGTGAACTTGGCGAATTTCTGGAAAGCCTCCTCCACTTGCAACGCGAGTTCGCGGGTCGGTTCGAGAATGAGGCAACGCAGTTTTCCATGGCTCCCCAACCGCTGGATGATCGGGAGCGCAAACGCCGCCGTTTTGCCCGTGCCGGTCTGCGCGGAACCAATCACGTCGCCGCCCTTCAGCACCACCGGGATCGCCTGCGTCTGAATCGGCGTGGGCGTGACATAGCCCATTTCCTGCACGCCAAACGCGAGGGCGTCGCTCAGACCCAGCGCGGTAAACGCCGTGTCCATCTTGGGGATGTCCACAGGCGTCGCCGGCTTGATCTCCGCCGTGCGCGGGTGATCGAAAGTCTTGTCGATCATCGGACGCTCGCGCTGGCCGTGGGCCGCGCCGAACGAGCCACCGCGCCCGCCGCCCCGACCACCGCGGCCGCCAAACCGCGATTGCGATCCGCGGCCGCCAAATTCACCCCCACCGCCACCCGAATCACCACGGTAACTCGAGGGGACCCGTTCTCCCCGGTGAGCGGAAGGCCCGCGCTCACCGCGCTCTTCGCGGCGCGGACGCGACTCGTGCGCCCCCGGATGCGAACGCGGCTCGTGCATTCCGCCCTGCGGTCGCGGTTCCGACGACTGCCCGGCCGGTTTGCCGCCGTGCTGGGGCCCAGGTCCGCGGCCATGGCCGTGACCGTGGCCTTGGCCCTGGCCGCCGCGGTCGGAACGGCCTTCACCGCGATGCGGCTTGGCGTGGGTGCTGGCAGTGGATTTGGCGGCGGCGGCGGCCGGTTTCGCAGTACGCGAGGGCGAGATTTTTTCCCGCAGCTTCGCAAATATTTTCTTCAGCATATCTATAGAGAGAAACGTGAGCGTCTGCGGTTCACCGGGGTTTGCAACCTTCGATATGCACCTCCGCTTCGCGCTTGGCTTGGCCCGCGCCGCCCCGCAAGCTCCGCCCCCATGTTCCCCCCACGCGCATGAACAACGACACCCGCTGGCTCGCCCGCCTGTGCATCGACCAAGGCCTGCTCACGGGCCCGCAATGCCTTCAGGCAACTTCCATCCTCGGAACCGACGTGGATGTCATGTCCTTCGCCCAGGAACTCATCGACAGCGGGGTGGTGACCGATGTGGAGACGCTTGAGAAGCTCGCCGGCCTCGCCGTCACCAAGGCGGCCAAAGGCCCGCCAGCAAATGATCCTTTTCTTGATGTGCAGGTCGACGCGCCCTTCGTCCAGACCGGTCCCGGCATGGCCACCGGAGTCGCCCGCAAGCCCGTCGGCGTCCTCGGCGCTACCGCCCCCTTCGTGTTCGAGACGATGCGCACGCTCAGCGAACCGGCGCTCGCCGACGGCATGCGCGCCCTGCTGCGCGCCACCGCCGCCGCCGGGGCCAGCGACCTGCACCTGTCCACCAACGCGCGGCCGTTCGTCCGCAAGGATCGCGCCTTGTCCTATGTTTCCGAGTACGTGCTCACCGCCGAGGACGCGTTGCGCGCCAACACCGCGCTGCTGTCCGCCCCCCAGAAAAAGACTTTCCTCGAGACCAAGGACTTCGACTACGCCCTCGCCCTGAGCGGCGCGGATCGCTACCGTGTCAACCTGATGTTCCACAAGAACGGGGCGGCCGGCGCGTATCGCATGGTGCCCGCCGAGACGAAAACGCTCGAGGCTCTCGGCTACACCAAGCACCTCGCCACGCTGAAGAAGATGCTGTCCTACCACAACGGGCTCATTCTCATCACCGGCCCGGTCGGTTCCGGCAAGACCACCACCCTGGCCTCGATGACCTCAACGAAACACGCACCGACCACATCATCACCGTGGAGGATCCGATCGAGGTCGTCCAACCCGCCAAGGGCTGCAACGTCACGCAGCGCGAGGTCGGCCCCCACACGCGGTCATTTGCCTCGGCACTCAAGGGCGCGCTGCGCGAAGACCCTGATGTGATCATCATCGGCGAACTGCGCGATCTTGAGACGATTGAGATGGCCATCAGCGCCTCGGAGACCGGGCATCTCGTCATCGGCACGATGCACACGAGCGACGCCGCCACGACCCTCAATCGCCTGCTCGATGTTTTCCCGCCCGCCCAGCAGACGCAGATCCGCTCCAGCGTCGCCGAGTCGCTGCGCGGCGTGGTCTGCCAGCGGCTGCTGCCCGGCACCGACGGCGGCCTCGTGCTCGCGTGCGAGATTCTCGTCAGCAACACCGCGATTCAGAACCTGATTCGCGAGGGCAAGTCCGCCGGCCTGAAAAACACGATGGAAACCGGCGTGAAGGAGGGCATGTGCCTGATGGACAATGTGATTTTCGGCCTTTGCCAGGAGCGCAAAGTTTCCGCGGAAATCGCCCGCGCCAACATCTCCAACCGCGTGCTGAAGGCGAAAATCACCGGATGACCCCGACCGAACAGGAAACGGCCACCCTTGAGGCCGCCTATCGCCGGGCACTTTTCAAAGTGCTGGGCCACCTCGTGTTCGTGGTGGTCTGCTGCGCCGCCGCCTTCGTGCTCCGGCGCATGTTCGGCCTGCCGCCCGCGTTCCTCTCGATCGTCTTTCTTGTCGCCCTCGTCCTGTTCGGCGGCGACATCTTTCGCTTTCTCCGCCTTCGCTACCGCGTGCAACGCCGCCGCCTCGACCACCCTTCCTGACCATGGCCGCCATCGACTCCCTGCTCAAAACCATGCTCGAAAAGGGCGGGTCCGACCTCCATCTCACCGTCGGGCTCCCGCCCAAGACACGCGCCTCCGGCACGCTCCAGGCGATGAGCGACACCCCGCTCGACACCAAGACCATGGAGGCGCTGCTCAAGGAAATCTGCCCCGCCAAACGTTGGGCCGATTTCCTCGACCGGAAGGATCTCGACCTCGCGCACGAGATCCCCGGTGTCGCGCGTTTTCGCGGCAATTACCTCTACAATCACTGGGGCCAGGCCGCCGTCTTCCGCCAGATCCCCGCGAAAATCCTCTCCTTTGAACAGCTCAATCTGCCGGAGGCGTTGAAAAAGCTCTGCCACCTCGATCAGGGCCTCGTTGTCGTCACCGGACCGACCGGCAGCGGCAAGTCGACCACGCTCGCCGCGATGATCGACTACATCAATTCCAACCTCGCGAAGCACATCATCACCATTGAAGATCCGATCGAGTTTGTGCACCCGGTCAAGAAGTCGGTCATCGTGCACCGCGAGGTCGGCGAACACACGGCCTCGTTCGCCGCCGCGCTGAAGGGCGCGATGCGCCACGACCCCGACATCTTGCTCCTCGGCGAAATGCGCGAGATGGAAACCATCAAGCTCGCCCTCGGCTGCGCCTCGATGGGCATGCTCGTCTTCGGTACCCTGCACACCAACAACGCCCCGAAGACCGTCGACCGCATCATCAACACCTTTCCGGCGGACGAGCAGAACCAGGTGCGCGTGATGCTCTCGAGCTGCCTCGCCGGCGTCGTCGCCCAGCTCCTCTGCAAAAAAATCCCCAAGGGCCGCTGCGCCGTTCACGAAATCCTGCTCACCCATGAGGCCCTCCCCAACACGATCCGCAGCGGGCAAATCTCGAATATCAAGTCGATCATCGAGAGCGGCGGCACCGACGGCATGATCACGATGGACAACAGCCTCATGGCCCGCGTGAAGGACGGCACCATCGAACCAAAGGAGGCTTACATGAAGGCCGCCATCAAGCAGACTTTCGTCTCGCTCCTCAAACCCGGCGATCTCGACGGGGGGCACTGAGCGCTGCGCGCTCAATCAGTTAACAGTTATCCGTCCGAGGCGGACACCGAAGTGTTCGTCGACTGAATCCTGCTGACTGCGCACTGATTGCTGGCTGCTTTCTTCCCCTACTTCCGCCGCACCCACCCCTGGCCTTTCGCCCAGACGGTGAGCACCACGCCCGCGACAAACCCGCCCGCGGGGGCAAACCAAGCCACGCCGCCACCCGCCTGCGTGCCGTCGAGCAGTGAGCCCAGTCCGTTGTAGGCCTGCAGCACGAACCACAACACCAGAAACAACATCGCCGGCACCGGCAGGATCGGCACAATCCACGGCACGAGTGTCCAGACAAAGGCCGTCGGAAACAGCAGCAGGTAGGCGCCCAGCACGCCCGAGATCGCACCGCTGGCCCCCACCATCGGCAACACCGATGCCGGACCCGCGGCGACCTGCGCCGCTGCCGCCGCGCCACCCGCGGCCGCGTACAAAGCGAAATACCGCACCGCCCCGAGCCGCCCCTCGACGCTGCCGCCGAAGATCCACAGGAACCAGACATTGCCCAGCAGGTGCAGCACCCCCCCGTGCAGAAACATGTGGGTGAGCACCGTCAGCCATTGCTGCCCGTCGAGCGGATGGCCGACGATGCGCTCCGCGACGAGCGCGTGTTCGGTCACGAAACCCGCCAGGGCGCGTCCACCGCCCTGAAACGAAAGCCACACCTGCCAGCCGAACACCGCGAAATTGGCGGCGATCAGCAGCTTGGTTACGGCGGCCGGGCCGCTCTGTTTCGCGGTGTCGGCGAGTGGAAGCACCCCGCCAGCAAGATCGACTCCGGCGGCACGAGGCAAGCCCCGAGCCGGTGAAAACTCCGCCCTTCGCGTGGCCGCCTCTGGCCAGTTTGCTCGCCGGAGGCGGCGCCAACGGCGACCCGGGCTCCGGGACCTCACGGCGAAACGACCGCGGCGAGAATCGAACTCCTCCTTCACACCGGAAGAAAGGGAACCGCCTGAGGAGAATGAAGCCGTCTGCGATTCGACTCCACCACCCGGCCGCCCTTGCCCTTCGGTTCACAACCCAAGCAAACGCCCGATCTTTCACCCGCCCATTCTCCTCCCGTGGTCACCGCCGCACCTCCCCAGCCCCTGGAAGAGTGTCACGTAATACGTGACACTCTGTTATTATCTTACTGTATAAGCGTCAAAAAGTGTCACTTAATACGTGACACTGTACCGGGAACACCGCTACAGTGCGACCCCATGACTCCTTCATATTCTGGGCGGATGAAACACCTGATACCGCTCGTGGAGCTGCTCATTTTCGCAGCTGCGGAGTCCGCCAAGGCGGCCCGGGCCACCTACAAGGAGCACAACCGCAAGCACGTCGGCGCGACGCTCCGCCCCGGGCCCGCAACCCCATTGTGGAACGAATTGGTGACGGCCGCGCGCGAACAACTGGCCGGTTATGGCGACAAGGCCCGGTTGGCACGGATCCTCGGCGTGCCGCGCCAGCGCGTGCACCAATATCTGCGCGACGCATCCGCCTGCCCCGACGCCGAACGCACGCTCCTCCTCCTCGCCTGGGTGCAGGCACGTCGCAACGGCCGCGATCTTCTCTGACGCTTTTCCCGGCGCCCGCCAAACCAAAGTGTCACGTAATACGTGACACTTTTCCCAATCTTTCATTCGTGCGCTGCGGAATAATGTCACTTATTACGTGACACTGTGGCGGGAGATTCGGACAGGAACCGCCGACGGAAAGTATCGCAGCCGGAACTGGGGCGCGGATCGAACGATTGGCGGTGGCATCCGCCGCAACCCGGGATCGGGGAGGTCGGATGGCCGATCTTTCACTTGATGCCGCGCGAAGCCGTTCGCACGCCCCCCTTCGTTACCAGCTGCGCCCCCGGGCAGCGGCAAACCACCAGAATCCAGCCAACAGCAGTCGCATCCACCAGCTCATCGGCCGGACCATGCCCAATCCCCCGGCCCGCGCAACTCCGACCTCCGCCCCCCGGCTCCGCCCGTGAGCCGGCGACCCGGACCATAGCGCAGCCCCGCGATCCAGCACCGGGTGGCTGGGATCATCAACGCGAAATGTAATTTGCGGGCGGCGACAAGCGTGGTAAAACATCCGCCCGATGTCCCCGCACCCGCGCATCCGTTCCCTCCGCTGGATCTTCGGCGTGCTGGCGCTGTCATGGTGCCGAGCAGCGGCGGCCGCGGCCGAGGCGTCGGCGCCGGCCGGCGCCTCCCTTGCCCTCGCAGTAGTCTTCGATACCTCGGGCAGCATGAATCAATCGATTCCGACCAAGCCCGGCGCGAGGCCCGACACCAAGATTCGAATCGCGCAGCGCGCCTTCGGCAACGTGATCGATCGACTCGAGACGTTCAGTCGGTCACCCGCGGCAAAACCACTCGCGATCGGTGTCTATGTCTTTCGCGGCAACGAAGGAGCGGTCGCCCGACCGCTCGCCCCGTTCCACGCCGCCGATCTTCGCGCCTGGCTGCAGAACGTGCGACCCGATGGTCCCACGCCGCTCGGCAGCGCGATGTTCATCGCCGGCCGCGATCTGCTCGCGGCCCCGGCGGCCTCGCGGCATCTCCTCGTGCTGACCGACGGTGCGAACACCGCCGGTCCCGCCCCGGAGAAAGTCCTCGCGCAAATCAGCGAGGCCGGCTTCCGCAAGCAGACCCCGATCTTTGTCCATATCATCGCGCTCAACCTCAAACCCGAAGTATTCGCCACCCTGAAGATGCAGGGCGCGACGCTCATCGGTGCCCTGGACGAGGCGCAGCTCAACTCTCAGTTTGATTTTATCCTCGAAGAGAAGATTCTCGTCGAGGCACCACGCTGATTTTCCCGCACCGCAACCTCCAACCGCAACACTCCATGGACTTCGGCATCTTCCGCGCTTTCAAACGCATCTTCGTCTACCTCGGCCTGCTGGCTGAACAGGCCACCGAAACCGATGCCATCAACCAGGCGATGGTTGAACGCGGCATCCGCGACGCCAAGGCCAAGGCCGAAAAGGCCCACTACGCCAACGGCCAGCTCGCGGGCCAGGTCGCACTGCTCAAGGATCAAGTGAAGCGGCAGGAGCGCCAGAAGGCCGAGCTGCAAGGCCTCCTCCAAGCCGCCGCCGCCGCCAACGACGAAGGCAACGGCGCGCACTTCGCCGAGGAACTCGGCGCGATCGAAAATGAAATCACAGAAAACCGGGCTCAGCTCGAAAACCTCGAGGCCCTCTACAAGCAGAACACCGAGATCATCGCGAACAGCCTGCGCGAGATTCAGAAATTCCAGCGCGAGTTCGAGGCGGTGAAGGCGAAGGTCGCCGTCGGCCGTTCGCTCGAAAACCTCGCCGGCATGATGAAGGGCTCGATCTCCGAGCTGCAGGGCATGGTGGGCGGCGAGTTGGGCCAGTCGATGCAGCAGCTCCGGCAGTCGGCCGCCGGCGGCGAGGGCCAGATGCGCGCCACCCTCGACCTCGCCAAGGAAATGGGCTCCTCGATCCAGCGCCAGCAGGAGATGAGAAAAGCCCGCGGCGCGATGCTCTTCAAAGAGTATCAGAAAAAAATGGGCATGGTACAGCCCGCCACCACCGCGACGCCCGCCGCCGCACCCGAACGCCAGAAAATCGCCGAGTAACGCAGCGACCAAAGACCAAAGAACCAAGGGACCAGGAGGCAGCGGACCGCTCGTCCATTTCTGTCGCCGCCTCATGCCTCATGGTCCCGTGGTCCCTTAGTCCCCTCCTTCCATGACTGCCCGCGGAAAATTCATCCTCACCCTCGTCATCCTCGCGATCGCCGGACTTGGTAGTTACAAGTGGTGGTCGCGTTTCATGCCCGCCCAGGCGGGCAAAGCGGCGGCGACCACGGCCGCCACCTCCGGCTCGGCGACCACGGCCAAAGCGGCCAAGCTCGATACCGCTGATTTCGTCGCCCCGCTTTCTTCGTGCCCGTTGCTCCCGCCCGCCGGGACTTTCGTGCCCAAGGACAACACCCTCGATCTCGAGTTGAGCGAATACCCGGGCTACGCCGGCATCATCGTGGCGAACGGCGGACTCGAACCCACCGAGAACTCCGTGTTCTTCCGCAAACACGGCTTCAAGGTGCGCATCAAGCTGAGCGAAGAGGAGAGCTGGCCCGCGCTGAACACCGGCCGCATCGCCGCCGCCGCCACGACGGTCGATGTGCTCACCGCGTATTGCCGCAACTTCCAAGTCCTCGCCCCCGTGCAAATTGGTTTCTCGCGCGGGGCGGACGGCATCGTCGTCCGCAAGGAGATCCGCCGGATCAACGACCTCAAAGGCCGCACCCTCGTCACCTCGCAATTCAACGAGTCGGATTTTTTCATCCGCTACCTTACCCAGGAGGCCGGGCTCGGCGTGCACATGCTCGCCACCCCGGGCGAGACGCCGAAACCGGACAAGATCAATCTGCTCTTCGCGGTCGACGCCTTCGTCGCCGGCGATCTTTTCCTCAAGGAACTGAAATCCGGCGGGCAACGGCTGGCCGGTTGTGTCACCTGGTCGCCCAAGACGACCGATATCGTCGACGCCAGCAACGGCGCCGCGGTGCTGCTGACGACGAACAAAAACCTGCTGATCATCGCCGACATTCTCGTCGTGAACAAGGGTCTCGCGCAGGCCAATCCCAAAATGGTCGCCGGCCTTGTCGCCGGCATCCTCGAAGGCAATCGCCTCGTGCGCGACAACGCGGAGCCGCACCTCGACCTGATTGGCCGGACGTTCAAGTGGGATCGCGCGAAAACCCAGGGCGGGCTCGCCAAGGTCCACCTCTCGAATCTCCCCGAGAATCTCGCGTTTTACTCCGGAGCGATCGACGCCGCCGGCAGTTTCGCCGGCATCTACTCCTCCGCCACCCTCGCCTACGGCTCGCTCATCGACGTGCCCGTCGACGCCGATCGCTACATGGACGCCACGCACCTCACGGCCTTGCAGGCCGCGGGGGCCTTCGCCGGCCAACAAATCGCCATCGTGCCGATTCGCAGCCACGCCCGCGGGGCGCTCGAGGGCGATCCGCTGCTCACGAAAGATATCCGGTTTCTCTTCGAACCCAACTCCACCAAGCTTGACCTGTCGCATCAGGCCAACCTCACCGCACTCGAATCGATCCAGCGCCTGCTGAAGGTCAGCCCCGGCTCGACCATTTTGCTGCGCGGCCACGTCGACAACGCCATGATCGAGAATTTTCGCAAACAGGGCGGCGAGACGTTCGTGCGCCAGATGGCGCTCAAGGCGATGGAGCTCTCGAAAACCCGGGCCACCGAAATCCGCTCCGTGCTCGTCAGCCGGCTCGCCGTGCAAGCCGCCCGGCTCGAGACCGTCGGCCGCGGCTGGGAAGAACCGGCCGGCACCGATGCGGAGAAGAACCGCCGCGTCGAAGTCCAGTGGTTTACGGTGGAGTGACGATGGAGCATGACCAGTGTCCAAGGCCCAATGTCCAAGGCCCGAAGCCAAACGTCCAAGGTCCAATGACGCATTGCCACCGCGCGGAGGATGCTCATTCATTGGTCATTGGACCTTGGTCATTGGTCATTAAATGCCTCCCAACTACCGCCGCGCTTTTTGGACCAGCCGCCACCATTTGTGGCTCGCGCTCCTCACCCTCGGCCTCGGCTTCGCCAGTGGTGAGCCGCTCGCGCTGATCGCCGGCGCCACGATCTACGCACTGGGGCTCGTTTACCTGCCGGACAGCGGATTTTTCCGCCGCGCGATCGATGCACTGGAAGGCGCGACCCGCGACTCGAGCGCCGCCGCCCAACTCGCGGCGTTTCAGCAGCAGCAGGAATCGCAGCTTGCCCGTCTCTCCACCGGGCGCCAGAGCCGCCACCAACAGCTCGTCGCGGTGTGTCGCGACATCGAGGAGGCCTCCGCCGAGGCCGAGGGCCCGGCGGCCCTCGATGTTTCGACCCGCGGCCAGAAGCTCTCCGAACTCAGCTGGACCTACCTGCGCATGCTCTCAGTCGAGCAGTCGCTCGAGGTTTACCTCGAAACCGAGCGCAAGGAAAAGCTGCCCGCCGCCGTGTCCACCCTCGAGTCCGAGGCGCAGACGCTCGCCGCCGAAATCGCCGCGCTGAAGGCGACCGCCTCGAACCCCGCCATGCTCACGGGCAAGGAGCGCCTCCTCACCTCGCGCCTGGATCGCCTCGACACGTTGCGGCAGCGCCTCCGCCGCATCGAGCAGGCCGAGACCAACCATGACCTCATCGCCTCGGAGCAGGAACGCCTCGTGGAGCAGGTGAAGCTCATCCGCGCCGACGCGATCGCCTCGAAGAACGCCGACACCCTCACCGCCCGCATCGATCTCAGCATCGAACATCTCGCCTCGACCAACCGCTGGCTCTCCGAGCTCGCGGACTTCAAGGACCTCACCGTCCAGATGCCACCCCTGCCGGCACGAGCCGCCGCAGGGCCGCCGGCGGTCCCATCACGCCAGCCGCACCCTGAATCCCGTTCGCGCACGTCGTCCTGACCACGCGCCGTCCGCCGTCTGAAATCCCAAATGATAGATGACCGATTCTAGATTCTAGATTTCCGTCCCCGCTCCCCATGTCTTCCGCCGCCACTCCCCCTGCCTCCACCCGCGCCGCCCTGCCCGCCTGGGCGGCCGAACTCGCCCGCCTCTGGAATGGCGGCGCCCACAGCCTTTTTCTCCTGCACGGAAACATCTTCGACCTCTTCCCGATCCGCCTTGGGGAGCGCGCCGAATTTGCTCCGCTCAACCCGTTCCTCACGCGCCGGCTCTTTCCCGACCGCGGCTGCCTGATGTTTTACGACATCGGCGAGGGCCTCACTTTCGCCACGCCCGCGATGCAGACGCGTTTCTTCGAGTGGCTCCGCATTTACGACGAGGTCGAGCACACCGACTTCCATCAGCAGGGCCCGCCGCGCGCGTTTGGCCAGCTCGCACCGTTGCTCCGTCGCTTCTTCCTTCACGCCGCCGACGAAAAGAAATCCGCCGATCGCGGCGTCACGCTCGTCATCGGATTTCCCGAGAAACTCGTCCCCGCCGCCGAGGAAGCCAGCGCCAGCGTCGATGAACGCATGGCACTCGTCACCCTGCTGCGGTGGTCCGCCACCCCCGAGTTTCAGCTCGGCGACATCGGCATCATGCTCGTCACCGAGACCGCCGCCGAACTCCACGCCGACCTTGTGCAACATCCGCACATCGCCAGCGTGCGCCTGCCGCTGCCTGACCTCGCCCAACGCCGGCAATTTCTCGATGCCGACTGGATCGACCAGCAGGCGCGTGGCCCCAAACTCGCCGACCCCGGCCATCTCCCTCCCGACGATCTCGCGCGCCGCACCTCCGGTCTTTCGCTCCTGCGCATCGAGCAGCTCATCGTCACCGCCCTCCGCGCCGGCGAAAAGCTCACCGTCGATCTCGTGAGCGCAAGCAAGCGCCGGCTCATCGAGGACTACTGCCAGGGCCTCGTGCGCTTCAAGGATCCGCGCCCCGGCGTCTCGCTCGACCACGTCGCCACGCACACCGCAGCCAAGGCCCGCCTGCGCGAGCTTGCCTGGCTCATCCGCCACCAGAAGGACGACGTGCTCGAACGCGGCGTGCTCGTTCCCGGCCGCGTCGGCGTCGGAAAATCCTTTCTGATCGACTGCTTCGCAAGCGAGTGTGGCCTGCCCGTGCTCGAGATGGGGGAATTTCGCTCCAAGTGGGTCGGGGAGACCGAGCGTCAGCAGGCGCGCATTCTCCTCACGATTCGCGCGCTCGGCCCCGTGATCGTCGTGGTCGACGAAGCCGACGCCGTCTTTGGCAACCGCAGCGCCGACGGCGACAGCGGCGTCTCCAGCCGCGTCTTCGCCGCGTTTGCCGCGCATTTGGGCGACTCCTCGCTGCGCGGCCGCGAGCTCTGGATCGCGATGACCTCGCGCCCGGACCTGCTCTCGATCGATCTGAAACGCCAGGGTCGCTTCGGCCTGTGCGTGCCACTCTTCGCCGCGCAAAACGCCGAAGAGGTGGTGGAGCTCTTCACCGTGCTCGCCCGCGTTCGGAAGATCACGTTGACCGCCGAGATTCTCGCCTACGTGCGCACCGAGCTCGGCGCCCGCGCGCTGACCGGCAGCGACGTCGAGGCCATCATGGTGCGGGCGAAGGAGCGCGCCGTGCTGGCGTCGCGCGACGCCGACGTGCAGCTCGGTGACCTGCGGGATGCGGTCGATGCGTTCATCGATCCGCTCGACCCCGATCTCCTCGCGCTGCAGGAACTGGCGGCCGTGCTGGCCTGCTCCGATCGCCGCTTCCTTCCGGAGAAATTCCGCACCACCGCCCGCGCCGAGCTCAACGCCGCGTACGCTCTGGCCCGCCGCGCCGTGCGGACGTAACCCGGATATTTCGCACCGCGGCCTGCGGCCGCAACCGAAGAAATCGAACCGCTGGTCACAAGTTCACTGAGGCCCGGCAGGAGGTCGCAGAGAATACCACCGGAAATGAACGCCCGCTTTTCTGCTCGGTGGCCTCTCTCTTCTCTCCGTGATCTCTGTGACATTAAATCGTCTCAACCAGGATTAAAGTGGATCTATCGCCGCGCACTGCGGCACGCGGGCCGCAACCATCAGTCTGGCCGCTTGCGTTCGGTGAGCACCACGGGCTTGGGCGGCACCACCGCCGCCGGTGTCTTGAATTCCAGTCTGCGGCCATCGGGATCGCGCACGAAGAGGCTCCTGCCTCCGTGGACCCATGTCGTCTCGCGCTCGATCGGCACCGCGCGCTTTTCGAACCACTTCTTCCAAGTGTCGTAGCCTTCGCTCGGAACCGAAAACGTGAGGGCCTCCGCGGAATCGCTTTCGGCCGGCGACGTCATCGGCGCGATGGAACCGTCGCGCTTCACGAGCGTCAGCACTCCGCCGTCGCCCGCATCGAACTCCGCATACCGCCCGGGGTCGCCATCGCGCGCCTCGAGTCGCAGACATTTCCCATAAAATTCGGCCGCCCGCTCCACATCCGCGACCAGCAGGACCGTCTGAGATCCTCCTTCGATGCGCGGAATTGAGGGGCGTTTTCGCATGGCGTCCCACCAACGTGCCGACGGCGACCGGCGAAGCAAAATTATTTCCCACCACCGGGCCGCTGCCCACGTGCTGCCCCTGCGAGCATTCTTGGACGGATCACGGTATTGCAGTCCGGCCGCGTCCGCGCCAGATTGCCGCATGGCCCCCTCCCTCCTTCATCTGCTGCACCCGGCGGGACCGTTCGCGCGTAAAATACCCCGATGAACCGCCTCCGTTGCCTCACCACCATCGCCACCGTTCTGCTGGCGTCGAGCGGTGCGTTCGCCGCCGCGGCTGCCGGCGATCTGATGCGCGAGGGCCTCGTCGCCGAGACCCGGCTCGACACCCGGCGCGCCTTGGAACTCTTTCTCCAAGCGGAGCAGGCGCGCCCCGACGATCCAGTGCTGCTGCAAAAAATCGCCCGCCAATATTCCGATCTGGTGGTGGACCTGCCGACCGAGGCCGAAAAAAAGGCCTCCGTCGAACGCGCCCTCGCCTACTCGCGTCGGGCCGTCGTCCTCGCGCCGCGCAACGCGGAAAACGTGATCTCCGTCGCCATTTGTCTGGGCAAGCTCGCGTTGTACAGTGGCACCAACGACAAGGTGCGGTACTCCCGTCTCATGCACGAGGCGGCCGAGCGGGCCCTCGCGCTCAATCCCAGCTATGCCTGGGCGCATCACTTGATCGGCCGCTGGCATCATGAAGTCGCCACGCTCGGGGTCGCGTCGCGCCTCGTTGTAAAGATTTTCTACGGCGGCCTGCCGGCGGCCTCGACCGCCGAGGCCATCCGGCACCTCCGGAACGCGGTCGAGCTCGAACCCGGGCAGCTCGCGCACCATCTCGAACTCGGCTTTGCCTACGCCGCCGCCGGCCAGCCCGCCGAGGCCCGCGCGGCGTTTGCCACCGGCCTGGCCCTGCCCTCGCGCGAGAAACACGACGAATCGGCGAAGGCGCGGGCGCGCGCGGCCCTCGCGAAGCTGGAGCAGAGTTAAACCAATTCCGATCGGATTGAACTCACCCCGCCGATAGGTTTGAGACACGCCTCGCCGGTTCAGAACTTCGCCGTGACCGACAACACCACGCGGCTCTGATAGCCACGCTGCTGATTCGCCGGGAAGTACTCCTCGTCAGTGATATTCTTCCAGGCGAGGGTCGAGTTAATCGGCGTGTTGCCCCATTTTCCATCATACCCCACGGTGGCGTCCCACAGGGTGTATTCGGGCATCCTCAACAGCCGGTTATCGACGCGCTGGGCTTTGTCTCCGGTGTAATTCACCCCGGCCCCAACCCAGCAGCCTTTCAGCACGCCGGCCGTGAAGGAATATCGGGTCCAGACATTGAAGAGATTCTTGACGGACCCCTCCGGACGCGCGCCCAGCAGCGGTTCGAGTCCCACCGGGACCTTGCTGAGCTTGGTATCGATGTCGGAGTAACTCAGGTAGACCTGCCAATTATCCAGCGGCGACAGGGTCGTTTCAATTTCCCAGCCTTTGCTGCGATCCTCCGTGTCCTGCAACTGGGTCGTGAGCGACTGGGTGCCGACGCGTTCGGAGAAGTTGAGCACCCGGTTGGTCTGATCGATCTGGAAGACGGCAAACGCGGCGGAAATGCGACCGCCGAGCAAGTCCGACTTCAGGCCCGCCTCCTTGCCTTTGGCGAGGCTGGGCACCGCCTTGGAAGACTGATCGCCCCGGAACAGCAGGAAGCGGTTGTCGACGGAGAACGACTCGCTGTAGGAGGCGTACGCCATCAGCTCCCGGGTAATCTTGAAACCGCCGCCGCCTTGGTAAATCGTCCGCGAGACCGACGTCCACTGGTTGTTATTCGCCTCGTTGCGTCCGGCCAATGTCGCCGGGTCGGCGGCGACGAGATAATTGTCGCCGGACGCCTCCGCCTGGTTGTAGCGCGCACCGCCCACCAGCATCAGCCGTTCGTTGAACAGCGACAGGCTCTGCGCCGTGTAATACGCCGTATCGCGGCTCCGCGAAATGCTCGCCGAGCTGAGCGGGATCAAGGCGACATTATAGTCACCATTCGGCAGCAAGGCCGGGCTCGCCCGGCCAAACGTTGACGGAGTGTCCACCCACGTGGCGGGATTCATCAAATCCCACGGCTGATAAAAATCCGTGAGATTGCGCTGGCGGCTGCGGCCGTTGTTCGCGGTCCGGAACGCCCCCAGCAGCGGTTTCCATTTGATCCCGTCGAATTCGTGGCGGCCGGCGAGCTCGGCCTGATACGAGTTGCCCTGGCCGAACTCCTCCTGAATCCGCGCCCGTCGCGGCAGGAAAATGGAGCCGACCGAGAGGTTGTTCGTCACCGCACCGGTGGCCGGATCGAAGCTGAAGCTCCCGTTCGTCCCCCGGACGGACGCCACGCCGTTCGTATTCGTCGCCACGTTGCCGGGCCGGGCGCTGAACGCGGTCGCCGTCTGCTGCACGCCACTGGCCCAGATGCGGGCGTCCGCCACCCCCGTGAGTTTGTTGCGGACCGAGCGGCGATTCCAGTTGTAGTTGGCGCGGGCGGTCCAGCGATCGCCGAGCTTGACCGTGTACTCGGCGTACAGCGACTCGAAGTCGGCGTTGCGAAAATCATTCCGACCGACGTAATTGAAGTCCGCCGGAAGCGGAAAGAACCCGCCGAAGCCATAATCGATCGGCGTGAACGTCTTGCCGTCCGGACTGGTGTACGCGGTCGCAAGCCCCTCGATGCGGATGTTTGGTTTCATGAACACCGGCGGATTCTCGCGACGACGGAACCACTGGTAATCCACGAGCAGAGAGGAACTGGCGGTCGGCTTGATCAGTACGGTCGGCGAAACCACCCACGTGCGCTGTTGCGACGGGTCGATGTGTTCTGAGCCGTTTTCCCACGAGCCGTTGACCCGCACGGCGAACCGCTGGGTGACCGGCAGGTTGGCGTCCACCGTCGACCGCCAGAAATTATCCGTGCCGAATTGCTGGTTCACCGCGACAAACTTTTTGGCCGCCGGGGTCTTGGTGATGACATTCACAGTTCCGCCCGGCTGCACCTGGCCGTAGAGGATGGAGGCGGGACCTTTCACGATTTCCACGCGCTGGACGTTGACGGTATCCATGTACGCCGTGCCGACAAACCCGTTGCGCTGCGGCATGAGTTGATCGAAACCGCGCAGGCTGAATCGCGTGTTGCCGGCATTGAATTCGCGCGCCGAGCTCGTAACGCCCGGGGCATATTTCACGACATCGAACAAATCCCGTGCGCCCACGTCGGCGATAAACTGATCGGTAAAGGCGTTGACGGTAAACGGCAGATCTTTGATGGCCGTTTCAATCCGCGTGGCCGAGATCGAGTTGCCGGCCCGGTAGCCCTTGTCGGCCGAGGCGGTGACCTGGAACTCGGAGAGCTTGATGACCTCCTGCCCGGCCGCGGCGGCGGCCGGATTCTGCACCTGGGCGCCGGCGCTGGGCGCGGCCGCAAAGGCCAACAGCGCGCTGACCGCGTGGACAAGAGCGGAACGCACCCGTGCGCCCCGCGAGGGGTTGTTCGATCGATTCATAATTAGGTGGGGCTTGGCAGCAGGCCGGGTTGTCCAGCCCACAATTACTTGCTGATAATTATTAATACCCGGGCAATGCCAAGCGGAATCTTTCGACCGGGCCACGTTTTTGTCCCTGGCTTCAGACCCGGACTTTCCACGCGGTTTTCACGAAATCCGTGAAAATCGCCCTCCGCCCAGCGATCGTCCGATCACTCCGCCCGCACCCGCGCCGTGCCATCGGCGAACTCCGCCGCCAGCGCCTGGCCGGGCGTGACCGCCGCCCGCCGCGTCACCGGCCGGCCGGCCTCGTCCCGCATCAACACAAACCCGCGGTTGAGCACCGAGACCGGGCTGGCCGCCTGCAGCCGTTTCCACAGCGAAAGCAGCTGATGCGAGGCGAGCTGCACGCGCGTCTCGGGCGAGACCTGCGCCAGCCGCGCCCGTGCCTCGCCATATTCCTGCCGACGCAGCTGCACCGCATGCCGCAGCGCCGCCGCCAACCGGTTGTTCAATTCATCCACCCGTTGAAAACCCTGCCCGATCTGCGCGGCCGGGGTCAGCAGCCGCAACCGCGACCGCGCGTGATCCAGCGCCGCCGCCGCCCGCTGCAGCGCGGTCCCGACGATCCCGCCCATCACCTCGTCCGCCGCCCGCACGCGCTCCACGCACCCGACAAACTCGCTCGTGATCAACTCCGCCGCCGCGCTGGGCGTCTCCGCCCGCAGGTCCGCCGCGAAATCGCACAACGTGAAATCAATTTCGTGA
This sequence comes from Opitutaceae bacterium, assembly GCA_005792355.1. Taxonomy (GTDB): domain Bacteria; phylum Verrucomicrobiota; class Verrucomicrobiia; order Opitutales; family Opitutaceae; genus ER46. Next base: position 17,713 of record SXSC01000193.1, read on the forward strand.
CCCACCGCCGAAATAGTCGGTATCCCGCACGCCGCCACCGCGCGCACCAGCGGTTCCTCGTTGAAGGCCCACAGGTCCTCAAGGCTGCCGCCGCCGCGCCCGATCACGAGCAAATCGAAGATCCCCATCTCCGCCGCCAGACCCAGCATCGCGACCAGGTCGGCCGCCGCCCCCTCCCCCTGCACTTTCGCCGGCAGCACCACGATCCGGCCGCGCCAGCCGCGGCGCATGATGATCCGCGCGAAGTCCTGCACCGCCGCACCGGTCGGCGACGTGATGAAACCGACCGTCCGGGGCATCGCCGGGATCGGTTTCTTCCGCTCCGCCGCGAACAGTCCCTCGGCCGCGAGCCGCGCCTTCAACGCCTCGAATTCGCGCTGCAACCGCCCCACGCCGTCATCCACCACCACGCGCACGATGAGCTGATACTGCCCGCGCGCCTCGTACACGCTCACCTCGCCGTAGACGATCACCTGCAGACCGTCGCGCAGCTTCACCGTTTGCCGCAACGCATCGCCGCGGAACAACACCGCGCTGAGCTGCGCCCCGGCATCCTTCAGCGAAAAATAGACGTGCCCGCTCGCCTGCGCGCGCAGGTTCGACACCTCCCCGCGAATCCACGTCGGTTGCAGGCCGCCCTCCAGCAGCTGTTTCACGCGCCGCGTGAACTCGCTCACGCTCACCGCGCGCGCGCCGTCGCCCCCGACGGCTTCCGGTTCCCCCACCAGTCCTCCTCCCCGTGTCTTCATGCCGTCGTTTTTTTCCGCGCCAGATGCTTGCGCACGAGGTGCGTGCCCGCCACCAGCGCGGCGAGCAGCCCGATCGAGATCATCGCCATCTTGCCCCGCCCCTGGCTCAGCGCATCGCCAAACAGCATGAACGCCACGTTGAACGACCACTGCACCGCGCACGAAATCACCAGATACCGGCCGAAGGGCACCTCCGCCAGTCCGAGCAGATAGTTCTGGACGAAAAACGGCGGTCCCGGCGTGACGCGCAACAGCACGATCAAATCGGTCGCGTCACCGCTCTCCACCTGCGGCATTTTGTAACCCAGCCGGATCAGCAGCCGCGAGAGCAACGGCCGCAGCCAGCGCCGGGCCAGCCAGTACGTCATCGTCAGGTTGAACGTGATCGCCGCAAGCCCGAGCCCGAGGATGACGGGTGTGCCCAGCCGCGCCCCGAACAACGGGGCGGCCGCCAGCGCAAACGGCGACATGGGCACTCCCGCCACCGGGAGCACCGCCATCGCCGCAAAAAACACCACCGGGCCCGCCGCCGCGAGAGTGTCGAACATCAGCACCCACATTCGACGGACCTCATCCATCGTCGTCTGCCAGCCGATCAGCTTGATCAATACTGCCAGCCCGATGAGTCCCACCGCGCCCGCGATCGCGAGGGCGGTGAGCGGTAGCTTGCGTTTTTCCACCGGAGCATCGGGCAACATCGGGCCAGCCTGCCCGCCCCCGCGCGTCACCGTCAAGTACTCGCCACCGCCGCGAGCTTGCCCGTTCCCCGCCCGGGCGCTCTCATGCCGCCCTGATGACGCACTCGACCACACCGACTCGGCTGCTCGCCCGTGGCCTGTGCTTCGGCGGCCTCGCGTGCCTCGCGGTCATCACCCTCGCGAGCCCCGGGGCAACGCGGATGTTTGCCTGGCCGTGGATCCTCGCTTACGCTGGCGCCCTCGTCGCCCCGGCGCTCGCGCTGGTCGTGCGCACCCTCGATCGTGAGCAACCGCTCTTCCTGCCCGCTCGTACGTGGTGGGTCGCCGCTCTCGTCTTCGCCACCGTCGTGATCGCGTCCGCGCTCACCAGCCCGTATCGCGGCCCGAGCGTGCTCGGGAGCGCGCCTTTGCTCGGCGGTGTCGCGGTGTTCTTCCTGATGTTTGACTGGCTGCAGCGGGATCACGACCGACGCGATCGACTGATGCAGACCATCCTCGTGGCATCGGCGGTCATCGCGCCGGCGAGCATGATCCTCTGGGCGGGCCAGGAACACGACGCGGGAAAAATGCTCGAGGCCCGGAATCCGTTTCCCCTCGGTCACTCCAACTATACCGCCGGCCTTGCCCTCCTCATGCTCCCCGTCGGCGTGGTCGCGGCCGTCCGACGTCGGGGCGCGTGGCGGGGGCTCGCGTTCGCCGTCGTCGCCCTCGCTTTGGCCATGCTGTTTACGAGCGGCAGCCGCGGCGGCTTCGTCGGCCTCGCCGCGCTCGTCGCCGCGGCCCTGTGGCGGGCGCCGCTCAGCGCCCGGAAAAAGTGGCAGCTCACCGCCGCCGCGGCCCTCGCCACCGTCGGGTTTGCCTTCGCCCATCCCCGCACCCGGGCCACTCTCCTCGGTGGCGCCGCAGCCCGGCTCGTCGCCGCCAGCGAGGTCCAACGCTCCGCGATGTTCACCGCCGGCTGGCGCCTGGGCGCCGACCGCCCGCTCCTCGGCTGGGGCCCCGGCACCACGCCCCTCGCGTATCCACGATATCGTGGCGGACTGGCCGGCGGCGCCGAAATCGTCCTGCAGCTGCATTCGCTGCCGGTCCAAGTCTGGGCCGAGCTCGGCGCCGGCGGCCTCGCGTGCCTGCTCGCGTTTGGCGTACTCACGCTGCGCCACGCGGCGCGCCACCCCACCGCCATCGTCACCCTGCTCGGCTACGCCGCGTTCTCCCTCACCGACTGGCAGCTCGACGTCCCCGTCTTCACCCTCGCCCTCGCCACCCTCGCCGCCCTCCTCGCCCCCCCCGAATCTTGTCACCTATTAGGTGACAAGATTGATCCGCGCCCCCGGCGGGTTGGCGGGTGGCTGGTCGGCGCGTTGGCGCTGGGCGGCGTGGCGGTGGTGATGCTCGTGGGCCAGCGCGATCCGGCCCCGGAACTCAACGTCCGCGCCCTCGCCCTCGCTCGCGATTCGGCGCAAGCGGACCGCGCCATTGCCCTTCTGCGCGGCTCGCTGACCCTCAATCCCGACCAGGAGATCGCTCATTTCAACCTCGGCTGGCTCCTTGTCGTGCGCGATCCGGCATCCGCCGAAAAACACTTCCACACTGCGGCCCGCCTCGTGCCCGACAAGGGCGGCGTCTACTTCGGCCTCGGCCTCGCCCGTCTCAATCAGGGCCGGGCCGCCGCCGCCGCCCACGCCTTCGCCCTCGAGTGTCTCAACGACCCGCGTTTCCTCACCTCACCTTGGTGGCGTGAACCGGCGATCGCCGCCACCCGCGAAGCCAGCTCCGCCGCCTTCGGCGATTTGCTCCGGCGGCTTGCGGGCACCGCCCCGCCGCACGCGTTGGACCCCGGCCAGCTCGGCCGCGTGCCGGACGGCCCCGGGCTCGCTTATCGTCGCGAGCGCACGGGTTACCCGGTGCTCATGCGCAACCTTGATCTGCCGACCCCGCAGGATCTCTACGACGTCCGCGAGTCGACTGCGTCCGCCAACCCGGGAGTCCGTCTCCCGCCGAAAGGCTGGCTGCCGTCGCCGTTATTGCTGACGTTGCTCGACACGCCGAATTCCACCAAACCCTGACCTGTGCCCCGCGCCGCCAATCCACTCCGTGAGACGATCGTGCCGCTGACCCTCCTGGGCGGCGACGTGGCCGTGACGTTCGCCGGCCTCTCGTTCGGCTACTGGTTGCGCTACACCTCGCCGCTCGCGCGCTTCGGCATCGATGTGCCCGGGGCCACGTTTGGCCGTTACCTGCCGCTGCTGCTGGTCGGGGTGGCATTGCTGATCGCGGCCTTCGCCCAATTCGGTCTGTACGACACCCGGCTGATCCTGCGCCGTTATCAGAGCCTCAACGCCATCCTCAAGGGCGCGGCGTTTTGGTTCGCGACTTATCTTGGCGTCTCGCTCGTCCTGAAATTCGACCCGCCGATCTCGCGGCTGTTCGTCGTCGAGGCGTTTTTCTGTGTCGTCGTGCTGCTTTACGCGTGGCGGACGCTGGTCTACGCCGTGATCACCCGCGCGGGCATCGTCGGCCGCCTGCGCCGCCGCGCGGTGTTGCTCGGTTGGAACGATCACGCCCGCGCCCTCGCCACCGAGATCAGCAGTGAAGCCGCGCATCCGTTCGACCTCATCGGGGTCGTCACGCTCGATCACGACACCGCCTCGCCCCTCGTCGCCCAACCAGAGTGTCACGTATTACGTGACACTTTGCCTCAAACCCAGAGGGGCAACCTCAGCAAGTGTCACGTATTAAGTGACACTCTTGATGGGCTGCGTGTGCTTGGCGGGGCGGCGGAGCTCGAGGCGGTGCTGGCGCGCGAGGCGGCCGACGTGCTCATCATCTCGCGGCTCGATCTGCCGCGCGCCGATCTCCAGCGCATCGTCGAGATCTGCGAGCGCGCCTACATCGAGTGGAAAATCGTGCCCGGTGCCTTCGACATTTTTCTCAGCGGCCTGCACCTGCAGACCATCGGCCGCGTGCCGGTGCTCGGTGTCGAGGAGCTCGCGATCCGCCGCCTGTTCAACCGCACGCTCAAACGCGCCCTCGACGTCGTCGGCGCCCTCGCCGGGCTTATGCTGTCCGCGCCGGTCGTCGCCCTCCTCGCTGCGCTGATCAAACGCGAGTCGCCCGGCGGCCCCGTGTTATTCCGGCAGACCCGCGTGGGCACCGATCACCAACCCTTCAGCGTGTGGAAACTGCGCAGCATGATACCCGACGCCGCGGCGACCGACACGGCACGCCAGAGCACGCCGCGCGGCGACGCCCGCCTCCTGCGCATCGGGGCCTTCATGCGGCGCTGGAACCTCGACGAGCTCCCGCAGTTCTGGAACGTGCTCCGTGGCGACATGAGCCTCGTCGGCCCCCGCCCCGAGCGGCCGTATCACGTCGACCGCCTCTCCACCGAAATTCCGCACTACCTGCCGCGACACCTGGCCAAACCCGGCATGACCGGCTGGGCGCAGGTCAACGGCCTGCGCGGCGAGAGCGACCTCGCGGCCCGCGTGCAGCACGACATCTACTACATCGAGAACTGGAGCGTCTGGCTTGATGTGCAGATCATCTTGCTCACCTTCGTGCGCTGGAAAAACGCCTACTGAGCCCGCCCCTACAGCGGCCGCACCCGGCGGTGACCGCGCAGGCGGGCGCGCAGGCGCGCCACCGCCTTCCACGCCCCGAACGCCACCCCATACTTCCAACGCACCAGCGCCGAGCCCCGCGGGTTGAAATGCTTCAGGTACACGTCGCGGTTCGCGTCGAAGATCGCCCGCGACATCGCGTCGTAGTCCCGGGCCACGCTCATCCCCTTCAGATGCGTGAGGCTGACACTGCCGTCGTAGACAATCCGCCAGCCCCCGCGCGCCACCCGGATGCACAGATCAAGATCGTCGCCGTACATGAAGAAGCGCTCGTCAAACACCGCCCCATCGGGTGCGACCGCCGCCAGCACGGCCCGCGGCGCCAGCATGAAGGCCCCGTTGATCGCGCCGACCTCGTACGTGCCGTCAACCGGGAGGTGCGTGAGGTTGTAGCCGGCAAACAGCGCCCGCCGGGGAAACGCCGCCGCCAGCCCGCTCGCCCGGCACATTCCATCCCACAGCGTCGGAATCGATCTCCGGCAAGCCAGGTCCATCGTCCCATCCGCGAGCTCCAGCCGCGGAGAGAACAGCCCGATTCGCGGATCGGCCCGCAGCCGCGCCAGGCCGTGCGCCAGCGCGGCCTCGTTCGACACCGTGTCGGGATTGAGAAACAGGATACAGTCGCCGCGGGCCCGCGCGTAGCCGAGGTTGTTGGCGCGGCCGAAGCCCAGATTCTGCTCCGCCGGCACATAGTCGACCCACGGAAAATCGCGCCGCACCAGCTCCCCGGCGCCGGCGCCGGGCGAGTTGTCCACCACAATGACCTCCACGGTACGCTCCCCCAGCCGGCGCGGCAACGAGGCCAGGCACGGCCCGAGCTCGTCGCGCGACTGGTAAGCGACGATGATAACCGACAGCAGCGGCAACTCCGGCGTGGACACGCGCGGACGCTCCGTGAAGATCGGCCGGAACGCAATGTCCACCGCGCCGAGCCTCAGTGTCATCGTCGTCTGCAAGAATCCCGGGCCCCGCCTGCACGTGGCGCTCGCCAGCGTCTGGGAGCAACGCCATGTGCACGCCGAACTGATCGTGGTCGACGGCGGCTCGACCGACGGCTCCGTCGCGTGGCTCGAGTCCCAACGGGCGCGGATCGCCACGCTGGTCTCGGAGCCGGACGGCGGGGTTTACGACGCGATGAACAAGGCCATCGCACTCGCCCACGGCACCTGGATCTATTTTCTCGGGGCCGACGACCGGCTGGCCGGCGACATGGTGCTGAGCGAAACCCTGAATTGGATGAAGAAGACCGAGGCGGCGGTGGTCGTCGGCGAGGCGGCCTTTGACGACGGCCGGATCTACAAGCTGCGGTCGAACGTCAACGCGGTCGCGCGCAATTTCATCCATCATCAGGGAACATTTTACCGGCGTACCCTCTTCGAGGAGAACGGCGGTTTCGACGCGACGCTCGCGGTGGCGGCCGACTACGAGTTCAACGTCCGGCTCTGGAAGAGCCACATCCGGTTCAAGCCGATTCCGCTGCGCATTGCCGCGTGTGGCACCGGCGGCGTCAGCGATGGCGGCGACTGGCGGGTCTACCGGGAGGAAATCGCCGTGCGGCACCGCTACTTTTCCCTCGCCCGCTCGCTCCCGTGGGACGTGCTCTCGGTGGTCCGCTTCGTGCGCAAACAGCTCGTCCGCACGCTCGGCCGCCCACGGTAGCTCTCCGTAACATGTAACGTATTACGTTACATGTTGCCGGGAATTCAGGTTCGTCGGAAACAGCGCCGGAGGCCCGGCGGTTGGAGCGGGTTTATGTCGCGACCTTGGGCCGGCCGGTAAGACCGGTCGCGTTGCTTCTGGTTCGGTGCAAAACGCGTCTTGCGGTGAGGCCGAATGGTCCCGGCCTGGAGTTGACCAATCCCCGCGATCCTACCCGCCCCACAGCCGGCGTCGGGCGACGAGGTGCGCGAGCAGCTCACCGATTTTCGTCGCATACGCCTCCGCAGTGTAGCCGGCGACCACCGCGCTCGCGCGTTCGGTCAACGTGCGGCGCAGTTCACCTTCCCTCAGCAAACGCGCCATGGCTCCGGCCCACGCCGCCGGATCGAGCGGCGCGGCGTAAAGCGCACCATCGCCGAGTTGCTCGCGATGCCCCGCAAGATCGCTCAACACCATCGGACACCCGAGCACCGCCGCTTCCTGCGGCGGAAGATTGTTCGGCCCGAGCAGCGACGGGAAGACCAGCCCCGTCGCCCGCCGATACAGCGCCTTGAGTTCACCCCGGCTCACGAAGCCCGGAAAGTGGACGTGGTCCGCGACGCCGAGCGCACCCGCCAGTGCCACGAGATGCGCGGCGTTGCCCTTGTTGGCGCCCACAAAAATCAGGTGCGGCGCCGGTCTCTCACCTCCGGCCAGCGCGAGACGGGCCAGCGCGTGCAGCACGGTCGCGTGATTCTTGTGCGGCCAGAATTGCGCGGGATAAACGAAGCACGGCGCCGCGGGCAGCCAGACTGGAGGTTCATCGGTGACACCGGAGAAATCCGGATTGGGAAAGGGCAGCGCGATGACTTTCTCCGCGCTCAGCCCGTACAACTCCCGCGCCTCCGCCGCGCCCGCGTTGTTCCCCGTCACCACGAAGCTCGCCTGCCCGAGCATGGTCCGGCACAGCGCCTCGCGATACGTCCAGGGATCGCGGCCGGAGCGCATCTCGGGAAACTCCGGGATGGTGCGATGCCCCAGATCCCAGAGCGTGAAAACAAACGGCACGTCGATCCGCGCAAACGCCGGCGCCGCGAAATACGCCACCTCGATCCGGAACTTCCGACAAATGGGGCGCAGGTCGACCAGCGGCAGCTCGCCACCGAAATACCGCGCCACCCGGCACCACGCATAACGCAGCGGCCGCCGCCGATGCGACCACGCGCTCCAGGGCACCGGCACGATTTCGACGTCGTCCGCCGCACCCAGTGAGGCCAGGCGCGCCCCGATCGTCGTGAGCAGCGTATCCGAACCGCCGTCACCCGGCGACGTGCCGCGGCCAAAAACCCCGATGCGATGGCGTCGTGGATGCATGCGTCACTTCGCCCGCGCGACCACGAGACCATACCACGCCCGCTCATGGAGCGCCTGCTCACTGAGATCGGCTCGCGTGGCCTCGAGCGTAAAACCCGCGCGCGCCAGCGCCGCCTCGAGTTCCGGCAGGAAGAAATAACGCAGCTGATGCACCTCCCGGACCTGCGCGATCCCGCCCGTGGCGACGTCTTCGATGAACACGTCGTAGGCCACGTCGATCCGACGTTGGTCCGGCTGGTGCCGGGGCTCCGCGATCCGCGTGGCGCGAATGCGCTCGTCGCTCACGCGCCGCACGCGGACCACCGGCGGATCGGCGAGCACCCCCGGGCCGTGCCAAAAATCGAAAATGAAGCGGCCGCCCGTCGCGAGATGCCGGCGGACATTGGCCAACGCCCGCTCCGCCTCGCCCGGCGCCGCCTGATACGACATCACGTGAAAAAGCGATACCACCGCGGCAAACGTCCGGCCGAGCGAGAACTCCGCCGCCGCGCCGGTGGCAAATTCGATCTCCGCGGCCGCCGCCGTCTTCAACCGCGCCAGCGCAATCATGTCGCCCGCGAGATCCACCCCCGTGACTTTCCAGCCCAGCGCCGCGAACTCCCGCGCGTGCGCCCCGGTGCCGCAGCCCACGTCGAGCAGCGCGCCCGGGGCCACGCCGCCCGCCCGCAGCAGCCCGTCGACGAAACGCGCCTCGGCCGCGTAGTCCTTGTCGCGATAGAGCAGGTCGTAGTACCGCGCGTAGTGGGAAAAGCTTCCGGCGCTCATACGAGTGCTTCCCGCAACGCCGCCACGACCCGCGCGACCGTCGCCTCGGTCAGGGTCAACCCACTCGGCAGGTAGAAACCGAAACGATAAGCGTGGTCGGTGCGGGGATGCGTTGCTCCCGCGAACAGCCCCCGCTCGCGCAACGCCGGCTGCTGGTGCAGCCCCAGGAAAAACGGCCGCGTGGCCACCCCGCGCGCCTTCAGCCGCTCCATGACGGTCGCGGCCTCGAGCCCGCGCGCCGGGTCGAGCTCGACCGCGTAAACCCAGTACACCGAACGAGCCCACGGCTGCACCTGCATGAAGCGGACGCCGGGCACCGCGCCGAGCGCGGCGCGGTACCACGCGGCGATGCGCGTCTTCATCGCAATGAACTCGTCGATCCGCTCCACCTGCGCCAGTCCCACCGCCGCCTGCAGGTTGGTCATCCGGAAATTGTAGCCAATCTCCGTATGGTAGAAACGGCGCTCCGGACGAAAGCAGAGGTTGCGGTAAGATCGCGCGCGCGCGGCGACCGCGGCGTCGTCCGCCAGCACCATGCCGCCCTCGCCGGTGGTCACGATTTTGTTGGCGTAGAAGCTCGTGGCGGTCGCATCCCCCATCGCGCCGCATTTCATCCAGCGCCCGCCGAGCTGACGGCTGAAATATTCCGCCCCGTGCACCTCCGCGGCATCTTCGAGAATCTTGAAACCGTGGCGCTCGCGCAGGCGCAGCAGCGGATCCATGTCGACGGCGTGTCCGAAGATATGCACCGGCATCACGACCTTGGTCCGGGGCGTGAGGCTGGCCTCCACCAGCGCCATGTCCATGCACCAGGTCTCCGGATCGATGTCGACCAGCACGGGCCGCGCTCCCAGCCGGAGGGCCGCGACCGCGCAGGAGATGATCGTGAAGGCCGGCATGATGACTTCGTCGCCCTCGCCGACCCCGAGGGCATAGAGCGCCGCCTCGAGCGCCGCAGTGCCGTTGCACACCGCCACGCCATGCGCCCGATCCAGGCGGGCGGCAAAGGCCGCTTCAAATTTCGCGACAAACGGCCCCTCCGAGGAAATCCACCCGGAGTCGATGCACTCCGCCAGATAGCGTTTCTCGTTTCCGTCGAGCAGCGGCTCGCTCACTGGAATCATGATCCGCCTCCAGAAACCCGCACGCGGTCGGCCGCGACACTGGCGATGCGCGTCTTGTCTTGGTCGCCGGCAAACGGCCCCTGTTTCACCTCGAACATCTCGACCGGCTCGAGCACCTCGAAGCCATGCCCGCCCGCGACGAGCAAAATGACATCACCGCCGCCAAGCAGGCGGCTTTCGACGTAGGCTTGCGCCTCGGTGTAGAAGTCCACCCGCAGCCGGCCCTTGCGCACGAAGAGCACCTCGAGGGTCCGCGTGACGGCGCGGTGCACGATCTTGTGCACGTGCGGCGCGATCTGTTTCCCCGCCGGATGCTGCATGTAGGCCAGCTGCTGGCTGTAGTCGTTGGGCGTGAAAAACGAAATGCCCGGCCGATCGATCGAGCCGCGCACAATCATCGCCAGCACCACGCCGTCCGCCAAAACCGTTTCGACTGCATCCATGGCTGAAGTGGCTACCGTCGCGCGGAGGATCCAGCAAGGCGGAATCAGCCCGGAAACACGCCGCGCTCCCACCACGCCTCGTCGCGGAACACCGCGCCAAAATCGCCCGTCTCGAAAAACCGCCGGCAAATCGCCGCGCGATCGTACACCCGCCCGCCGGTGAGTTTGCGCAGCGCGCCGTGGAGGAGTGTTTCCCGATCGCGCGTGCGAAACGTCACGCGACCGGTCCCCGCCAGCTCTCCGAGACGTTCGCGCGCCAGGTGCTTCGCGAGATACCGGCACCAATCCGTCTGCATGTGCCAGAGCGCCACCCGCCGGCCGCCGAGCGTGTCAATGCCGGCCACCCGCCGGTACGCCAACGGACGCTCCGGCACGAGTTCGCCGATCAGCAGGGGGTTTTCGAAAAACACCTGCTGCGGCGCACTCGCGAGAAACTCCGCCGGGGACGATTGCGGCAAGCGGTCGGTGTGGATCAAGTGGCTGATCAAATCCTGATCGCTGGAGATGGTCCGCCGGTCGCGCGTGCCCGCCCATTTGGTCCGCGCGGAATCCTCCCAGCCCGTGCGCTCCGCCCAAGCCGCGGCGGAATACGCGTCGATGTCCCGCGCGAATCGCTCCAGCTCCGCGGCGTAGCGCACTCCCCAGGCCGCGTCGCCAAGCGCGACCAACGCCGGACAGCCCTGGAGCACGAGCGTCCGGCCGGCGCAGAGCTGTGCGAGCTCGGCCGGCGATTCGTTGAACACGACATCACCGTCGAAATGCAGCAACGGCTCGCCCGCATAGAGGTCGGCGAGCACCAGCCAGCGCAAGAAACAGTTGCGCTCAAATTCTCCGAACCTCCCGAGCGCCGGAAGCCGGGCCGAGTGCGCCCGGAAGCCCGGCTCCGCATCGTGCATCGCATAACCAGCCTCGCGAAGCTGTGCCACGCAGGTGTCGTCGAGCTCCGCGCGGCCGTGGAGGAAAACGAGATCGACCGCGGGCGCGAAGCCGAGGGCGTGCGCCCGCCGGGCGTTGAAGAGGAGCGGCACGCCGGCCTCGAAGCGCGCGCCACCACCAGCCGGCACCCACACGATGATAACCGGTCTCATGCCTTCCGCACCACGCACAGGTGCATGTGATTGTGCCAAAACGGCCGCCGCGCGAGCCACGCATTGAGCCACCGGCCCACGGCGTTGGGATGAAACTCGAGGTGGCCGAAACGCACGAAGGGCCGGCCGAATTCGATGTAGAGCCCGTCGATCAACGAGGTCGGCACGCTCTCGACGATCGTGAAGCCCTGCCGCGTCAGCTCGTGTTCAAACTCGGCCTTTGTCAGGCGGTATTCGAAAAACTCTCCGAACATCGGCCAGCGTTTGAACGGCGGCAACGACGCGGGCTCCGGTTGCGCCGTGAACTGGTGGGGCGGCTTGCCGAAGAGACGCCGCATCCAGTTCCAGCGCTTGGGATACCCGAGCAGCGCGTGCAAATGATAAATGCCCGTCGGGTATTTGATCCGCCGGATGAGATTGAAGCTCGGCACAATCACCAACGCCATGCCGCCGGGCTTCAGCACCCGGTGCATCTCGCGAATCGGCGCCGCCATGCCCTCGTACACGTGCTCGATCACGCCGAGCGAGAGAATCCCCTCGAAGGTGTTGTCGGCATAGGGCAGCGTGCGCACGTCGCCCTCGCGAATCTTCAGCTGCGGAAAAACGCGGTGCAACGTCGCCACGGTCTCCGCGCTGATTTCCATTCCCTCGATGTCGTAGCCGCGCGCCGTCAGCCAGTGGACAAACCGCCCCGAGCCGCAGCCGGCCTCGAGCAAGCGGGCGTCCGGGGGAAAATATTTGAAGATGAATGGCGTCACCGGCTCGTCCGGGCAGTTCGCGATCAGTTTTTCGAAATCGGACTGCTTCCACTCGAATACAGGCGTCATGGCGGTCGGGGGGACAGGTGGCTAGATCGCCGGCGCGTGGCGCGCAAACATTTGCCGCAGGGCGTTCCCACCCCAGCGCAGTGTCGCGCGGTCCAACAGCCACAGCGTGCCGCCGTAAATCGCCACGCCCGCCAGGATCGCAAGGACCAGCCAGCCCGCGTGGGTCGCCGGCGTGAGCCGCAGGATCGCCCCCACGCCCAGCGCCAGGCCGAGACACGCCACCAGCGGCAACTTCACCCGGTCCCAGAGGAAACGGCGCGGCAGCGCCAGAACCCGGCGGGCGAATTGGTAGGCGATCAGGTTGTTGACCTGCGCGGTGAGGAGCCGCGCGCTGCAAAACGCGAGCATGCCGTACGGCGCCGCCCACACGTAGGCTGGCAGGCTCACGATGACCGCGAGGACGAGCGTCTTGACGTTGAGCTCGGGCCGGCCCACCGCAGAAAACGCCGTCGAGTTGAGCCCCACGAGCCATTCGAGGCCCATCCGCAGGCCCATCAACTGCACGACCACGCCCGCCGCCAGCCACGGTTCACCCAACACGATCACCGCCGCCCGTTCCCCGACCAACGCCGCGCCCACACCGATCGGCAGCGCGAGGAGGACGACGATCCGGGTGAGCTTGCCGAGGGTGTCGAGCAGCGCGGGCCGATCGGCCTGCAGCCGCGAGAACAGCCCCAACGCCACCGGCACCAGCGGGGTGAACACGATGTTGGAGAGATACGCCACGACCATGCTGCCCATCCGGTAGGCCCCGAGCGCCTCCGGCCCGAGAAAGTGACCGAGCGCGATCGAGTCGCCCCACGAAACGAGCCACGCCAGCATCGACTCGAGCAACACCCATCTCGAGTAGGCGAACATCCGGCCGAACGCCGCCCCGTCAAAGCGGAACCGGGGCCGCCACGCGCAGGCCGACCAATACAGGATCACCTGCGCGGCGGCGCCCCCGAGGGTGCCCCACACGAGCGACCACACGCCGTGGCCCAGCAGCGCGAGGCCAATCGATACCCCGCCCATGACGAGCGCCGGCAGAAACCGCAACAGGAAGAGCGCCTTGAAACGAATCTCCCGCTGCAGCATCGCGGCATGAACCGAAACGAGGCTCGTCAGCACGACGTGCAGCCCCAGCACGCGCAGCACGGCGGCGCTCTCCGGACTCTGAAAGAAATTCGCGATCGGCCGGGCAAAAGCAAAAATGGCCGCGTAGAGCGCGAGCGCGACGCCGACACTGATCCAGAACGCGTTGTTCGCGTACGCCTCGAGGCTGTGGTCGGTCTGGATCAAGGTCTTGCCAAGGCCGAACTCCTGGAAGATCTGCGCCAGCCCGATCGCAATCATCGCGACACCCACCACGCCGAAATCCGCCGGCGTGAGCAACTTTGCGAGCACCAGCAGCACCACGGGCTGCGCGCCACGCCCGAGCACCTCGGCGAGCGCGCTCCACTTCACCGCGCGCACGGAGCGCTGCTTTACCCCGGCGTGGTGATCGCACGCGGGGGGCTGGTCCGGCGGCGCCTTCACTCGGGGCGATCTCCGCGGATGATCCGGTCGGACAAGTGCCGCGGCATCCCAGCCCCGCCGCCGCCTTCGACCGCACGCAGCCAACGGCGCAGCCGGGGCTTGAGTTTCACGAACAACGCGCGCAGCGGCGCCAGCGCCGCCCGCCGCAGGGCGGCCCCGACCCCGCCCGCCACGGCGCGCTCGGAATCGCCCAACGGGGTGAGCGAGCAGTCGAGGCCCAGCGTGAATTTTGCCGCAATCGGCAAAACCCGCAGCGTCGCGCCGGCCGCCGCGAACTCACCGGCCGGTCGCACCGCGGCATCGTACGCCGCGACGTAATCGCCCACCGGAAAATTCGCAAGCCGCAGCCCGGCGTCGTACGCCCCGTCCGGTTGCGGCACGACGCGACAGCGGGCGGGCAGCGCGTGGCCGGCGAGATCCTTCGCCACGACATCGATCGACGCCTCCGGCAACAGGGTCGCGAGCATCCGCACGAGCGTGACGCACACTTCCGCCGGACACGACTGCAGGCAAAGAATTCGGCCGGCCGAGCCGGCGGGTCGGAGCCGAGTGGCGAGACCACTTTGTTCGGCATACGTGCGCAATCCAGCCGCGTGGAAATCGAGGATCGCATCGGAGGTCCGCAGCATCTCCGCCCGGCCGTGGGCGAGCGCCGCGACGACCGCCGGCTCCGTCGAATCCATCAAGTTGCGCAGCTCCTCCGGATCCGCCTCGATGTCGAACAGCTCCTCGTGGCCAAACACCGACGCCCACGGTTCGTGCGTCCGATAGGAGATGTAGGACGAGATCGGATCGGGCCGGCGCACATACTTGAAACGCCCGCATCGCACCGCGGAGATCCGGCCCTGTTTTTCGCCGATCTGGTAGGGATAGACGTTGTCGTTGCGCACGGTCCGGCCGGCCGGCCGCGTCTCGCCGGACAGCAACGGCAGCACGCTCTCGCCATCAAGTTGGCCCGGCCACGCGGCGCGCAGGCCGAGCAGTTCAAGCAACGTCGGCGCCAGATCGTAGCCCGCCACAACGTCACCGACCTCACGCGGCCGGATGCCGGGATACTTCAGATAGAGGAAGACGCGGGTGTTGTGTTCCGTCAGATCCGTGTGGTGCCAGATCGACCAGCCGTCGCGCTCGCCAAGCAGCCACTGGCGGCCGAAATTCTTGGGAAAGTAATGATCTGAGGTGAACGCGAAGACCGTGTTTGCCTCCGTCATCCCATGCCGGGCGAACAGCGCCATCAGTTCGTCCCAGAAATCGAAGACGAAGATCGAGTGCACCATCAGGAACTGCGGCCGGCCGGCCTTAAAGTCGTGCGCGAAGTAGTGCTGCACTGCGGCGAGCACCGCGTGGTGCGAGTGCGTGTCGCGTTTATGCGAGGGGAAATCGCGGTAGAGTTCGGGTTTGTAGCAGAGGATGCCGGGCATCCAGTTCTCGGCGTTGAGCAGATAGGAAAACCCGTGCACGTCGTAACCGCGGCCCTGCAGGAAGGTGCTGAGCTGCGGGTGGTCGAGGCGGTCCCAGGCCGGCCACTCGCGCCAGTGCAGCTTGTGGGTCTTCGCGGCATACAGGCCGGTGAGCATGCTCTCGATCGACATGATCGTCGAGACGGCCGGCGAGATCACGTTGTTGAATTTCGCAAAGCCGCGCTCGCCGAGCCGCAGCCGCTCCAAGCGCGATCGCAGGTTGCGAAATTCCTCCGTGCCCCAGTCGAGATCACCCGTGTGATGACCGTGCCCGTCGGCGATCAGGAGAACAACGTTCAGGGATTCAGCCATGGGAAACAAGCGTCTGACACGCCGGCAGATAGTCGCCGGTGGCCTGCATAATTGCCCGCACGTCGTCGGGCGTCGCCGGCCGCAGGTTGTTGTCCGCGCGACCCGGGTAAATCATCTCCGGGACCAGGCGGGTGAGTTTTTCCCCGTCGATGCCATGGCGGCGGAGGAGATCATCCGTGCCGACGGCGTGGAGCACCGCGACGAGGCTCCGCCGCAGCCCGGCGATCGAGCCGCAGCCCACGGCGACCGCCGCCCGCGCGATCCGGCCGTCGTCCGCCGCAGCGTTGAAGTCGAGCACGGCCGGCAGCGTGAAGCCGCACGCGAGCCCGTGCGGCAGGCCGTAGTGCGCCGTAAGCGGATACGAGATCGAGTGCCCCAAGGCGGTGCGGGTGTGGCTGATCGCGAGTCCCGCGAGCAGGCTCGCAAACAGCAGTTCACCGCGTGACGCAGCGTCGGGCCGCTGGCTGGCGACCAGTGTGGGCAGGGCGGCCAGCGCCAGCCGCACACCGCGCGTTGCGAGGTCCAGCGTGATCGGATTCGCCCAGACGTTCCAGATCGACTCCAACGCCTGCGACAGAGCGTCGAGCCCGGTCGCGACCGCCAGGTCGGGTGGCACCCCGGCCGTCAGTTCCGGATCAAGATAGGCCACCCGCGGAAACACCCGCGGGGAACTCAGGCTGTGCTTTTTCCGCGTCCCAGTGTCCCACACCGTGGCAAAGGGCGTAACCTCGCTCCCGGTCCCCGCGATCGTGGGCACGGCGTCCACCGGCAGCGCGGCGCCGGCCGGCACCGGCGCACCGTCGCGCAGGATCTTTCCCAAATCCGCCGCGTGGTCCGCCAGCAGCACCGCCAGCACCTTCGCCGAATCGACCACGCTGCCGCCGCCCAGCGCGATCACGCGGTCGAATCCCGCCGGTCGCAAATCGCGGGCGAGCGACTCGAGCGCGGTGATCTCCGGATTGGGCGTCACGCGATCGCAGACGACGATTTCCGCCGCGCCCCCCCAGCCGGCGCGCACGCGTGCCGCCGTGCCCCGCCGGACCAGGCCGGCGGACGTCAGCAGCAAAAGCTTTTTCTCCGCGACATCCCGGCCCGCGCCACGCCAGCACTCCGCGCCGAAGCGCAGGGCGACGGGATTGAAAAATGACCACGTGTCAGGCCCGGACATAGGCCATGAACTCACGCTTGTTGTCCCAGGTCGAGGTCGTCGGTCGGCCCAGATCTTTCCGCGCGCCACGCTTCACGCGCACCTCGAGCAGCGTCGGCCCCCCGACCGTGCGCAGTTCCCGCAGCGCCCGCGTGAGATCTTCCGGCGTCTCCACGCACCGCGTCCAGCGATAACCGCACGCGGTCGCGATGGCGCAAAAGTCCGCGGTGAAACCCGCCGTTGGCTGTCCGCCCACGGAGTCGTGCGCGCCGTTGTTGAGCACGACATGCCGAAAATTTTTCGCCCCGCCCGCCCCGATGATCGCGAGCGCGCCCAGGTGCATCAGCACCGCGCCGTCGCCGTCAAGACACCACACCTCGCGCCCGGGTTTTTCGCCGGCGATCCCGAGCGCGATTTGCGACGCGTGCCCCATGGCCCCCACCGTGAGAAAATCGCGCGCGTGCCCGCTCTGCCGTGCCGCGCGGTGCTCGAAGACCTCGCGTGACGCCATGCCTGTCGTGGCCACGATGATTTCGTCGCGGTCGAGTTGCTCCAGGATGAGCCCCAGCGCCTCCTCCCGCCGCAACCGCCCGCGGTCGGGCACGCTGGTTTTCAACGCGTACGGCGCAAAGGTCCCCTTACGCACCAGCAACGCGTACGGCCCCCGTCGCTCGCGGGCCGACGCCACCGCCGCGGCCACCGTCTGCCCCGCCCCCTCCGCCTCGTCCGGCAACACGGCGGAGGGAATCTCCAACGCCTCCAGCGTCGCGCCGGTGACGCGGCCCTGTTTTCGATGCTGGGGTTCGTCCGGCACGCCTGGTTCACCGCGCCAGCCGATCAGGAGCAGCAGTGGAATCGAATAGACCTCGGGATCAACGAGCGACAGCAGCGGATTCACCGTGTTGCCGAGGCCCGAGTTCTGCAGGTAGACGAGCCCGATCTGGTCCGTCGCCAGATGGTGACCGGTCGCGAGCGCCACCGCCGCACCTTCGTTGGCCGCGATTACGTGGTGCGTCGGCGCCACGTGATCGGTGAGGTAGGCGCAGAGGTCCTTGAGTAAGGAATCCGGCACGCCGGCGAAGTAGCCGACGCCCTGCCCTGTGAGGGCGCGGAAAAATTCATCACAGGGGATCATGCGGCGAAAAACCTGGCGGGCTGCGACAAGGAAGTTTGTTTTCCGGTCGGTCGTTCAATCGACATCGGATGTGCCGAATCAGCAGCCGGTCGGGAATTGGCGCCCGAAATCACGCTACAATCCAGAGATTGAAAAGGCATGCGGATTGGAAACCGGACCGGCCGCTATCGGGATCCCGGGATGAGGTTGAGGATCTCCTTGATCGGGATGCAGTCGCCGTCGACCTCCAGCGAGCGGTGCCGGGCGAGGATTTGCTCCGCCGTCCGCTTCATCGCCGGATACGCGCTGCGCAGAAGATGATTCGCGTAGATCACGATCGAAAAACCCAGCGCGCGCAGCTCGTCCTCCGTGAGGTGATTGTAGGAGGTCGGCACCGCCACCAACGGCGCGCGCTGTTCGAGCCGTGCATAACGCGCGCAAAACTCGGCAATCTCGCGCCCATCCTTCTCCTTGCTGTGAATCATGATCCCATCGGCGCCGGCGGCGATGTAGGCCCGGGCGCGTTGCAGCGCCTCGTCCATGCCCTGGCCGGCGATCAAGCCCTCGATCCGCGCGATGATCATGAAGTCGTCGGTCACCTGCGCCTTCTTGCCGGCGGAGATTTTCCCGGAAAATCCCTCGACGGTGTCGAGCAATTGCTCGACCTCGGTGCCGAAGAGCGAATTCCGCTTCAGCCCGACCTTGTCCTCGATGATCACCGCTGAGACCCCGAGCCGCTCAAGGGTCTTCACGAGAAACGTGAAGTGCTCGACCGGCCCGCCGGTGTCGCCGTCGAAGATCACCGGCTTGGTGGTGACCTCGAGGATCTCGTTCATCGTCTGGAGCCGCGACGTGCGGTCGACGAGCTCGATGTCGGGCCGGCCCTTCGCCGTCGAATCGGTCAGACTGCTGAGCCACACCGCGTCGAACTCCTCCCGCCGGCCGCCTTCATTGCTGGCGGTGTTCTCGACGATCAACGCCGACAGGCCGTTGTGTGCCTCGAGTACGCGCACGATCCCCTTCGCCGCGAGCAACCGCCGCAACCGGCGCATCCGCACCTGGGGCGTCGTGCCGATCTCGCGCTGGCCCTGGATCAACTTGGTCGAGGAAATGCCCGCGGTGTATTCCGGCTCGATCAACTGGCCGCCCCATTCCGCCAGCGCCGCGATCACGCGGGCGCGGGTTTCCTTCTGCGGGCCGGTTTTCCAGTCGTCGCCGTGGACGACGTAGTCCGGCCGCAGGAAGCGCAGGTTGGGCACGTAGTCGAGCGTCTCCTGGGGCACGACGCTGACGACGCCCTTGATATTCTCGATGATGGCGCGGCGCTCGTCGAAGCCCAGAAAGGGCAGCCGCTTGTAGCTGGCGATCGCCTGGTCGGTGAGGACGCCCACGGTGACGTCGCCCAGTTCGCGCGCGACGCGCAGGATATTGAGATGCCCATGGTGCAGCAAATCAGCGCTCATGCCGACGTAGACTTTTTTCATGCGGGGCGGGAATTCAGCAACACCGCAGCAACGTGGCGCAATCGCCCGCCTGATGCCATCGCGAAAATGAGGCGGCTCGTCCTTTCTTGTAGACGGTCTCCAGCGACGAGCGCGCCGACCTCTGCTCCGAAAGCGTCGAGGTCATCGCCCGGCTCGGCGTGGCCGACGTGCGTGCCTTCGGCCTCGCGTGGGAAGACTGTGAAGACCTCCTCCGCCAGCTTGGCTTCTCTCCCGCGTGGAAGTGGTCGCGGTTTGAAGAAGGAACGGAAAACGCGGAAGGTGTTTCCGCCGCGGAGATCCCCGCGCGGCACAGCCGCAACCCGCCTCCGACGGGCACCTACTGGCTCGGGACACAGACCGCGATTGTCCGCTGGCAGTCGATCGGATGGATTTCCAGGATCAGCGTCTTCGGGTTGTGCGGATCAACCGTGCCGAAAAGGCTTCCCCCGGCGGAGTCGCGGCCTAACTTTTGCCCCGCGCCCGCATGAAACTCTCCGTCGTCATCCCCTGCTACAACGAAGCCAAGACCATCCGCCTCATCGTTGAACGGGTGCGCGCCGCGCCGGTCGCCGCAAAGGAGATCATCATCGTCGACGACTGCTCGCGCGACGGGACGCGCGACATTCTCCGCACGCAAATCGCGCCGCTGGTGGACAAGATTGTCTATCACGAGGTCAACCAGGGCAAGGGCGCCGCCCTCCGCACCGGGTTCAAAGCCGCCACGGGGGACATCGTGATCGTGCAGGACGCCGATCTCGAATACGATCCCGAGGAATATCCGCGGCTGATGAAGCCGATCGTGGACGGCAAGGCGGACGTCGTCTTCGGCTCGCGCTTTCAGGGCGGCCAGCCGCACCGCGTCGTCTATTTCTGGCACATGGTCGGCAACAAGCTGCTCACGCTGCTCTCCAACATGGCCACGAATCTCAACCTCACGGACATGGAGACCTGCTACAAAGTCTTCCGCCGCGAGATCATCCAGGGCATCAAGATTGAGGAGGACCGCTTTGGTTTCGAGCCGGAGATCACGGCCAAGGTTTCGAAACTCGATGTCGTCATCTACGAGGTCGGCATCGGCTACTACGGCCGCACCTACGCCGAGGGAAAGAAAATCGGCTGGCGCGACGGCTTCCGCGCGCTCTGGGCGATTTTCAAATACAACCTCCTGCGCTAGCCGACCGGCGGGCGGGCAATGCATCTGGCGTATCCAATTTCAGAATCCGCCGCGATGACAGACCGCTGCCCCGGCCGGCCGGCCAAGCCGGCACGCGTGCCGGAAAGACGCAACTTCCCCGGCGCCCGCCCGGAAGTTTCACAGCCATGAAGAGGATTCTCAGAGAAATTTCCGTCCCCCGACTTGTCGGGGGAGCGATCACCTCGCGGTTAGCCCCGACGAAGTCGGCCCGACCGGGCGAAGAACTCACCCGTTTGCGTGTGAGATCTTCGGGCTAGGCGCCGGCCCACCTGTCATCATGCGAGCTCAAGCGCGAAGCGACGACGATCCCGAGTCCGCGGTGCGCCTGCCCCTCGTTTGCGGCCTCGCCGCCGCCCTCGGCTGTCTCGGCTTCGCCGCCCTGACCGGCCACATCTGGGAAGACTACTTCATCACGTTTCGGGCCAGCCTCAACCTCGCGACCGGTCACGGGCTCGTCTTCCAGCCCGGCGAACGCCTCCACACGTTTACCTCACCCCTGGGTACCTTGCTGCCGGCGCTCTTCGCGCTGGGCGGCGGCGACGATGTCGCGCTGCGCGCCCTCTGGTGCTTCCGGGTGGTCAGCGCCGGGGCGCTCGGCGGGGCGCTCTGGCTCGCCCTGCGCACCCTGCGCCGCGATCAACTCGCGCCGCTCGCACTGGGCGCGGCGGGCCTCGCCTGGGCCTTCGATCCCCAAGACGCTGGATTTCGCGATCAACGGCATGGAGACCGCGCTACTGATCCTCTGCATCGTGGTGACGTGGCGGGCGTTCATCGACGGCGCTCGGCTGTGGCCCTGCGCGCTGGCCTGCGCCGGCCTGCAATGGACCCGGCCCGATGGCTGCGTATTTTTCGCCGCGCTCGGCATCGCGTGGCTCATCTTCGGTGCGCCGGGCACCCCGGTCACACCGCGGCGGCTCGCGCCAATCGTCCGCGCCGTCGCGCTGGGCGCGCTGCTCTACCTCCCCTGGATTGCGCTCGCGTGGATCTACTACGGCACGCCCGTGCCGCACACCATTCAGGCCAAGGTCTCGCACCACGGGCCGGGCGAACTGCTGCCGGCGCTGCTGCTTTATCCCTGGCGCCTGGTGTTCGGGCAGGTGGCGCTGCACGGCGTGTTCATGCCGGCGTATTATATTTTTGGTGACTGGCCGCCGCTGCTGACGTGGCTCGCCCGGTTGCTCACCGTCGGCGCCGCTCTCGCGTGGGCGCTGCCCGGCCTGAAGCCGGGCGGTCGCGTGGCGGCGGCGGCGTTCTTGCTGGGCGGGCTCTATGTCGAGTACATCCCCCGCTCACCGTGGTACTACCCGGGCTGGCAGGCCCTGGTACCTGCGCAACTGGTTCCGCACCGGCAACCCGCTCTTTAATCTCAGCGTTGGCGGCCTGTTTCCGGTAAACGAAGTCCATACCTGGCTGAACGCGTGTTTTCAAAACGAGTTCGGCTGGTCGCATGTGCCGCCCGAGGCCGCACGGCTCGTGCTCGTCAATGCCGCGGCTGGGATGTTGGGCCTCGCCGCCGGTGCGCTCTTTCATTTCTCCCGTGCCCGCAGTTTGCTCGCCGCCGCCGGCCTGGCGATCGTCATCTGGATCGCTTCGGTGGGCTTTACCGCCGCCGGGTTTTTCTACTCCTTGCGGGTGTTGAGTCCCGCGCTCTGGGTGGGCGCGGTGTTGGGCGGCGCGGTCCTCGCACGCTGGGTTCCCGCCCGGCGCCACCTCGTCGGGGTCGCCGCCGGACTGACGCTCTTCGCTGCCGATGCCGCACTGCCCGTGCTGCCCCTGCCGGCCAACGTCTACCGCCTGCCGCCCGATCGCTGGCTGACCACCGGGCGCGCATTGCACAACTACCATCAGCGTCCGATCTACCCCGAAATCGTCCGCGTTTCCGGCCGCGAGCGCCTGCTGGTTCTCGGCCCCAACGCACTGCTCACGCTCCTCGGCGCGCGCACCGTGCCACTCTGGAGCCCCGAGGTGCGCTTCGTCTTCGACCCCTCTCTCGCCCCCGCGGAGATCGTCCGTCGCTTGCGCGTCCTTGGCATCGGCTTTGTCCTGCTCAACTCGGGCCCGGCCAACGAGTGCTTCCTTGCCCGCAGCGGCTGGTTCCGCGAACCCGCGGGCACCCTCGTAAATGTCTGGTCCGATGGGGACATGGTCCTGCTCAAGATCATGGAGCGCCCCACGTCATGAAACACCCCGGGGGACCGTTTGCCTGCCGCGCGCAGCTGCCGCGCTAAAGGCAGAAAGCCTCGGCGAGCACGGCGCCGGTCGGATCGCGCACCACCAGCACCAACGTCCCTACCCCCGGCGCAGGCGCGGGGTCTGACATCCCCATCGACAGCCGGTACAGCCCCGACGGCACCTGGCCGGCCGTTGGGCGGATGCATCCACCGATGGTCTGACCTGTCGTGGTAATGCGTTCGGGTTCAACTCGCGTAGGTTGCCAGGCTGGCGCGCCGACAATCGCCCCCTCATGCCGTCGCCGGCCCGTAAGCAGCGCGGAACACCGTCTGGGTCGGAAGATGTTGTTTATCTTCCGGCGAGATGTTTCGAGAGCACCGGTCCGCGTCAGCCACTTCTCAGTGGTGCTCATGGCCGCTGCGCCCGGAGGGAGACGAGCGACCCTTCGTTCCCTTTCCTGTCTTCTGTTCAAATTCCGTGGCTTCAAGCTGCAGGCCGCATTACCTTGTTCGTAAATCTTGTTTTGCTGCGACGAATTCAACGATTCCCTTGATTGCGACCCTGGCGCATCCTTCCCCCATCCACTTCATGCTGATCGTCACCCTCGCCTGCCTCGCGCTCATCGGCGTCGTGGTCGCACGTTTCGCCCGACCGGTGACCGCGCCGCTTTCGCTCGAGACCGCGGAAAAATGGCTCGCGGCGCTCGTGCTTTTCCTGCTCGGCCTCTTTCTCGGCGCTTGGGCGATTTTTGTTTCAAAGCTGCCCCTCTCCCTCACTTGGGCCGTGCCCGCCGCCGCCGTCACCTGCGGCCTGGCGCTCCATCGCCCCCTCCGCCAGCTCTGGCACGATGCCGCGCTCCGCGCCCTGCTCGGCTGGCAACTCGTCATCTCGGCGTGGTGCGTTGGCTGGCTCGCGCTCGTCGCCACCTATTCAGGCGGTGGTTGGACCGGCGACTGGTACGAACACTGGGAACGGGCGCGGTTCTTCGTCGAGGGCGGTCCGCTCGACACCATGTTTATTGGTCACGCCGCGCTCACCGCCCGACCGCCCCTCGCCAACGTCGTCACCGCCGCCGGGCTCGCGCTCACGCAGGTGGCGTTCGCGCCGTATCAATTCCTTTCAACCCTCCTCGCGAGCCTCGCATTCGCTCCCGCCGCGTTGCTCGCGTGGCGTTGGGGCGGCCGGCGGGCGGTGCCCGTGCTCGCCCTGCTGTTCATGGTCAGCCCGCTCTTCGTGCAAAACGCGACGTTCGCCTGGACCAAGCTCCCCGCCGCCTGCTTCGTCCTCGCCGCGTTGGTGTTTTTCCTGCGCGCCTGGGACAGCGAACGCCCGGTCGCGCCCGCCGCGCTTTTCGCCGCAAGCCTCGCCGCCGGCATCCTCACGCATTATTCCGCCGGCATCGCCGGCCTCGTCATGGCGGCGGCGTGGATCGGGCGGGCATGGACACGCCGCGCAGATCGTGCGTGGTGGCAGGCCACCGCCGCGGGCGTGCTCGTGGGTGCGACGGTTCTGGCCACGTGGTTTGGCTGGGCGATATCCGCCTTCGGCTCCAAAGGTACGTTTCTCGCCAACACGAGCGTGCAGGCTTCCGCTGCCAATCCCGACCAGCAGATCTTGCGCATCGGACTCAACCTCCACGACACCCTCGTGCCGCACTTTCTGCGGCCCCTCGACGAATCGCTCATCACGCAGACGAACTTCTGGGGAGCGCTGCGCGACTGGTGGTTTCAGCTCTACCAGGTGAACCTCCTCTTCGCATTCGGCCTGCTCGGTTGGCTCGTCTTGGGCGCAATCCTCCTGAACGCCGCGCGACGGGCCGCACCCTCCGTGCGGTCCGGCTGGTCGGCGGCAATCGGGGCCAGTGTTCTTCTCGGCGTCGGAGTGCACGGCGCGCGCGATACGTGGGGCCTGGCCCACATCTGCCTGCAACCGCTCGTGCTCCTTGGCCTGGCCCTGCTCGCGGCCCGATGGGATTCGCTCGCCCGGCGGTGGCGGATCGTTCTCGTCGCCGGAGCGGTTTTCGATTTGGTGTTCGGCCTCGCGCTGCACTTCGCGGTGCAGAATCTGGCCTTTGAGCGCTGGGCTGGCCCGCATGGCTTTGTCCGCTGGCAGAATCACAACACCGAAGGCGCGGTGATGAACATGGCCGCCAAGCTCCAACACCACCTGCAATTCTTCGGCGACACCGCGCCGCCGCCCGGTTCGATCGCGCTAGCCCTGCTCGCACTCCTGATCGGCGCCGTCTGGCGGACGACACGGCGCCACCTTCCATAGGCAAGTCACGCACGCGGCCTCGCCCTGCGACGGCCAGCGGGTCGGGCGGCGGGCACCGGCCCGTACCCGGCCGGTTCGCCGCGCAAGATCGCTTGCTCGCGCGCGAATAAGTTCTCTCATCGCCCAACGCCCCCCGCTGTTGGACCTCCCCGCCTTTCTCCTCCCCGCCCTCCTGGCAACCGATGCAGCGCTCGTGGGCGTGGCGGCCTGGCTCGTGGTCGCGGCCTCCGGGCACGCCAGGCGGGGCGCGCTGGAAACCGGCCTGGCGTGGGGGGTGGCGTTTGCCGCCCTCGTCGCCGGGGCGGGCGTAATCCTGGGCGCAACCGGGGGCTTCGGACCGGGCGGATTCCTCGCGCTTCATGCCCTCGCACTCGTCGGACTGATCCTCGCGCGTCGTCCCGTGCTGGCGGCCGATTTCGACGCCGGGCGGCTCCAACTGCGGGAGGTGCGGCGACACCTGGACACCGCCGGCCCGGAACGGGCCGTGGGCCTCGGTCTGCTGATCGTGCTGGCCGCGCTGACGACGCTCGCGGCCCTCGTCCACGCGACCGTTTTCGACACCCTCACGTATCATCTGCCGCGGGTCGGGCAGTGGCTGCAGGACGGGCGTATCGGGATGCTGGTTACGGCTGACGCGCGGATGAATTTCGTCTCGGCCATCCCGGAAGTGTTCACCGCGTGGCTGGTCATGGGCACGGCGGAGGGGTTCCGCCTGGCCGTCGTCCCCCAGGCCCTCGGCGGAATCATGGCGGTGGCGGCGACGGTCGGACTGGCGCGGCAGGCCGGGCTGGGGCGAACGGCCGCCCTCCTGGCCGGCGCCCTGCTCCTCGGCATGGCCAACGTGGTCGTGCAGTTCACCGCCGCCCAAACCGATCTTATCACGACGGGCATTTTTGCCGCGGCGTTTCACCTCTGGCTCGGCGCGTTGCGGCGGGGCGTGGGCTCCAGCTTGGGCGCGGTCGGGGTCGGGCTCGCGCTGGGCGCCAAGGGCACCCTGTTTTATCTCGCCCCTGCCGCCATCGCGTGGGTGCTCTGGCTGGGCCGGCGCCATCCGCTGGCACCGCGGCAATGGGGCCGCACCCTGCTCGCGGCCGCCCTCGGCGGGGCGTTGTTCGCCGGGCCGGGCTTCGTCCGCAACTGGCGGGCGTACGGCAGCGCGCTCGGCCCGGGCGAGTGGGTCGGTCGGGTTCACCGGCCCGCGGAATCGACCGGCGAACTCGCCACCAAGCTCGGCCGCAATCTGGTCGCGTCGCTCGCGCAAAACTGCGAACCGAATTCCCAGCCCCACAGCTTGCGCGCGGTCGGCCGCAGCCTCGGCACGGCGCTCGCCGCACTCGTGGCCACCGTCGATGGTTTCACCCTGGACGGTCTCAGCCGGAGGCAGACCCTCCTCACCTCGGTGCTACCGCGGACCAAGCCCGATGCCGACGTGACCACCTTCGGACTCGTGACGCTCGCGTTGTTCGCGAACGGCACGCTCCTCGCGTTGGTTCGCTTCCGGCGCAGCGCCAGCCGGCTGATTCTGGTTTGGTCCGGCGGCGTGGCGGTGTTTCTGGTTTATTATCACGCCATGCAGCAGTGGCACCCCTTCGGGTTTCGATATTTTGTGCTCGTGGCGCCGTGGATCGCGGTGGTGTCCGCCTGGGGGCTCGAACAACTGCCACGGCATCTCCGGTGGATCGGCTGGGCCGGGGCGCTCGTCGCGGCTGGCGATGTCGGGTGGGCTGTGACCACCCACACGCCTCAGGCCGGCTGGCTGTCCTTCCGCGATCCCGAGCGAGTGACCGGCAATTTTGTCAGCCAGGCATGGCGCGAATGGTCGCAGCAACTGGAGCCCGCCGACTCACCGCTGGTGGTGGCGCTGCCGGAAGAGCGGCCGGTCACCGGTTTCCACCGTCAATCGCCGGCACGGTGGATTACGTTGCAGCGGCCCCCCGGCGCCCGCTTTGCGACGGCGGAGGAATTTTCGCGCGCGACGCCGGGCTGGTCGATTGTGCCCGCCACCCGGTTTCTCGGCCGGGAGGGCCGGGTGGCGGCGAAGGTCTGGCTCTTTCAGGGCGACGAACGGCATCCGTTCAGCCTCGCGGCGTATCGCGAATTGCGGCCGGCAGAAAAACCCACCCCCATCGTTTACCGGCACCTAAGCACGCGGCGCGACACCGCGATCGACCACCATCTACTGGT
The DNA here is from genome assembly GCA_005792355.1 of Opitutaceae bacterium. Taxonomy (GTDB): domain Bacteria; phylum Verrucomicrobiota; class Verrucomicrobiia; order Opitutales; family Opitutaceae; genus ER46. Next base: position 44,902 of record SXSC01000193.1, read on the forward strand.
CAAATCGTGGCAGCCGGAATTCGTTCGCCTCGCCCTCGACAATCCCGGTCCGGCGGCGGTGACCTACGAAGTCGTCACCCCGCTCCGTCGCGAAACGGGCCAGCTCACCGCCGGCACCAGCGCCGTGATCGCGGCGGCACTGCCCGCCAATGTCGTGGCGGAGCTGCACGTGATTTTTCGCCCGGGCGACACCCACGCCATCGGCCCGGTCGCACCCACGGTCGCACTGGCACCCTGACCTTCGTCGCCGGCCGGACACCGGATACACCTTTTCCCGGCTCACCACGCTTGCGCCCGCGGCGCCTCGCGGTCATCACACTCCGACCTGTATGAGACCTCTGGCGCCACGTCCCGGCATCGTCATCGTCACTCCGATCTTATCCAAGAAGGCCGAACTCGCCAAGGTCTTCCGCACCATTCCCGCGTGCGACGCGCGCGCGCGCTAAACATGTCCGACCCCCTCCCTCCCTCCGCCGTCACCACGCCTCCGGTCCACTCCGGTCGCTGGTCGCGCGCGCTGGCCTGGGTGACCGGCGGTTCGCGCGCCCGCTGGTTGGTGGCCGGAGTGCTGCTGTGCGGGGTCCTGCCGGCGTTTTTTTCCTGGCCGGGATTTCCCCTGACGAGCGACGTGCGACGCTCTTGGGAGAGATATTGGGATGGGGTCGTGCAACGCAGGGTGGACAACCCCTGGTACGACTACACCGCCGAGTTTTCGCCCGAGAAAAACGAGGCCAAGCGCAACTTCCGCTTCCTGGTGCCGCTCGTCGGTCACCTCACGCACACGGGCGTGCCGGGCGTGCATGTCACGCGCTTCGCGTTGCATGCCCTGCTGCTGGTGAGTCTAGTGCTCGCCGCGGAACGGGCGTGCGGCGACCGCGGCGCGGCCCTCGCCGCCGCCCTCGCCATCGCCGGCACCTATGTGGGCACCAGCGTCTGGCGCGACACCTGCCGATGGTTCGATAATTGCGCGCACGCCTTCCTCGCGCTCGCCCTCGTCGCCCGCTCGCCCTGGCTCGCTGGCGGAGCGGTGCTGCTCGCGGGTTTCACCGACGAGCGCTCGCTGCTCATCGTGCCCCTGCTCGTGCTGTTTCACGTCTTCACCGGCAGTCCCCGCGCCACGAGCGTCGGCCTCGCGGCGGCAGTGCCACTCTACCTGATCTCCCGCCTCGCGCTCGGCCAAGCCTCAGACATCCTGACCTGCACCTGAAGCGAAGAGGTGGAGAGAGGAACGAAAAAGAGACCTGAACCTGAGTTGGGCCGGTCCGGGATTGAAGGCGGGAACCAGCCGTGGCAAGGGAGACGAATGCCGCAAATTCAAT